>NZ_JAWDIY010000001.1:0-453078 GCF_032380655.1 Diplocloster hominis | reverse complement strand
CCGGCTTCCTTCAGATTCCATTTCGCAATGGACACCCTTGCCTTCGGCTATATCCTTCCCACTACCGGGCGGATTCCGGACTTGCACCGGTTAGAAACGTGCGCCGCCAGGCGCACCAAAAAAAGTGCCCCGCCACAAGCAGAGCACTTTTTCTTTAAACTTCTTTATTCAGTTCATCTTCCAGCTGCTTAAGAACATCCTCTTCGGTCTTATCTGAGGTTTCCCGTACCTTCGCGATGCTGGCTACGGATACATCTTTTTCCTGGTCGATATTGATCAGTTTTACGCCGGAGGTCACCCTTCCAAGTTTGGAGATTCCCTTGCAGGTCATTCGGATGATCGTTCCCTCAGTGGTGATCAGCATAATTTCGTTATCCTCGTTGACTGCCTTCACACCGACCACATTTCCGGTCTTTTCCATGATCTTATAGCACTTCACGCCTTTACCGCCGCGGTTCTGGCTGTTAAACTCATCCACTCTGGTCAGCTTGCCCATACCGAACTCGGATACGATCAGAAGATATTCTCCCTGAGTATTCAGCTGCATTCCGACCACTTCGTCTCCATCTGAGAGATTCATACCGATCACACCCATAGAAGCACGCCCGGTGGGCCGCACATCCTTCTCATCAAAGCGGATACATTGTCCGTATTTGGTCACCAGAATGATGTCTTTCTCATTGTTGGTGGATTTCACCTCGATCAGTTCATCTTCTTCCCTCAGGTTGATGGCCGCCAGCCCTGTCTTTCTGACATTTTCATAGTCAGTAATCGGTGTTTTCTTAACAATTCCGTTCTTTGTGGCCATGAACAGGTATCTTCCCACCTTGTATTCCCGGATCGGAATAACCGCGGTGATATTTTCCCCGGGCGTCAGCTGAAGGAGATTGATAATAGCGGTACCTCTGGCTGTACGGCTGGCTTCCGGTATTTCATAGGCTTTTAACCGGTATACTTTTCCCTTGTTGGTGAAGAACATAATATAGTGGTGGGTCGTGGTCATTAGCAGATCCTCGATATAGTCCTCATCGATGGTCTGCATTCCGCGGATTCCTTTTCCTCCGCGGTTCTGGCTGCGGAAGTTGTCGATGGTCATCCGTTTGATATATCCCAGTTTGGTCATGGCGATCACAGTATTTTCTACCGGAATCAGGTCTTCCATGGAAATATCAAATTCGTCAAACCCGATGGAAGTTCTTCTTTCATCTCCGTATTTTTCAGAAATGATCATGATTTCTTCTTTAATCACGCCTAACAACTTCTTTTCATCTGCCAGGATAGATTTTAAATAAGCGATCTTCTCCATCAGCTCCCGGTATTCTGCTTCCAGCTTCTCCCGTTCCAAACCGGTCAGCGTACGCAGTCTCATGTCGACGATGGCCTGGGCCTGGGCATCACTTAAGGAGAACCTCTCCATCAAACGTTCTTTTGCAATGGACGTATTCTGGGAAGAACGGATAATCTGGATGACTTCATCGATATTATCCAGCGCAATCAGCAGACCTTCCAAGATATGGGCCCTTTCTTCCGCTTTGTTTAATTCGTATTTGGTTCTTCTGGTGACGACTTCTTCCTGGTGCTTGATATATAACTGCAGGATCTGGGACAGGTTCATAACCTTCGGCTGGTTGTTAACCAGAGCCAGCATGATTACCCCGAAGGTGTCCTGCAGCTGCGTATGCTTGTAGAGCTGATTCAGCATAACATTGGCATTGACATCCTTGCGCAGCTCAATGCAGATGCGCATACCTTCCCGGTCGGATTCATCCCGCAGATCAGTGATTCCATCTACCTTTTTCTCTTTTACCAGCTCGGCGATCTTTTCGATCAGACGTGCCTTATTTACCATAAACGGAAGCTCCGTTACTATAATCCGGCTCTTGCCGTTGGCCATGGCCTCGATGTCCGTGACCGCGCGGACCCGGATCTTCCCGCGGCCGGTGCGGTATGCCTCTTCGATTCCTCTGGTACCCAGGATCATAGCCCCCGTAGGGAAATCAGGCCCTTTGATAATCTGCAGTAATTCTTCGATCTGGGTGTCCCGGTCCTCCAGAATCCGGTTGTCAATTATTTTTACAACTGCTTTAATGACCTCCCGCAGGTTATGGGGAGGAATATTGGTCGCCATACCTACGGCAATACCGGAGGTTCCGTTGACCAGAAGGTTCGGATAACGGGACGGCAGGACGGCAGGCTCTTTTTCTGTTTCGTCAAAGTTGGGTACAAAATCAACCGTGTCTTTGTTGATGTCGGCCAGCATCTCCATGGAGATCTTACTCAGTCTGGCCTCCGTGTACCGCATGGCTGCCGCTCCGTCTCCGTCGACGGAACCAAAGTTTCCGTGTCCATCCACCAGCGGATATCTAGTCGACCACTCCTGGGCCATATTGACCAATGCTCCATAGATAGAACTGTCTCCGTGGGGATGATATTTACCCATTGTATCACCGACGATACGCGCACATTTACGGTGCGGTTTGTCGGGACCGTTATTCAGTTCGATCATGGAGTACAGAACTCTTCTCTGAACTGGTTTTAATCCGTCTCTTACATCCGGCAATGCCCTGGCAGCGATTACGCTCATGGCATAGTCTATGTAGGAGGTTTCCATGGTCTTCTTTAGGTCGACTTCATGCACTTTATCAAAAATATTGTCTTCCATCTGTCATTTCCTCCTACACATCCAGATTTTTCACGTATTTTGCGTTTGTTTCGATAAATTCTCTTCTGGGCTCAACCTTATCCCCCATCAGAGTCGTAAATGTCAGGTCAATTTCCGAGGATTCCTCCTCATTCATTGTAACTTTTAACAAAATTCTGCGTTCCGGGTCCATGGTGGTCTCCCAGAGCTGCTCGGCATCCATCTCTCCCAGACCTTTATAACGCTGGATCTTGTTATTTCCGTCTCTTCCGACTTCCGTCAGAATATTATTAAGCTCCGGATCACTGTAGGCATACCACACCTTTTTGTTCTTCTCCACTTTGTAAAGAGGCGGCTGTGCCAGGTACACATGGCCTTCCCGGATGAGATCCGGCATAAACCGGTAAAGGAATGTCAGCAGCAGGGTGGAAATATGCGCTCCATCCACGTCGGCATCCGTCATGATGATGATTTTGTGATAGCGGAGCTTGGTAATATCAAAGTCCTCATGGATTCCGGTACCGAAAGCCGTGATCATAGCTTTGATTTCGGCGTTGGCATAGATCCTGTCAAGCCTTGCCTTCTCCACATTCAGGATTTTACCCCGCAGCGGCAGAATCGCCTGGGTATTCCTGGACCGGGCTGTCTTCGCGGAACCGCCGGCACTGTCTCCCTCGACGATATAAATCTCACAGTTTTTCGGGTCTTTATCGGAGCAGTCCGCCAGTTTTCCGGGCAGCGCCATTCCTTCCAGCGCAGTTTTCCGCCTGGTCAGGTCTCTGGCCTTACGGGCGGCGTCCCTGGCTCTCTGGGCTAAAATGGATTTTTCCAGAATCAGTTTGGCCACGGTAGGATTCTGCTCCAGATAGATGGTCAGCTGTTCCGTGACAATATTATCAACAGCGCCTCTGGCCTCGCTGTTACCTAATTTCTGTTTGGTCTGTCCCTCAAACTGGGGATCTCCGATCTTGATACTGATGATCGCCGTCAGACCCTCCCGGATGTCCTCACCGGATAGGTTCTGCTCGCTGTCTTTTAACAATTTATTCTTTCTGGCATAATCATTAAACGTCTTGGTCAACGCATTTTTAAATCCCGCCAGATGTGTTCCACCCTCCGGTGTATTGATGTTGTTAACAAAGCTGTACGTACTCTCCGTATAGCTGTCGTTGTGCTGCATAGCAACTTCCACATAGACATCGTCTTTTGTCCCCTCACAGTAAATGATATCCGGATAAAGTTCCGTCTTGCTGCGGTTTAAGTAGGTCACAAACTCCTTGATTCCACCTTCGTAGTGGAAGGTCTTTTCGATCAGTTCCTCTTCTCTCTCATCCCGAAGAACGATCTTCAGATTTTTGGTCAGGAAAGCCATCTCCCGGAGTCTTGTCTTTAACGTATCGTAGTCAAACTCTGTCTCTTCGAATATCTTCTTATCCGGCAGGAAAGAAACTGTGGTACCGGTTTTCTCCGGCTCGCACTCTCCTACCACCTTCAGCTTATAGATTACTTTTCCCCGCTCATAGCGCTGTTTATAGATTTTCCCTTCACTGTAGATGGAGACCTCCAGCCATTCGGAAAGCGCGTTTACTACCGAGGCGCCTACTCCGTGCAGCCCGCCGGATACCTTGTATCCCCCGCCGCCGAATTTTCCGCCGGCGTGCAGGATGGTAAATACCACCTCAACGGCCGGTATGCCGGCCTTGGTATTGATTCCCACCGGAATTCCGCGCCCATTATCAATTACCGTAATGGAATTATCCGGATTAATCGTTACCACAATTGTATCACAGAATCCGGCTAACGCTTCATCCACCGCATTGTCCACAATTTCATATACCAGATGATGCAGCCCTCTTGCGGATGTACTTCCAATGTACATACCCGGCCTTTTCCGGACCGCTTCCAATCCTTCCAAAATCTGAATTTGATCTGCACCGTATTCAGAACTCATATTACTCCTCCTTAAGTGTATACAACTCCGTCCACCACCTGAAATACCCGGTCGATTTCAAACCGGTGATTTACAAAATCATCCAGCCCCGTACAGGTGATCAGCGTCTGTATTTGGTGAATACTGTTCAATAAATAGTTTTGCCTGTTACTATCTAATTCAGACAATACATCATCTAACAACAAAATTGGTGTATCGTGAATCATCTCTTTTACCAGCTCGATCTCCGCTAACTTCAGTGACAGCGCACAGGTCCGCTGCTGTCCCTGGGACCCGAACTTCCGGATATCGATCCCGCTGATTTGGAACAACAGATCATCCCTGTGTGGCCCGATAGAGGTCAGCTTGAATTTCATATCTTTTTCCAGATTTCTTTTCAACTGTTCTCTAAAAGCATTGACAGAAATATTCGGTTCGTATACCAGTTTGCATTTTTCTTTTTCGCCGGACAGCTGCCCATGGATTCTCTCCACGATGGGGCCCAGATGCTCCAGGAACTCCATCCTGCGGTTTATAATCTTTGACCCGAATTCCACCAGCTTCTCATCCCACAGAAAAAGTGTATCTTTTAAATCCGGCCGGGCCCACAGATCCTTCAGCAGTTTATTTCTCTGATTCAGGGCTCTGTTATAATTCGTCAGATCGAATAAATAAGATTTATCCAGCTGACAGAGCTCAAGATCCATAAACCGCCTGCGTTCGGCCGGTCCGTTTTTGATAATATTCAGATCCTCCGGAGAAAAAAACACATAATTGACGATGCCAAATAGTTCACTGGCTCTTTTGATTGGAATGCCGTTGATGGCGATTCCCTTGGTTTTATTTTTTTTTAAATGCATATCGACCCGGTACGATATGTCATTCTTCCGAATGATCGTACGGATATGGGACTCTTCCTGATGAAAGGCGATTACATCCCGATCCTTGCTTCCTTTGTGGGATTTTGTCGTTCCGCTTAGATAGACAGCTTCCAGTATGTTTGTTTTCCCCTGGGCATTATTTCCGTACAGGATATTGGTCCCCTCATCGAACTCCAGATGGAGGGTCTTGTAATTCCGGAAATTTTCAAGATCCATGGATTGTATAATCATGTTCCACCAGCTACTTTTTTATTTCGATCTGTTCTCCGTCAAAGGAAACGGTGTCACCGTCATAGAGTTTTTTCCCTCTTTGGCGCTCCACCTCACCGTTGACTTTCACTTCTCCGTTTAGAATCACCTCTTTGGCGTCCACGCCGGATTCTACCAGGCCGGCTGCTTTTAATGCCTGCCCTAATTTAATATACTCTTCTCTCAACTTAATTTCCACTGTTTTCCTCCAGGGGCGCGTTTACCGCGCCTTAATTCAGGTATGGGGGAACTGCTTTTTGTTCCACCGTTCCTCCAGGGGCGCATTTACTGCGCCTTAATTCAGGTATGGGGGAACTGCTTTTTGTTCCACCGTTCCTCCAGGGGCGCGTTTACCGCGCCTTTATTCAGGTATGATTATTGTTTATTCAGCGGTTAACCGCGTTAAAATTTACCGGAAGAATCAAATAGATATAAGTTTCATTTTCATCCTTGATGAAACACGGAGCCTTCGGATTCACCAGATATACGCTCACTTCCTCTTCATCTATTACTCTGAGGGCGTCGATTAAGAACTTCGGGTTAAACCCGATCAGTATATCCTTCCCCTCTTTTTCGATATCGATATTTTCATCCATAGAACCTAACTGGGAATTGATGGTCAGTTCCATATTCCCATCCTCGATATGAATGATAATGGGTTTTTTATCCCCTTCTTTGACCAGAAGGGTCGCACGGTCGATACAGTTCAGGAATTCCCTCTTGTTGATTTTGACTTTAGTCTCGTAGTCACTGGAAAGCATCTGTTCGATCCGGAAATATTCTCCCTCAATCAGACGGGAAACCACCAGGGTGGAATCAAATTCGAACACCACATGATTCTCTGTAAAGAACAGACGGATCTCATCTTCCGCTTCGCCGGACAGAATCTTGCTGACCTCCTGAAGGGTCTTTCCGGGAACGACGACTTTTTTATCCTCATATGTATCTTTTAATTCTATACGCCGGATAGAAATACGATGTCCGTCCAGGGATACGACTTTCAGCTGATTCCCTTTGATTTCAAATAATTCACCTGTCATCAGTTTATTATTTTCATTGTCGGCAATGGAGAAGATCGTCTGGCGGATCATCTCTTTGAGTGTGAATTGGGAAATGGTGACAAAGTCCGTTCTCTCTATATAAGGCAGATAAGTAAAGTCCTCACCGGATTTACCGGAAATGTTGAATTTGGCTTTCTCACAGGTAATCGTAGTCTTAAGGCTGCTGTCGGTTTCGATTACCACATCATTATCCGGAAGTTTGCGGACGATCTCAGAGAAGATCTTCGCATCCAGGGCAATGATACCCTTTTCCAGAATCTCGCCCTCGATCCGGGTCTCGATTCCCAGTTCCATATCGTTGGCGGTCAGTTTAATTTCATTTGCAGAAGCGTCAATCAGAATACATTCCAGAATCGCCATCGTGGTTTTAGATGGAACTGCTTTGGAAACGATATTAACGCCGTGAAGTAAGTTGGCCTTCGAACAGATAAATTTCATAGTGTGAATAACTCCTTTCAGGATTGCCATAGATATATTTATAAAACAAGTTCGTAGTCTTAATCTTAGGGGGTGTTCGTAAGTGGATAACCCTTCAAAAGCCTGATAAAACCTTAATCTTAAGATTTTAAAACTCTGTGAATACCCCAAAGATACCTTCAGGATAAATGTTAAGTTATACACAGACGATTTTCCGAACGGATTTTTATCAACCACAGCCCACAGGATATCAACAATTTATGTGGATAGTTTTCAACAGAAGGGGGATAACCTTCGGATTTTGTCTGGACAGTGTGTTTAAGCCGGATTAATCTTTTTTTTCAGTATGTCAATGGTACTGCGCAGGGTATCATTTTTCTTGATTTCATCCGCGATCTTGTCCGCTCCGTGAATGACGGTGGAGTGGTCCCGCTTGCCCAGAATCGTGCCGATCGCTTTTAAAGCGGTGCCGGTCATATCCCGGCACAGATACATGACGATCTGACGGGGCACCACGATTTCACTGTTTCGTTTGCTTCCTTTTATATCGGCGGAACTGATATGGAAATGCTCCGCGACTACATCGATAATCAGCTCCGGTGTAATCTCCTTTTTGGCATCAGGGGAAATGATATCCTTTAAGGCTTCCTCTGCAAATTCTATGGTGATTTCTTTTTTCTCCAGCTTCGCCAGGGCGTTCAGGCGGTTCAGCGCGCCTTCCAGCTCACGGATATTGGACTTGATATTGGTGGCAATATATTTGATAATTTCGTCGTCGATGTTATAACCGTCCATCTCTTCTTTTTTCCGGAGTATGGCCATTCTGGTCTCATAATCCGGGGAGGAGATATCGGCAATCAAACCCCATTCGAATCTGGAACGGAGTCTGGCTTCCAGTGTTTCCATATCTTTCGGCGGTTTATCACTGGATATGATGATCTGTTTTTTCAGGCCATGCAGGTGGTTAAAGGTGTGGAAAAATTCTTCCTGGGTACTTTCTTTCCCTATAATAAACTGCACGTCATCGATCAGCAGTACGTCAATATTCCGGTATTTTTCACGGAACTTGGTCATAGCTGTATTGTTACCGTTTCGAATGGCCTCGATCAGTTCATTGGTAAAGTACTCACTGGTGACGTAAAGTACCTTCTTATTCTGATCCTTGTCCAAAATGAAGTGAGCGATGGAATGCATAAGATGCGTTTTCCCCAGTCCAACGCCTCCATATAAAAAGAGAGGATTATACATCTCTCCCGGTGATTCCGCCACAGCTAAAGAAGCGGCATGTGCAAAGTTGTTGTTACCGCCGACGACGAAGGTATCGAAGGTATACTTTGGATTTAAGTTAGCCCTTTCGATGGTCTCGTTCATCTGAGGTTTGCTTTGGCTGGAAGATTTTTCGATTTCCCGGACATCTCTTGGGGTAATAAATTTGATATTATATTCTGTTCCGGTTATTTCTGCTATGGTCACTCTAAGCGGCAGCATATATTTATTTTGAATGATGGTGAGGGCCTGTTCCTGATTGACCAACAAGGTTATCTCATCATCTTCCACCCGGTATACTTTCAAAGGAAGGAGCCATGTCCGAAAGGAAACATCCATAATATCGTATTCCACACGGACAGTTTCCAAAATCTCACTCCATTTTGCTAAAATTGTGTCCATATTCAATCTCCCAATTCTTTCAACCTTTTTCATACAAGCAAAAATATCTGAATCCTGCGAATTGTAAAATCTCTCAAATATATATTAAACTAAAATATTTGATTTAGCAATGTGAAATTTGAAATGAATCAGCTGCAAAATTTTGGTTACTATTTTTGGTTATATGGGAGGGGCCTGTCCCCGGATGCCGGCCTGAAAGAGGAAAAAAGAGCCCTTTCCCCGGAAGAGAGACTGTTAGAAATAATAAGTAAATTTTGTTAATTCTCTGTGGATAAGTTGGAATAAGTAATGAAATCATAAAATTTGTCCATCACAGGTTAACCTATAATCCTTAAGTTAAAATGCTTTATGTGAATAATCAAAAAACATTATGCACATTCAAAATGCCCTGAAATTATAAGGGGTTTGTCCGAATACGAAAAGCTTTTTCACAAATTATCAGAAAATTATCCACAAGTTATCCACAAAATGTTGATAACTTTATGTAAATCTGGACAAGATGATTTTTGCGTGTGAAGAATATAGCGAAAAAATCCAGGATTTACTTGACTTTACGCGGCTATATGAATATAATTGAAATGATGTTTTCTCGACCCAAGGAAAAATTTGTGCCATAATATAATATATATTTGGTGTAGGTAAGGAGGTGCCGCGATCATGAAAATGACATTTCAGCCGAAAAAGAGATCCAGAGCGAAAGTGCATGGATTCAGACAGAGAATGAGTACAGCTGGTGGAAGAAAGGTTCTTCAAGCCAGAAGAGCAAAAGGAAGAAAAAAATTGTCAGCTTAGGCCGCAGCTAATGTGGCCTTTTCTTCTATATAGAACATCTTTTTATCCAACAGGAAATGGGAAAAGAATCCTTTTTCCTGCGGGATGTTACATATAGAAAAGGAAAAGGGCCAGACAGGGGTTTGCTGAAATAATCGGAAAATCAGGTTAATCAGACATATGAAATTTTCGGATTCGCTGAAAAAAAGCAGAGATTTTCAAACGGTGTACAAAAAAGGAAGATCCTACGCCAATAAGTGTTTGGTCTTGTATGCGTTGCCAAACCATTCAGAATTAAACAGAATTGGAATTTCAGTAAGCAAAAAAGTCGGAAACAGTGTTGTAAGGCATAGGATCACAAGAGTCATAAGAGAGTGCTACCGGCTGCATGAGGACTCTTTTCAAAATGGATGGGATCTCGTGGTGATCGCCAGGGTTGCCGCGAAAGAGAAAAGTTATCAGGAGTTAGAACAGGCGTTGCTGCATTTGGGCAGGCTCCACGGGTTGGTTACCGTGGATGAGGAAAAAGGAGAGCGATGAAATGAAGAAGGTATTGATTCATTTGATCAGGGGTTATAAGAAATATATTTCTCCTTATTTAAGAGGATCGATTCAGTGCATTTATATTCCGACCTGCTCGGAGTATGGGATCGAAGCAATTACAAAGTATGGGGCACTGAAGGGCGGATACCTTACTATTCGAAGAATTCTGCGGTGTAATCCATTTGCGAAAGGTGGATATGACCCTGTTCCATAACACGAGGAGGTTATTCTTTTGCCAGGAATATTATTAACACAAAGCAATACATTTATCATCGGACCGATCGCCAAAGTGCTCGGCTGGATTTTGGACAAGATTTATATTTTTCTGGATACGGTATTTCATGTACAGAATATCAGCGTTTGTATCATAATCTTTACCTTTGTTATTTACATGTGTATGCTTCCGCTGACGATCAAACAGCAGAAGTTTTCCAAGCTTTCCGCGAAAATGAATCCCGAACTGATGGCGATTCAGAAGAAATATAAGAATAAAAAAGATCAGAATTCCATGATGGCTATGAATGAAGAGACAAAGGCGCTGTATGCGAAGTACGGGGTATCCCCGACAGGCGGCTGCCTGCAGCTGGTCATTCAGATGCCGATCCTGTTTGCGCTGTACCGGGTTATCATGAATGTGCCCGCTTATGTGGCCAGTGTAAAAGATATGTTTATGGGATTAGTGGACCATATATATTCGATTCCCAATTATCAGGATCTGGTTACCGAGCTGGCGAAAAACGCTAAGGTGATGACGACGAACTTCGATACGGCCGAAGCGGCGAAGAATACCATCGTCGATGTGCTGTATAAGCTGCAGTCGGCGGATTGGAGCACACTGTCCGCAAAGATCACGGATTTTGCCGGCGGGGCCCAGTCAGGCCTGGAGCAGTTGGTATCCAGTACATCCCAGCAGCTGACCCATATCAATAATTTCTTTGGTATTAATATTGCTGACGCGCCGTGGACGATTATTAAGACAGAGATAGCTACAGGGATTGGGATCGGAATTGTAATCGCTATCGCGATACCGGTGTTATCTGCTCTGACTCAGATGCTGAGTATCAAGTTAATGCCTCAGCCGGCTGCTACAGGCGATAACAATACTATGAACAGCACCATGAAGTCCATGAACCTGATGATGCCGATTATGTCAGCGGTATTTTGTTTTACATTCCCCATTGGTCTTGGTATATACTGGGTAGCCAGTGCGGTGGCCAGAGCCATGCAGCAGTTTGCGATCAATAAATATATGGATCGCGTGGATATCGAACAGCTTATCGCAAAGAATGCGGAGAAAGCTGCCAAGAAGAGAGAGAAAAAAGGTCTGCCTCCGCAGAAGGTAAACACAGTGGCCAGACAGAGCCTGAGAAATATCGAGGATACTTCGGTTAAGAAGAAGGCGATGAGTTCGGAAGAGCGGGAAGCTGCCATTCAAAAGTCTACGGATTACTATAAGAATAATGAGGCGAAACCGGGAAGTATCGCTTCTAAGGCCAGGATGGTACAGCAATTCAATGAGAAAAATAAAAAGAAATAGGGGGTTTTCTTATGGATTATATGGAAGTCAGTGCGAAAACGGTAGAAGATGCAATCTTAGAAGCTGCGATTAAGCTGGAGACTACCAGAGACAAACTGGAATATGAAGTATTGGAAAAAGGATCCACGGGTTTTTTGGGATTTAACAGTAAACCGGCTGTCATTAAAGTCCGTAAGATCGTAACATTGGAGGATCGGGCGGCTGATTTCTTAAAGGGTATGTTCGATGCCATGAATATGATGGTGGAAACGAAGATTGTCTATGATGAGGCTGATAAAAATATGGATATTGAACTGATCGGAAAGGATATGGGGATTCTGATCGGTAAGAGAGGACAAACCCTGGATTCCATTCAATATCTGGTAAGCCTGGTGGTGAATAAAGGAACGGAAGATTATATCCGGGTGAAAGTGGATACGGAGGATTACCGCAGACGCAGAAAAGAAACTCTGGAGAATCTGGCCAAGAATATCGCGTTTAAAGTGAAGAGGACGAAAAAACCCGTATCTTTGGAACCGATGAATCCTTATGAGAGAAGAATTATTCATTCAGCTCTCCAGAATGATAAATATGTGACGACCCACAGTGAAGGGGAGGAACCTTTCCGCCGGGTAGTCGTAACATTAAAGAGATAAGATCCTACAAAAGAGGATACAGGAACGGCGGCCTTCAGGATAGGGAGGGCCGCTTGTTGTGTCTATATGCGAATCTATATATTTGAAGCGGAATTTAGGTGATAAGAATGAATACACAGGAAACCATAGCGGCAATAGCAACTGGGGGGGCCAACTCCGGGATCGGCATTATCCGGATCAGCGGAGGAGATGCGGTCAAGGTCGCGGACCGAATCTATCGTTCACCGAAGAAGAAATGTCTGAAAGAGGCAGAGTCCCATACGGTACACTATGGGTTTATTGTTGAGGAAGATGAGATATTGGATGAAGTCCTGGCCATTGTCATGAAGGGTCCTTCTACTTATACCGGTGAGGATACGGTGGAGATCGACTGTCATGGCGGGATGCTGGTAATGGAAAGGATTCTTAAAGCGGTAATCAGGAATGGGGCCAGGCTGGCACAGCCGGGAGAATTTTCTAAGAGGGCGTTTTTAAATGGAAAGATGGATCTGTCCAAGGCGGAGGCAGTTATGGACCTGATCCAGGCGAAGAATGAGTATGCCCTGAAAAGTTCGGTAAGTCAGCTGCGCGGGGTCCTATATGATAAAATAACAGGCGTGCGCCAGGAGATTTTGCATGAAATCGCGTTCATAGAGGCAGCTTTGGATGATCCTGAACATATGAGTCTGGAAAATTATCCGGAAGAACTGGATGAAAAGGTACAGAAGCTGGAAGGTGAGCTGGTACGGTTAATGGATTCCTTTCAGAACGGCAGGATGATCCGTGAAGGAATCAAGACGGTAATCGTGGGTAAGCCAAATGCCGGTAAATCATCCCTTCTGAATCTGCTGTTGGGCGAGGAGAGAGCCATTGTCACAGATGTGGCGGGGACTACCAGGGATATTCTGGAGGAAAATATGAATCTCTCGGGCATCAGCCTGAATATCGTGGATACGGCGGGTATCCGTTCTACGGATGACCAGGTTGAAAAAATAGGGGTAAGCAAAGCCAGATCTTATGCCATGGATGCGGATCTGATTATCTATGTGGTGGATTCCTCCACCCCGCTGGATGAGAGCGATGAGGAAATCATTGAACTCATACGGGATCGTAAGGCATTGGTTTTATTGAACAAGACGGATTTGGATGCGGTTACTACGGAGGAAGAACTCGGGAAAAGAGTCAGCCATAAGATCATTCCGATCTCGGCAAAAGAGCGGACCGGAATGGATAATCTGGAAACAGCCTTGAAGGATATGTTTTTTCACGGAGAAATATCATTTAATGATCAAGTATATATTACAAATGTAAGACATCAGCGTGCCATTGAGGAAGCGTTAGACAGCCTGAAGCTTGTGGAACAAAGTGTCCGGGATGGGATGCCGGAGGACTTTTATTCCATTGACCTGATGAATGCCTGTGAGGCATTGGGAGCCATTACCGGAGATACGGTGGGAGAGGATCTGGTCAATGAGATTTTCAGTAAGTTCTGTATGGGTAAATAGAAGGTGGAGAATATGCCAGTAGTGGAAGAATATTGTGATATCGTAGTGGTAGGAGCGGGACATGCCGGATGTGAAGCGGCTTTGGCGGCTGCCAGGCTTGGATTGGAAACCATGATGTTTACCGTCAGTGTGGACAGTATTGCGCTGATGCCCTGTAATCCGAATATAGGAGGCAGCTCCAAAGGGCATTTGGTGCGGGAGATAGATGCCCTGGGCGGAGAGATGGGAAAGAATATAGATAAAACGTTTATCCAGTCTAAGATGCTGAATGTATCGAAGGGACCGGCGGTACATTCCCTGAGAGCGCAGGCGGATAAAGCGGAGTACAGCCGGAGTATGAGAAAAGTGCTGGAAAATACAGACCATCTGCAGATCAAGCAGATGGAGGTGGTGGAGCTGTTGGCGGAGAATGGTGCGATCACCGGGGTAAAGACTTATTCCGGGGCTGTTTATCATGCAAAAGCTGTAATTTTATGTACCGGAACTTACTTAAAGGCCAGGTGCATCTATGGAGAAATCAGCAGTTATACCGGGCCTAACGGTCTGCAGGCCGCTAATTATCTTACGGATTCGCTGAAAAAGCTGGGGGTTAAGATGTATCGCTTTAAAACAGGTACCCCCGCCAGAATTGATAAAAGATCCATTGACTTCGGGAAAATGGAAGAACAGTTTGGTGATCCGCAAGTGGTTCCATTTTCTTTTACGACGGACCCGGAGGATGTACAGATCGATCAGGTTTCCTGCTGGCTGACTTATACGAATGAAGACACGCATGAAATTATCCGGCAGAATCTGGACCGCTCGCCTCTGTATTCCGGTATGATCGAGGGAACCGGGCCCAGATATTGTCCTTCCATAGAAGATAAGGTAGTTAAATTTTCGGATAAGAACCGGCATCAGGTTTTTATTGAACCGGAGGGAATACACACCAATGAAATGTATGTGGGAGGCATGTCAAGTTCGTTGCCTGAGGATGTACAGCAGAAAATGTACCGGACGGTACCCGGACTGGAGCATGTAAACATCGTGAGAAACGCATATGCCATCGAATACGACTGTATCGATGCAAGACAGTTAGATCCCACATTGGAGTTTAAAAATATAAAGGGATTATTCAGCGGAGGGCAGTTTAACGGAAGTTCCGGATATGAGGAGGCAGCGGCACAGGGTCTGATCGCGGGAATCAACGCGGCTTTAAAAATTTTGGGAAAAGATATGGTGATATTAGACCGGTCGGAGGCATATATAGGAGTGCTGATCGACGATCTGGTGACGAAAGAGAACAGAGAGCCTTACCGTATGATGACATCCCGGGCGGAATACCGGCTTCTGCTTAGACAGGATAATGCGGACCTGCGGCTTACACAAAAAGGATATGAGATCGGATTAATTCCGCGAGAGCGCTATGAGAATTTGTTAGAAAAGGAACGCAGGATTGAGGAAGAAGTGTGCCGGGTAGAACAGGTCCATATAGGGGGCACAAAACAGGTACAAGATCTGCTGCTGAATTTGGAAAGTACACCGTTGAAGTCGGGTACTACGCTGGCGGAATTGATCCGGCGCCCGGAATTGGGATATCAGGTATTAGGGCCAATCGATCCGGAGAGGCCTGATCTGCCAAAAGACGTACAGGTACAGGTCGAGATCAACTTAAAATATGAGGGATATATCCGGCGGCAGTTAAAACAGGTCGAACAGTTTAAAAAGCTGGAGAAGAAGAAGCTGCCTCCGGACCTTGATTATGATCAGATATCTTCGCTGAGAATAGAAGCGAAGCAGAAGTTAAAGGAATACCGGCCGGTCTCTATTGGGCAGGCATCCAGAATTGCTGGAGTGTCTCCGGCAGATATTTCTGTTTTATTAGTACATCTGGAACAGTACAGGAGAAATCAGGAGCAGTCCAGGTGATAGCGGAATCGTGTATGTATTATAGGAACAGTATAGGGCAAACGGGCGCAGAGCGGGAGATGAGTATGGAAGACAGAGAGATAGAACTTCTCTATGACAGTACAATATTTGAAAAAGATCTGGAAGGCTGTGGCATTCAGTTAACCAGAAAACAGGTCCGCCAGTTTCAGGATTATTATGATCTGTTGGTCGAGACGAATAAGGTAATGAATCTTACAGGAATTACGGAGTATCATGAAGTGATGAAGAAACACTTTGTGGACAGTGTATTACTGAACCGAGTGGTTGACATAAAAAATATTCACAGGGTAATAGATGTAGGGACGGGAGCAGGTTTTCCCGGTATTCCATTAAAAATCGTTTATCCACATTTAAAGGTGGTATTATTGGATTCTTTGAACAAAAGAATTGGTTTTCTGGGGCAGGTTGTGGATAAGCTTGAGTTAAGGGATGTGAATTTGGTACATGGGAGAGCGGAAGATTATGCCAGGGATGTGAAATATCGTCAGCAGTTTGATCTCTGTGTATCCAGGGCCGTGGCAAATCTGGCATTGCTGTCTGAGTATTGCATTCCTTATGTGAGAAAGAGCGGTTGTTTCGTGGCTTACAAATCCGGGGATATCAAAGAAGAGGTGACAGCAGCCAAGAAGGCGGTTGGAATTTTAGGAGGGAAAATAGAACAGGAAGAGATGTTCCAGCTTCCTGATACCGATATATCACGTTCATTTGTGGTGATAAGAAAAATAAAAGATACGCCCAAAGGTTATCCCCGAAAGGCCGGAATTCCTAAGAAAGATCCGATTATATAAAGAGGCGAATCTTAATTATGAAAAAAGTGCCTGTTCCTCGGAAGTTGACTTTAGATAAGTCGACGTCCGGGGAACAGGTACTTTTCATTCTGGTTTACTTCTATTCTTATAATTCACTGATAGGAGCCAGTCTCTCCCAAGTTTTAAGGCATCCGTGATAATATAAATCAAGCTTATGTTATAAAATGCATATTAATCCAAAAATATTTTTATTTGATTATAAAGGGCAACAGGATTCTCCAGTTGAGGTAAGTGCCGGGTATTTCTGATTTGTGTTGTTTCTATGGCAGGATTGTAGTACGTGTATTCTTTCAGTATTTGATCAATGTCTGTTTCTTCTTCTCCCCCAACCAGGTAAATGCTGTTATCTAATTCTTTTAACGCATGAAGAATATTTATATTCGTGTATTTTCCCTCCATGCTGGCAAATAAATGTCTGGAAGTGGATTTGCCGAGATGACATGCTTCATGATAGGCAAATATATCCTTTTCATTTATGGAAGAGATATTGTAGTAATATTTGTTACGGAAAGATTCTCCGATTTTATCTTTTGAATGAAGCATATTGTAAGTAAACATACCCAGAATCGGCAGCTCTAAATAAAATTTCCAGGCCTTAGATTTTTTGGTTGGAATCTGATTTAATGCTTGAAGGCTGTCCGGATTTATAATGATGATTTTTTGTATGAGCTCAGGATCATTATGGCAGGCCATGATGATAAAAGAACCTGATGCACCTGTAGCTATGATATCTGTCTTTCGGCAGATAATATTCTTTATAAAATCAGAGACCATCTGTACGTACAGATAATTGGTATATGTTAAATTTGGTTTATCTGATCTTCCGCAGCCGAGCAGGTCTAAGGCATATACAGTATAGTCTTTTGACAATAACTGTATCATATGTTTCCATTCGTATGCCGATGAGGTGGCGTTCAGGTCGTGAATTAGCAACAATGGTTTTCCGGAACCTTGTTTTGTATAATAGATTTTTCCAAAGCGCCAGTCATAATAATAACCTCTTGTTTTACCTAATATATTATCAGATATAGAAAGAGCATTTATTAGTTTATTTATACAGAACAGTGCTCCGGTAGCAGCAACCGTCGTGAGGGCTATTGTTTTAATTTGTTTGTTCATCACTCAGCCTCCTTTATCTGTTTCTATCTCTGTATATTATAATCTAAATGAAGCTTACTTACAAATATATTTTCAAAAATTAAGATAGTTTTTAGAAAATTTGGAAATAAGCTTTCTTTAAATTTGGTATTGGTATATGATATAGAAAAGATTGTTTGAAGTTAGTAAAGAGTTATATGTATGATTATATATATTTAGATTTGGATTACTTCTATGCAATTGAAACTATGCACAAGAAGCTATAAAAGCTTTAAAAAGTCTGATATATAATAGTTGTGCTCGAAAAACTCGTTGACTATTTTTCGTGCTTCGTGAGTAAGCAATCAAAGTACGGGTATTCAGGTACGGGTGCTAAGTGTTCATGGCTGTAAAAAAGGTTATCTTATACATTATGTCTTAAAAGATAAGGAATATGCAAATGGTGAATGAATATTTCGATCGAACTTATGATGAGTGTAAAACGGAATATGATAGACAATTGGAAATGTTAAATCAGTATCGGCGCCAATTAGAAGATATTCATAAAATGATGGAGTTTGAAAAAGTTCAGGAAGATAATGATGATAGAATATTTTCTCCCTATGAAGAGGATTGTTTTAATCAGGAAAATTATAAAAAACTGACAGAAGAAGAGTCAGAAGTATTAAACAAGATAAAAGAATTAGAAATCGAAGTTTTAAATTGGAAAAGTAAATTGGAATCTTTGCGGGAAGTACAACAACAATGGAATGAGGAGACAAATGATTTAAAAGTAAAAAATAAAATTGATATAATTAGTAAACTAGAGTATTGTTTGAAATTAATTGACTTAGATCCTGTTAGATGTAAATTGGAGTTAAAAAGTTTGTTAAAATTACTAAAAGATTTGGAATAATAATGTTTCACGTGAAACATTCTACAAAATTAAAATTGGAAATGTTTCACGTGAAACATTTTATAGCCTAAGTGAAAAAAACATGATATAATGTCGACAGACATTATATCCGCGCCGGAGCGCTTTCCTTAGCGCGGAGTGTGCATCCGCCCGGAGGGGTTATGATTGCATGCAATCATAACTTAATGTCGACAGATATTATATCTGCGCCGGAGCGCTTTCCTTAGGGCGGAGTGTGCATCCCCCCGGAGGGGTTATGATTGCATGCAATCATACATAATGTCGGCAGTGATTCTGATTTACAGACAAAGGAGGATTATTATGGGTAGGGCAATTGCAATCGCTAACCAAAAAGGTGGAGTTGGAAAGACCACCACAGCTATTAATCTTTCTGCTTGTCTGGCGGAAATGGGCAAAAAAATTTTGACCATAGATATCGACCCCCAAGGTAATACTACAAGTGGCTTAGGCCTTGATAAAACCAATATTGAGAACACAATATATGATTTGTTTTTAGGAGAAGCTGAAATAGAGGATTGTATTAAAAAAGAGGTATTGGAAAATCTATCTCTTCTACCGTCAGACATTGATTTGGCAGCAGCGGAAATCGAATTAATCGGTGTTCAAAACAAAGAATTCATTATCAAAGAATCAATCGAAAAAATAAGGGACGAATATGATTACATAATTATTGACTGCCCTCCTTCACTCAACATGCTGACCATCAATGCAATGACTACAGCAGATACGGTGTTAGTTCCGATTCAGTGTGAATACTATGCACTGGAGGGATTAACCCAGCTGATCCACACGATTAATCTTGTAAAAGAAAGATTAAATCCCGAGTTAGAGATGGAAGGGGTAGTGTTCACTATGTACGACGCCAGAACGAATCTGTCTTTGCAGGTAGTGGAAAACGTAAAAAGTAATTTACATCAGACAATTTATAAAACTATAATACCCAGAAACATAAGACTGGCAGAGGCACCAAGCCATGGATTACCGATAAATTTATACGACAGTAAGTCGGCTGGTGCAGAAAGTTATCGTTTTTTAGCAGAAGAAGTGATACATAGGGGAGAGGAAGAATGGCAGTAAAAAGAGGCGCATTGGGAAAAGGTCTGGATAGTTTAATTCCGGAAACAATTATCAAAACAGATGCAAAACAAAAAGGAAATGGTGATGGCGCGGTTCGTGTTAAGATAAATAAAGTAGAGCCAAACCGCAGTCAGCCGAGAAAAAACTTCGACGAGGATGCTTTACTGGAATTGTCGGAATCTATAAAACAGTTTGGTGTATTACAACCTCTGTTAGTACAGGAAAAGCCGGATTATTATGAAATAATTGCGGGTGAAAGAAGATGGCGGGCAGCAAAAATCGCGGGATTAAAAGAAGTGCCAGTTATAATCTGTAAATATAATGATAAAGAAGTAGTAGAAATATCCTTAATCGAAAATATTCAGCGGGAGAACCTGAATCCAATCGAAGAAGCGATGGCGTTTAAGCGTCTGCTGGAAGAATTCCATCTAAAACAGGACGAGGTAGCAGAACGTGTCTCCAAGAGCAGAACAGCCGTCACGAATTCTATGCGTTTACTGAAATTAGATGAGAGAGTTCAGCAGATGATCATAGAAGAAAAGATTACCACTGGTCACGCCAGGACTCTACTCGCATTTGAAGATCCGGAACAGCAATTGGCAGTGGCAAACGAAGTATTTGATAAAAAACTAAGTGTGCGGGAAACAGAGAAACTGGTCAAACAATATCAGAATCAAAAACAGAAGATCGCAGCTGAGCCGCTGAGGGATGAAGTGATCTATAAGAATATAGAAGAAAAAATGAAATCAATCATAGGTACAAAGGTATCCATCAACCGCAAGGATAATAACAAGGGAAGGATAGAGATTGAATATTATTCCAGCGAAGAACTGGAACGAATTATGGAATTGTTTGAATCTATTCAATAGACTAAAGGAGGAACATAATGGACATACTTGAAATGTACGGAATAGATCCGTTTTATTTAGCTGCAGGCATAGCAGCGTTTTTATTGGTACTTATAATCGTGCTATTTGTTATGCTAATCAAAACAAATAAAAAGTTAAAAAAACTGAGGATAAATTACGAGGCATTTATGCAGGGAGAAAATGGGAAATCCCTGGAGAACCATTTTCTGAAACGCTTTGGTGAAATCGATGAATTAAAAGCAGCCGATCTGAAGCACGAAGAAGAAATCCATAAAATTGTGGAAAATATGAAATTAACCTATCAAAAATTAGGAGTTGTAAAATATAATGCGTTCAGCGAAATGGGTGGAAAGCTCAGTTTTGCCATAGCGATGTTGAACCAAAAAAATGATGGATTCATATTAAACGCAATGCACAGCAGTGACGGCTGTTATACTTACGCGAAAGAAATCGTGAACGGGGAATCCTTCATTGTATTGGGAGAAGAGGAAAAGCAGGCGTTGGATATGGCATTGCAGGCTGATTTCATGAAAAAATAAATTATGTTAACTTATATTCAGAATCGTCTGTTGCCACATATTCTGTGAAAAATATTTTAAAACCCCGTTCAAAGCCTGTGCAAAAGCTGGCCAAAGACAACAAAAGCTGTCAAGCTTCAGCGAATCAGATAAAGATTAATCAGGAAGAGGATGATAAACATCCGGGCACCTGGACCCGGGGCGGACTCAAGATCGAAATATTTCAAAACGCCCCGGGTCAAACAAAAAAAGAGGAAAATAAACAGATTAGATTTTACTTGTAAAATAAAAGATCCTATTATATAATGAATGAAATAAAGAATAAGCAAATCTATATTTGGCGGATGTTCTTTCGACTATTGATGATAGGAGAGAGAATTTTTTTAACGAAATATTTTTAAGCAGCCCCTATAATAATAGAAATTAAGAAAGCATGATGCGGGAGGTAGCATATGCATCAATATTTAAGGGCAATCGGATTCAGTGATGTTACAAAGCAGGATATGGAAACCCTGGTGAAAGATACATGGGACCATTTTGAATATCATGAGATAGTAAATGAAGGCGAAAGTATGAATTTCGCTGAAGTTTCAAAACCGTTTGCGGAACAGATGGGAATCGCCATCAGAGGCGAGTACACAAGTGAAGATGAGTTTGAATGGGAGTATTATTATCCTTATTTTAAAGGAGAGGGTATCACATCCACAGAAGAGGTGACGGTGGAGCGTCATGCTGACGGGGATGCCTATTCCGGAGTATGTGATGATGTGAAGATCGGCGTCACCCTGATTTTTTATCTGCAGAATATTGCAGAGTATTTGAATCATCTGGGAGATCACAGCCTGAGCAGTAATTACACAGTCACCCTGTCGGGCCTTTCCAACAGTGGAAAAATATTACTTCCGATAAGCAAGAATGAGTCCCAGATCAAAAATGACCGGGAGGCCAGTATTAACAGGAACAAACTGATCGCGGCGGCCAGAAATGGGGATGAGGACGCCATCGAGAGCCTCACATTGGAGGACATGGATATGTATTCCATGATATCCAGAAGAATTATGTATGAAGATGTCCTCTCTATCGTGGATACTTACTTTATGCCGTATGGCGTGGAATGCGATCAGTATTCCATCATGGGGGAAATTCTGAATTATCAGCTGGTAGAGAACTCCATTACAAAAGAGGAGATCTATATTCTGACATTGGATTGCAATGAACTGACGTTCGATATATGTATCAATAAGGATGATCTGGTAGGCGAGCCGGAGAGAGGACGCAGGTTCCGCGGAACGATCTGGCTTCAGGGCAGTATTAATTATGAAGAGTAGATCTTATAGATTGACAGATTGTTTGATATAGCTGCTATATCAAGAAGCGGAAGCATATTTGTAGTTCCCTGTTTTTTAGGAATTTTTAGGAATTGAGTAAAGATGGAGTAAAAATAGTAAAAATAAAAATCGAAGGTTGACTAAATCAGAAATTAACAGTAAAATATAAGTTGCCGGTAATTATCGGCACTTAGTTGTTTCCGTAGCTCAGCTGGATAGAGCGACCGCCTCCTAAGCGGTAGGTCGGGTGTTCGAATCACCTCGGGAACGCCAGAATGTAATGCCGAAAACCTTAATTTATCGAGGTTTTCGGCTTTTTTTACCACGGCGTTTTGGGATTATATTGTATCAGGAAAAGAGAGATAGATATCCTTGGTTTCTCCTTCCTGAATACAATGGTTTTCCCCAGTTTCCCATACCGAATCGTTAAGTAGTATTTTAAATAAGAATGGATCACTCAGAGGGCGTTCCGAAACATATTGCCAAAGGTCACAGCTGAGATTATCACATGGCTGTCCCCATTCCCAATTAAGCGGGGCGGCATTCCCGCGGATTGTCAAACGGTTGCCCCATCCGGTATCATAATGAATTCGGATTATCGTTTGGCGGTATACAGGCGGGATATAGTTTTCGGCATATTCCCTGCTTAATAGCATAGCGCCGTAGGCTGGAACCGATACGCTAACCATAGGAGTTTGACCGGAAGTGTGAATTTCTGCCCTGTTATTAGAATTCAGCAGATCGACCAGATAGCTGCCGGGAAAAAATACCATGGAATTACTATGTAGTAATATGTGTCGTTCTTGCCTAACGGGAGAATTATTAAATATGCAAAGGACTGCCTCAGCCTTTTGGGCTAACTCCCGGCTAAAAGCATATACACGGTCATCAGAACTAAAATATTGTTCTATTTGCTGTCCGTTGGAAAACAGATCAGTATACAGGCTTCGTATATGATTTAAATGCTGCAGATAAAGGAAGGTTGTAGTTTCTGTCGAAAATCCGGTCATACATTCCCGATTTACCATATTCAGGTTTTCCTCTGAATATCTATAATCTCCTGCCATATTCTGTTCCGTACCATAATAAATTACCGGGATCCCGCGTGCAGCATAAAGAAAAGTCAGAGCCAGCCGTAATTTTGCGAAGCTGTCACCGGCATTGGCCAGAAAACGGGCCCGGTCGTGGTTGTCCAAAAAGGTAAATAAACGATTTGGAACGGAATATTTGTAATCCTGTGAAAATATCCAGTGAATACCTTCCCAGGAATTATCCTGGCAAAAAACTATATTCATTTGAAAATAGAGGGGATAATCCAGCATTCCCCATAAGGTTTTTGCCAAAGCGGCATTTTCATCTACAGATCCGGTTAAAGCTTCCCCAAAGGCGGGTTTACATGTATAATTTTGGAATTCCTCCAGGTATTTGGGGGGGATTTCCAAAACAGCATCGATTCTGGAACCTGCGAAACCATAACTAAACCATCCATCCTGTGTGTCGGGATTCCAATAAGCTTCTTTTAAAGCCCGGAAGCATTCAGGATTTTCCTGGGCAAGATCGTCCAATCCACCGAGACTAAAGTTCTGCATTTCTTGTGAATTCGAAAAATCCACAATGACAGGAGAGTTATGATACCAGTCCGGATTATCAAAGGGGGGAGCCGGATGATATTCGGGAGGGTCATAAGTCAGCGACGGATACTGTAAATAATCGGCCGTATGATTTAACTGTACATCCAGGATCACTTTTATATGAAGCTGTGCAGATGCGCGAATTAAGGCGGCAAGGTCAAAAGCTGTCCCAAAATGTGGGTTTACCTGATAGAAGTCCCGTGTGTAATAGCCGTGGTAACCGGCTTCATCTCCGGAACGGCTGAATAATTCATTATCCTGCGGCGCGGATATCCATATAGCAGTAAAACCCAGTTTTTTAATATAAGGAAGTTTTTGTATGATTCCCTTCCAGTCTCCTCCCTGATAAAAAGAGAGATTACCCGGACGATACTCCTGACCTAAGATTCCATTATTTTTCGGATTACCGTCATAGAAACGGTCTGTGACGATCATATATATTCTATCACTTTCATCAATGGAAAAAGCTGCATATCCCATTTTACTGTTTGTCTCCATATTATAACTCCTCTTATCCCTTAACTGCGCCTGCGGAAATGCCGTTAACTATATGTTTTTGCATGATTAAAAAGAAAATAATAATTGGTGTGGTCGAAACCACAAAACCTGCCATAATCAAATGCCATTGCTGATTATATTGGCCATAAAAATACATCTGACTCAATGGGATGGTAATCGGCTTTCCGAGAATTAAATAGGGCAATAGATAATCATTCCATGTCCAGAGAGCATTTAATATGGAGATCGTGGCAAGGATCGGTTTGATTAAGGGGATTACGATAATACCGTAAAGCTTAATCATTCCGCAGCCGTCTATTTTTGCCGCTTCTTCGAGTTCGATCGGTAAAGCCTTAACAAAACCTTGAATAAGAAAAATGGGGATGGAACATTGCAATCCGCAATAAATAAAAATCAATCCATAAATATGCCCCACAAGATTCAACGATTTTGCTGTTGTCAGCAAAGTAATCATAATAGTGTGAAAGGGTACGAACATAGAAGAGAGAAACAGTAAAGTCAAAAACTTTGACCATCTTGAGTTCCAGCGGGCAAGCGCGTATCCCGCAAGACTGCTTACCAGAAGATTCAGCAAGATACTGCCTCCGGTAACGAGACAGGAGTTAAAAAATACATGTATGAAATCAGCGGTCTCTATAACAACCTTATAATTTTCTAAGCGGAAAGCTGTGGGAAAAGAGAGGGCGGAGGAAAGTATTTCTCCCTTTGTTTTGAAAGAATTAAGAACAGCTATGAAAACCGGAAGAAAATAAATCAGCGCAGCGAATGAAGTAATAAGAGTAATTCCTATATTTTTTGGTAATTTATTCTTCATTATGATTGGCTGCCTCCTTTCCGGTTTTGAAACAAATATAGAATGGCGGTAATAATAGAAATAATCAGGAACAAAATGACAGATTGAGCGGCCGCATATCCCGTGCGGTTTGAACGGAAGCCGGTATTGTAGATTTGCAGGGCGATGGTGGTCGTAGCGCCTGCGGGGCCTCCTGAAGTCATGGCCAGTGGAATATCAAAGGTCTTAAAGCCGGCGGTGATCAATAAAATATTGTTAATGATAATGGTAGGTATTAAAAGCGGGAGTTTGATCTTGCGGATAATCTGCATTTTGGAGGCGCCGTCAATCTCTGCCGCTTCGATCAGCTCGGGAGAGATATTCTGCAGGGAAGCGATATAAATCAGCATATAGTAACCGGCACATTGCCATGTGGCGGTTATCCCCATAGAAATAAGAGCCATTTGTTCATTGCCCAGCCAGCTGATCTGCCACATTTCCGGTATGGAAAAGACTGAGACGAAAGAACGGTATACACTTCCGTATATAAATACCCAAATAAAACCAACGATAATAAGACTCATCAGGTTCGGAAGGAAAAAAACTGCCCGGAAAATCTTTTTAAACGCACATTTGCCGTCCAGGAGTAAAGCAAAGAAAAGCGCGCAGACATTGGCAAAGACAGAGACGAAAGCAGTATACTTAACCGTAACCCATAGGGAATTCAGGAACCCCTTGTTGGATAAGGCTTCCCAATAGTTTTCCAAGCCGATAAAATTTATGTTTGGGTTGAAGCCGTATGCGTCTGTTAAGGAGATCCAAAGGCTTCTGAAAAAAGGATATAGAAAAAAAAGGAAGAAGAAAAATAATGCCGGTAATATAAATAAAAAGTATAGAATGCTATTTTTCTGTTTTGAAAATCTCATGATCTCCTCCATGATTTCAGGGAGGGGACAGGCCCCTTTCTCCACATAGTCGCCGGAATATTGGGCTTTACAACCGTAAGGTGCCAGTCCCCTCTCTTGTCTTTACTGTGCGGCTTTAACGGCGGTGTCCCAGGCGGTATCCAATTTTGCCAGTATGTTCTCTAAACTGTCGTGTCCCAAGATGTATTCTGATAAGGAAGATTCATATTCGGTCTGAAAAGCAGTAGGCCATCCCCGGTCCGCCTGTGTACAGATCATGCCGGAGTCGATATAAGCGTTTACATCGGTGGCTAACGGATCAAAATCAACAGACACATTTTTTATGGCTGAGAACAACATAGAGGAACTGCACCATAAGGCGGCTGTATCCTGCCTGGTCAGATATTCTAAAAACAGCTTGCACTCATCGGGATGTTTCGTATTGGAGGAGATGGATAACCCAAAATCAGGAAATTGAAAAAGCTTTGTATCCTTAGGATTTTCTGAAACAGGCATGGCCATCATCCCCAGATTGAGGTCCGGGTTAATACTTTTGATTGGCTCAAGTGCCCAAAGTCCCTGCACCATCATAGCAGCTTCGCCCTGGGCGATCATATTGCAGGCGCCGTTATAATCTGTGTCAAAGGCAGTTTTTGTGTTGCCGTGTTCATAGACTTTTTTAAGGATATCAAAGGTGGTTTTCCATTCCGGTGTATCAGCAAAGGTAGTCTGGCCGCTTGTTTTCAGTTCGTTCCAATTATCTTGTTTGGCGTAGATTGCCGGTGATACAACCACAAGAGTGATAGGTTTGATGGTCCAGGAATCCTTGAAACCAAGAGCAAAGGGCGTTATTTTATTTTTTTCCAATACCTCAATCACATGATCCAGTTCGGATAAGGTCGTGGGCGGGGTCAGATCTAGCTGCTTAAAAATATCTTTGTTGTAAAAAATCCCTTCACAGCTGCCATCTATGGGCAAAGCCCAGACATGTCCGTCACTATCCGTAAAAGACGAATCGTTCAGGACCTCTTCATTAATATTATTCAGAAATGATTCTCCGGCAAGGTCCATGATATATCCGCCGCTGGCGATATCCATGGTATCAAGAGCTCCCTGAAAAATATCTGGTGTCTCATCCGTTGCAACCCGTGCCCTTAGTATAGACGCCGGGTCATTTGTTACGATTTCCTGTTCCACCGTCACATAAGGATATTCCTCTTGAAAAGCGTCGATGATTTGAGCAAAGGTTTCCTGCGCCTCCTGTTTCTGATGGAACAGATGGATCGTTACAGGTTCCCTGGAATCCTGATCTGTGGAACCTTCTGTTTTCTCAGATGCTTCTTTTGCCGCAGGTACTGGAGACGAAGTGGCTTCCTCCTTTGTTTTTGATTGTGAGGCATCCTCTGTACCTTTGGCGTTTCCACAGCCTGTCAGGCACCCCATAACCAATATGATTGATAAAAAAGCAGCAAATTTCTTTTTCATTTTCCTACCTCCTTTGTCTAAGATGCCTTAATTATAAGAGTCTGAAATACAGGATACAATAAAATTATTTAGCTTCCCTATGAAAATATTTAGCTTTGTTGAGCAAAATGCCCAAAAGACAGCAGCGTTTTGTTATAATACAATTAGAAAAACAATTAGAAAATCAATGGTTCCAAGGCGGGAAGGAATCGATCCTATGACCTTAAAAAGAATTCAATTTAAGAAAATAAGGTATAAAATGCTCTTTGCTGTTCTGATACTTATGATTCTGTCTCTGAGTTTTGTTGCTGTGATCGCCCAGTATCAGGCGCGGAAGAAAATAAGAGAACAATCCTTGCGGACGACGGTCAGCCTGATGCAGGTGGGGGTTGAAAACATGGAAGCCTCTTATGAGCAGTTAAGCAATCTGTTTTTATCGATTTATCTGAACGAAAATTTTCAATATTTTCTGCAGCAGCGGTCGGATGCTTCCTTTGCAGGCAGCAAAAGTTATTTTGACGTATTGAAAAGCGTGTTTTTATCCTGTATCAGCAGCCGTTCCGATGTATACAGTATTATCTATGTGGATAAAAAAGGATACTTAACCTATACAACCAGAGACGAGGCGGGGCATTATCAATCTTATGAGGATGCGGCTCTTCCGAACGAATACATGGAATTGATTAATAATAGAAGTAATTGGGAGCAAAATCAGATTCTCATTCCGACACATAAACATATGCCGCTGCGTAATAATGCGCATCCATCCGAGGTATACGCCATTGCGAAAAATATTATCAATACCCAGTATCATTTTGAAGAGGAAGGAACCATGTTTATTACCGTGGATCTGTCAAGAATGGAGCATTTAGCGGAAATGATGAAACCGGACCCGTCCGCCAGAACCGTGATTTGTGATTCGGAGAATTGTGTGATCTATGATACAGCTCAGCAACTAACGGGGCTGTCGCTCCCTGCCGACCTGAGGCCGCCGGCAGGTACAGAAAATACCGCTTGGGAATTGGATTGGAAAGAAGAGCGTTATGTGGGACTTTTTGAAAAAGCGGAGAAAATGGATTGCTCTATTATCATGCTTATTCCGGAATCTGTGTATGCGGCGGATGCGCTTTCAGTTTCATCCGGTATTATGCTGGCGGCAGTGATTATTATTTTGGTGGCTGCGTTGATTACCGTCTATGTTTCAGGGACGATCAGCAAACCGATAGAACAGTTAGCGACAGTTATGAAAATATCTGGTATAAAAAACTTAAATAACCGGGTAGCGGTAAGCGGGCAGGATGAAACGGCACAAATCGGACAGACTTTTAATTCTTTAATGGATAACTTAAAGGATTCCATAGAAAATGAATATTTGATGGCAATTAAGCAGCGGGACACGATTATTAAAGCACTGCAGGAGCAGATCAATCCTCATTTTCTTTATAATGTCCTGCAGTCGATCAGCAGTATGGCAGCCTTGCATGGTGTCTCGGATGTGGTAACTATGTCAAATGCCTTGGGAAATATCCTGCGGTACAATATCCGGGGTTCTGATTTTCGCGCTACTTTAAGAGAAGAAACTGCTCATGTGGAAAATTATCTGGCCATACAAAAAATCCGTTTTGGGAATAGGCTTGATTATCAAATCTTTATTCCGGAATATCTGATGAATGAACAGATACCGAGGGTGACACTTCAGCCTATGGTAGAAAATGCGATCGTTCATGGTTTTGCGGACAAAACGGAAACAGGACATATTTTTGTTACTGCCTGTATACGGGAAGGATGTCTGATCATTGAAGTCATGGATGACGGTAACGGAATCGAAAAAGAAAGCCTGAAGATACTTCAGGATGAATTGTCCGTGCCGGATATTACGATGATAACGCCGGCGGATCATATTGGATTGTCCAACTTAAATGCGAGGCTTAAACTACTATTTAAAAAATCCAGACTGGAGATAGACAGTGATGTCCATGAAGGTACCGTGATAAGAGTGATCGTTTTAATGGAGGAATAGGTATGTATCAGATATTGGTGGTAGAGGATGAGGAGATTATTCGCCAAAGTATCGTGGAAGAGATACATAGGCTGCCGTTTGGACTTATACTTGCCGGAGAAGCCGGAAACGGAAAAGAGGCCATTCCTGTATTAGAAAACAGACCGGTAGATATTGTGATAACAGATATGCGTATGCCGGTGTGTGACGGCAGGGAATTATTAAAAATGATAGAGGAGAAAGGATATGAATGTGAGATTATCGTATTAAGTGAGTATACGAATTTTGAATATATGCATCAGGCCATTCATGCTCATGTGGCGGATTACCTGTTAAAGCCAATTGATCCTTCCAAACTGGAAGATATTTTAAGAAAGACATGCCGGCGTGTGGAAGAAAAAAGGCGTTTGGAGTTAAATATAAAAGATCCAATCGACAGAATTTTTGTAGGGGCAATCAAGAAAACACCTTCCAGTCAGATGAGAGAACTTTTTTCCATATACAATCGTTTGTTCCCCCAATACGGGTTATGGGTTTCGATGATCTGCCTCGGGAAAAATAAGGGAGAGATTTATGATGGCGGGATACAGAAAAATTTGAATGATATGTGTTTCCAGGCTCCTTTTAAAGCGAGAATCCGTCCATATAATGAAAGCAGGGGGATGTTTGGCTTATTGGTCTTAGTTCCATTGCCGGTAAAAGCGGGAGTTACCCACATTTATCATGAATGGTTAAACGAGTACTTTAGAAATTTAAAAAAAGAATACGGGGAACAGGTAAGAATTGGTACTACACATTTCATATCAGAGATCGGGATGTTTGCCCAAGCATTACATCATGCGGAGCGGTCTGCAAAATATCTGGTGCATGGAAGAGGAGAGGTTGTCTGGTTTGAAAATATTGAAAGAATAGCCCAGTCTGAAATAAACCTGTCGGCATGTAAAAAAGGTTTGCTGGATATGATCGTATCAAAAAAGGATTTAAGAGACCAGATTCTTTCCGCTTTTTGCCGGCCGGTTAGAGAGATGGATTATATATATATTCCTGACCTGCAAAATGCGATTCGGGATTTTACTTTTTATCTGGAACGCTGCTGTCAGGACAACGGAATCATCATGAATGTGAGTGAAGCGCTGGAAGGGGATTGTAATGAGTGTATTCATAATCTGGAATGGTATCGGGAAATAGAGCTCTTTTTAAACCGCCTGTTGGATTCTGCATGGAATATTGTAAATTCAAAGAGAAGTCTTACGACAAAAGAGATCATTGAGGAAATTATTTCGATGGTAAATGAAAAGTATATGGAAGAATTGAGCCTTATGAAATTTTCGCAAACATATTTTATTAACTATATCTATTTGAGCAGGCAATTTAAGGCTGCCACGGGATACACATTTACCGAGTTTTTGCAGAAAACCCGGATGGAAAAGGCCAGAGAATTAATAGAGCAGTATCATTTTGATGAAAAAGAGGCCGCATCCATGGTGGGCTATCAGAATGTCTATTATTTCAGCACGGCATATCATAAATATTTTAAGGGGGATACGCAGATTGGATAACATAGAATGGTGGAAGGACGCGGTTATATATCAGATTTACCCCAGAAGTTTTCAAGACAGCAATGGAGACGGCATTGGTGATCTGCAGGGGATTCTTCGGCGGTTAGACTATATTCAGACATTGGGAGCGGATGTGATCTGGCTGTGCCCGATCTACGATTCCCCAAACGCAGATAATGGTTATGATATCAGGGACTATTACTCGATTCATGCAGATTACGGGACAATGGAGGATTTTGACCGTCTGTTGGAGGAGATTCATCTGCGGGGCATGAGATTAATCATGGATCTTGTGGTGAATCACACGTCGGATGAACATAAATGGTTTCAGGAAAGCAGAAAAGGAAAAGACAGCCCATATCGGGATTATTATATTTGGAGGGAAGGAAAGGACGGCCATGAGCCCAATAACTGGAGCTCCTGGTTTGGGGGGTCCGCCTGGGAAAAGGATTCTGTTACCGGAATGTATTATCTGCATATCTTTCACAAAAAGCAGCCGGACTTAAACTGGGATCATCCTTCTGTTCGGGCAGAAATTTATAAAATGATGGAGTGGTGGTTAAAAAAAGGTGTGGATGGCTTTCGGATGGACGTGATCAATTTGATTTCCAAACCGGATCAAATGCCGGATGGGATAAATGGGGATTTGTCACCGTTTTGCATAAACGGGCCTAACGTACATCAATATCTGAATGAGATGAACCGCCAGGTGACAGCTCATTTTGACATTATGACCGTAGGCGAATGTCCGGGGCTTACGGTAGAAACCGCAAAAAAGTATGCAGGTTTTGATCGTAAGGAGCTGAATTTGGTTTTTCAGTTTGAACATACCAGCCTGACAGATGGAATGTATGGGAAATGGACAAATCAAGCTCCCTATTTGCCTGACTTAAAGGCGGTATTTCAAAAATGGCAGACACAAATGAGAGATGAGGCATGGAACTGCCTCTTCTGGGGAAATCATGATCAGCCCAGGGCAGTTTCAAAATTCGGGTGCGATCTCCCGGAATACCGGGATCTCTCTGCTAAAATGTTGTGCATATGTTTATATTTTATGCAGGGAACCCCTTTCATTTACCAGGGGGAAGAGCTTGGAATGACCAATGCAGGTTTTTTTGATATTGGGCAATATAGGGATATCGAGAGCCTTAACGCATATCATAGCTTTGTGGACTCGGGAACCTTGGATAAACGCACCATGCTGGATTATCTGGCGCATGTCAGCAGGGACAATGCCCGGACGCCGATGCAGTGGGAGAACAATGCGGGGGCAGGATTTACGCAGGGAACCCCATGGCTTCGTGTTGGGGCAAATTGGAGAGCCGTAAACGCGGAAAGAGAATTTTCCGATCCTGATTCGGTCTATCATTTTTATCAAAAGGTTTTACGGCTCCGCAAAGGGAATCCCATTATTCAGCACGGAGATTTCCGGCTGCTGCTGGCGGATGATGAAGATTTATTTGCGTATACAAGAAATTACGGGAAGGAAGGATACCTGGTCCTATGCAATTTTTCGGATAAGGAGTTAAGCATATCGATTAGAGAGTCAGTTAGATCAGAACTGCAAGCTACGATCGGGCAATTGCTGATTGGCAATTACAGCGGGCCGGTAAACCACTGTGTTCTGCGCGCATATGAGAGCGCGGTATTTACTATATTGGATGATTCTTTGTGATAGATAGCAGGTTTTATTGCTGCTGAAACTTTCTGGGAGACATCCCCACATGCTTTTTAAAGAAGTGGGAAAAATAAGCCGGATCATCCATACCGATAGCCAGGGCCACACTTTGTACCGTTTCACCTGGCTGACGCAGCAGATGCTTTGCGCGGTTTATTTTCAGCGCATTCACATCAGCCATCACAGTGCTGCCTGTGGATTCTTTGTAAAGCCGGCACAGGTAGCTGGGAGTCACATGGATCTGTTCCGCGATATCATTCAGGTTAATATCCCGGATATAATTCCGCTGGATGTACTCTTTCGCGAGAAATACAGGATCTCCTTTTTCCCCCGCAGCCTGAAGCTGACGGCATGTCTCCATAACGACCGGGGTAAGCAGACGTTTATATTCTTCCAGGGAGCGGCAGGCGGTAACGGATTGATAGAATTGGACTTCCTTTTGGTAAATATTATCAGGGGCCAATTTGTGCTCGGCATGCAGCCGGCCGCAGCCGGCGTTGATGGTCATGGCCTGGCTTTTTAAGACCTCTGCAGGAATTTGGTTTTGCTTTTGCAGTTCGAACAGTTCCTGGAGCCTGGTTTCTGTCTCCTGCAGATCACCGCTGCCAATCGCCTTGATCAGCCGGTCCATGGCTTCATTTACCGGAGTGAAACCCTCCGGTGAGACATGCTCGCCGTCCGCGTAAAAATAAAGATGGCTCTCATCCTCCAGAAAGCGCCGGTTCAGCGCCTCGCGCGCATGCTGATAGGTCTGCGCCAGCTCCGGCAGTTGGCGGCCCACAGGCCCCACCCCGATGAATATAGGACAGCTTAGCATGTTATGTAAGACCTGCAGCAGTTTGCGGCAGATACTTTCCAGAGCATCCACAGTCAGATCCGCCTCCCTTCGGGAGGCCAGCACTACGGCCAGCTGGGAACCCCCTAAAGGGACGCACCAGCACTGGTAGTCCTTGAAAGCCAGAATCAGAAAATCACATACCGGAGCCAGGGTTTTAAGTCCGTCGGATTCCAGGGACTCCGGGTCTTCGTCAAATTCCATACACAGCACGCAGTGAGCGGGAAGATCAAGATGAAGCTGCGCAGCGCGGCTGTAAAGGGCGCTCTGCTCGGTCCATAGGCCGTCAAACACATTTTTAAGGAATGTCTGCTGTAATGTTTCCAGGTTCTCTTTGTGAAGATCCGCCTTAGACTGCAGCAGGCGGCGTTCTTCCATCTGTTCAATGGCATGCTGCACCGCATTTGTTACCTCTTTCATACCTCCGCTTTTCGTTACATAGTCGGTCACTCCGTATTTCATGCTCTGCCGGGCGTATTCAAAGTCCGCGTAAGCGGTCAGCATGATGATCTGTGTCTCGGGCCTGTGCTCGTGCAGCCAGGCACACAGTGCGAGGCCGTCCATACGCGGCATTTTAATATCCGTAATCACGATATCCGGCTGTACCCGGTCGATCTCGTCCAGCAGATCCTGCCCATCCGCAGCCTCACAGACAACTTTACACCCCAGGTTTGCCCAGGACACCAGATTCATCATCCCTTTCCGGACAATGGCTTCATCATCTACAATGGCGATTCTGTACATGTGTTTTTTGCTCCTTTCACCGGCCGGTCTATGGGGATATGCAGGGATACCCGGCAGCCGTTTCCGGGCGATGATACCAGATTAATCCCATATCCCAGTCCATAAAAATGCCGGATAATTTTATGGGAATTCACAAGACCGATCCTTTTATGACCCGGCTGAGCCGGCGCATCTTCACTCAATTCCAGATCTACCTGATCCGGCGTGAAACCAACACCATCATCCAAAACATCAATATAGATGGAGGATTGGTCCGCATAAATATTTACTGCCAGATGTCCTTCCCCGTACTTTGGCTCCAGACCATGTACTACCGCGTTTTCGATCAGCGGCTGCAAAGTGAGCTTCGGGATGCAGCAATCCAGCAGAGCCGGCACTGCGCAGTTCACCTGGTAATCTATTTTTCCGTCAAAACGGGCGTTCTGAAGAGCCACGTAGAACTTGGCGTACTCCAGTTCCTGGGAGAGAGGTACTTTCTCTGCTCCTTTTTTGGAAATACTGGCCTGCATGAGCTGACTCAGCGTGCAGACCATTTGGCTGATATTTTCGTTGCCGTCCATCTGGGCCTGTATGGAGATCGTGTTAAGCACATTGAACATAAAGTGGGGATTCATCTGTGCCTGCAGAGATTTTAGCTCTGCCTCCGTGACCAGCAGCTGTTTTTGATAAACATCATTGACCAGATGATCGATCTTTGTGGTCATGGAATTGAACACATGACTGAGCTCCTGAAACTCCATGTCTTTGTACTGCGGAAGTTTCGCCTGCAGATCACCCTGTTCGATCCGGCCGATACTTCGGACCAGATCATTAAACGGGGTGGTCACTTTGTAGACGATAGCGGCACATATGGCCAAAACCAGGACAGCCAGCGCCAGTAAGATAAGCACATATAAAGTGGTGCTGCGGGCGGCGGCGCGCTGTGTCTGGGCCTGCGGGACCAGCAGGGAAAGGGTAAGGCCAAACTGGGAGATGTGATAATGACTGGCGAGATAATGGGTTTTTCCAACGGTCTGCTCCAAGATCGTGCCGTCACCGGAAGACGCCGGTATCAGGCCCAAATCATGGTTGGAGAGCAGTAATTCCCCATCATCGGTGCTGATCTGCCAGAGCGCCCCTTCATATTCCATGATACTGTCAGGAATTTCACTGAGCACATCCGCGTTGATGTGATAGAGGAGAGTACCCAGAACCCGGTCGGTGTCCGGGTCCGTAAAATCAAAGGCATACCACAGGATTCCGTCGTTAAGTCCCATCTGGCTGTTTTCGCCCTCTGAGATATGTTCCCGGTAGCGTTCCAGAAAAAAGTTGTCAAATTCATTTTCGTAAGCGCCCCGGTTTCGGAACATGGCTTTGAAGCTGGTGTTCTGGTCCCGGAACAGGTAAAAGCGCTCCAGCAGTGAGCCGCTGTCTACCGTGGCTAGGGAATATGTAGTCACGATTGCCGAATTCTCCAGCTGTTCTTCCAGCCGGATCCGCTGTGTGGCCGCTTCATAGGTGCCGGGTGCCAGAGGCTCCGCTTTCAGATCTGCTGTGAGCTGTTCATCGGAAACCAGAAGCATGTTCAGATTATATAGGGTGCTTAATTGTTTTGAAAAGTTATCATCTACCTGACTCAGATACAGGCTTAGATCTTTTTCAAAGTTCCGCTGTAAGATATTACGGACGGTTACACTCATATAGCCCAGGGAAGCGATCATCAGCAGCAGGACAGGGAACATAGCGGCGATCAGCATTTTGCCGCGGTAAGAGGATAAAAGCGGAAACCTGGTTTTTTCTTTTTTTTTCATGGCGGCTTCTCCTCTCCTTGCTATGAATCTTTGATCTTTTTGGCTGCCCAACCCGGAGCTGATTTCTGATGATTGCCGGTGTATACCGAAATTGTATCATAGATTTGCTCTTTCGGATAGATTTCCAGAAATGAAAGTAGAATGAAAGCAGACTTAAAAAAGCCTTCATCCGAAACGCAAAGGTTTTTGTCCTTTTATCGGGAATGTGCTAAGATAAAAAAGGAGGAGGATGATGATATGAAGAGACAGCTATGGATATCCGCAATATCCCTGGTGACGCTTCTGGTGCTCATGGGCTGCGGGCAAAAAAGTGCCGGTTCAGTTAATACGGCGCCGGCGGATAATGAGAATCAACCGGTTGAAATATTACTATGCCGTTGGAATAATATGGATCAGAATAATGAAATCATGACACAGCTGATCGAAGAGTTTCAGGAGCAGTATGCGGGAAAGATAACCCTGCGTGTGGAAGTGGTGCCGGGGCTTGAGAATCTGATCAGTCATGTGCGCATTAAAATATCCTCCGGTGAAATGCCGGATCTCATCGACACGTCCGGCTATGAACTCTCCTCTCTGGTGAAAGACGCGGATAAAGTGGCGGATCTCATGCCTTATGTGGAAGCAGATCCGGAATTCAAGAGCTGGATAGGGGAAGAGAACCTCCGGGATAATGTGGTGGATGGAAAGCTCAGCTCCATCACCGCACAGAAAAATGTGATCGGTTATTGGTATAACAAAGAATTGTTCAAACAGGCGGGGATCGAGCCGGCTAAGACCTGGACCCAGTTCTGGGACAACTGTGAGAAACTGGTCAGCTGCGGCATACATCCCATGGCGCTGGATACCCGTCAGAGCGCCTGGCCAACCAATATTCTACTGGGAGCGATGGTGGGAAGCGACGGTGCGGGCGGTACGGAATTCATGCAGACCTATCATCCCACGGACTACAAAAGCCCCGGTATGGTGGAGGCGCTGGGACAGATACAGACCTGTTTCAGACGTTACGCGCCGGACAGCGCCATTACGGCCAACTACGGGATTGCGGAGAGTGAATTCTTTTCCGGTAACGCGGCTATGCTGTTCAACGGGGCATGGCTCGCGCTGGATCTGTCCGACCCGGAAAAGGTTCCGCCGGGATTCACGGATCAGGTGGGGGCGGCCATATATCCAAACGCCACGGTATACTCATCCGCATCCCCTGGGTATGTAGTTGGAAACAACAGCCCGGAACGAATCGAGGCAGCCGCTGAATTCATTAAATTCATGTGCAGCCCGAAGGTACAGGAACGCATCGCCGTGGAGATCAAGGCGGTTCCGGTGAATCCCGAGGTCGATCTGCAGGGGAAGCTTAAGCAGGAGAACCCATTGATGTACGCCATGCTGGAAGCTTCGAAAGAAGCTAAGATCAAGATAAAGGATTATCAGGCCATGTGGTATCCGGCGGTTTACAATGAAGGTTCGAAGCTATATCCGCAGTTAATGTACGGAAAAATCACTCCTGTGGAAATGGCACAGCAGATGACGGAATTGGCGCAAAAAGCACAGCAGGATATGGAATCTCCAGATCAATAAATCGCAAGTTTTGAAAAAGTTCACAAATACTGAACTGATTTAAAGGATATCATGAAATAATATAACAAAAAACTGCAATTTCCCGTCAAGGAAAACCCTCCTCAAAATGTAGGAAAAAAGGTACCATTAGGTTACCGAAATACATTAAAGGAGGGTTTTATTTATGAAAAGAATGTTAGCAAGTATACTGTCACTGATGCTTGTGTGCGGTCTGATGACCGGCTGCCAGAGCAAACCTGCGGAATCCGGGGAGAGTAAGGACAGCGCCAAGCCTGCAGCAGCAGCCGCGGAAGAAAAAGAAAGTGAAGATCTGCCCACCGTCACCTTCTATCACCATTACTACCAGGATGACGCCGTGGATGCCAAAGCTATGCGTGCTCTGTTCGACGAATTTGCCGAGATGCACAAAGACGAGTTTCTCTTCAAACCGGTTCCTGTGGAAGGAGACCCGGAAGCTGTATATAACAAATGTATACAGGAAATAGCAAGCGGCAGTTTCCCGGATATCGTGGAGACCGGAGGATGGAATGTAGTGCCGGCAGCCAGTGAAGCGGGACTGATTATGGATCTGAAGCCTTATATCGATGCGGACCCTGACTTCAAGGCAGGAGTGGGCGTGAACTATGACCAGAACCTGGTGGACGGCAAAATCTACACGGTCCGGGAACAGCTGGAAACCATGGGTTTCTGGTATAACGAAGAGCTGTTCAGCAAAGCCGGCGCCGATACTCCGGATAAATGGCAGTCCTGGGATGATTTTGTAGCAGCGTTTGACAAATTAAAAGCATCTCCCGACGTTAAGACACCGGTATCGCTGAATCAGGGATGGCCTACCAATATTATGTTCATGGCGCATCTTCTGGGTACCCAGGAGGGACGGGATTTCATCAATACCCCTCTCACCACTTTTGACAATGACGCGTTTAAGAATACGGTTGATTTTGTAGAGAAACATGCACTCAGCCAGATCGACACCGCCTATTTCGGCGCGGCTGACTCGGAATCTTACCGGGACGACTTCTTAAACGGTGACGCGGCGATGCTGTTCAACGGCGTGTGGGAGGCCAGCAGCTTCGTGGGCGACGGCCTTAAGATCGATCCCGCAGTGGTGAAACCGGCCGTGTTCCCGACCAGTGAGAACGGAAAACATGCGGCAATCATGTCCGCTTCCTGCGGTTACGTGATCAGTGATCAGTTAAGCGACGCACAGAAGGAGGCAGCCGTGGAGTTTGTGAAATACATGTGCAGCCCTGAAGTGTCCGAACGCATTTTCACCGAAGTGCTGGCGATGCCCGCTTATCTGGGGCTGGATTATGATCAGTATATCAATGACGAAAGCGCCGATCCGGTAGTGCGCAAGTTAGCCGAAGCCTGCAAGCAGTGTGCCCAGGCAGATTATCAGACCTGCGCCATGAGCTCCCTGTGGGGCAGTGATGTGGAAATGGAAATCGGCGGAAAGTATGCGGCCATGCACGATGGAAGTAAGACAGCAGATCAGATCGTGAAGGAACTGGATGAAACGTTGAATTAGTCTTGGCAGAATAGCAGCGGGGCTTGGGCTCAAGCCCTGCTGCTATCAATCTGACCCGTATCAAAGGAGGGAGTCTGCCGTGCTTAATACGCGCAAAAAGAAAAACTGGCGCAGGAGCTTATTTATATTTGCTTTTTTGCTGCCGGGGATGTTTTTGTTTTTTGCAATCTATGCCTATCCGCTGCTGAACATATTTGGAAGCTCCTTTAGCGAGTGGAATTACAAGAACCTTCTGCATCCGGAATTCCTGGGCTGGAATCATTTATTTGATAACTTTATCCGCCTGTTTACAAAAGATACCCATTTCATTACGGCTCTTATCAATTCCCTGAAATGGATCGGGCTTACTGCAGTCATTCAGGTGCCGTTTTCGATTCTGGTGGCTTTGGTTTTAAGCAAAAAGCGAAAAGGCTGGGCGCTGACCCGCAATGCCTTTTTAATACCAAATATTATTTCCACAGCAGCCATCGGTTTGATTTTTCTGAATCTGTATGATCCGGCCAACGGTTTGATTACGGATTTGGTACACCTGGTTGACCCGGACCTGCCGCTGAACATTTTGGCAAAACCGGGAACAGCGTTCTGGGGCGTCACTTTTTCCTACATTCTGTTCGGAGGGACCAACTGCCTGCTGCTGATGTCGCAGATCTCGGCGATCCCGCAGGAACTGTACGAGGCGGCCCGGATCGACGGCGCCTCCGACTTCCAGACCGACTGGAGGATTACGCTGCCGCTGCTTCGGCCTATGATCGGTACGGTGCTGGTACTGGCGTGTAATTATGGATTGCTGCTCTATAATGAACTGTTCCTGCTGACAAAAGGGGGGCCGGACGGCGCTACTTACAGTCTGAGCCTATATGTTTATCAGACATCCATGGGCAGTACAAAACTGAACTTTGCGCTGGGGAATGCCGCGGGCGTGATCCAGGTCATTATAGGTCTTGTACTTGTGCTCAGTATCAATAAACTGCTGCGCACCGGGGAATCAGATTTGTAAGGGAGCGGAAGAGATGAACAAAAAGTATAAATTAAATAAAAATATGCACCGCCATGGGGCAGCCGGGACGATCCTATGCTATACGGTCATGTTCCTTGTGCTGGTGGTATCCCTTTATCCTCTTATATGGGTGTTTATCTCATCCTTCAAAGAGGTACCGGGGGGACTGGGGCTGCCGCACCCGTGGAAGTTTGACGGCTATATTTCTATATTCACGAAATTAAATATCGGGGCCTATTTTGCGAATTCGCTGTTTATAACTACACTGTCAACGGCTGTCAGCACGTTGGCGGTTACGATGGCGGCTTATGTCTCCGCGAGAATGAATTTCCGGGGAAAGGGGCTGGTGACGTTAATGTTCGCGTCGACCCTGTATGTGCCTTCGATCTCCATCAGTTTTCCGATATACCGGATGATGAGTTCATTCAACTTACAGGACACCCGCACGGCGGTTATCTTTGTATACAGCGGCCTGAATATCGCGATCACTTATTTTGTTATCCGAAGCTATTTCCTGACCATTCCGCGGGAAATGGAGGAGGCTGCCCAGATTGACGGATGCAGTTATTCCCAGACATTCTGGCGTATCATATTCCCGCTGGCGAAGCCGGGTATCGCCACCGGCGCCATTTTGGCGTTTCTGAACAATTGGAATGAGTTTTATTTCGCGTCCTTGCTGCTTACCAGCAAAAGCAAAATGACGATTCCGGCCCTGCTGGGCCAGTTTAAAGGCACTTATTCCATGGACCGCAACGGCATGTTCTCAGCCATCGTGGTTTCCGTGCTGCCTACCATACTTTTATTCTGTGCCTGCTCTAAGGTATTTATCAAAAGCCTGACGGCCGGCGCGGTGAAGGGTTAACAGAAGATTGAAAGAAAACGGGGAGGTTACTATGAATCATTTAAGAAAAATGTTCGCTTTACTATTAACGGTTTGTCTATGTATATCCTTCAATTCCGTATCTTTTGCAGATGATGACACAGAAACAGCACCACAGGAGGAAGCGGCCTCTGCTGGCCCCGCTGTCTATTATGTAGACGAGGCGGCCGGCAATGATGCGAACACAGGCTTATCCGAGGCTGAAGCCTGGAAAACCCTTGACAAAGTCAACAGCACAGTTTTCCAGCCGGGCGACCGGATACTGTTAAAAGCCGGATGCACCTGGAACGGCGGGCTCGCGCCCAAAGGATCTGGCAGCGCGGGAGCACCTATTCAGCTGGATCTGTACGGACAGGGGGAAAAACCGCTGATTCTCGGAGGGGAAGCGGATAAGAAAGTGGTATCCCTGATTAACCAGGGGTATTGGGAAATCAACAACCTGCGTATCAGCAGCAGTGTGACCCACAATAACGACCGCCGCACCGGTATCTGGGTGGAAAATAAAAACCAGGGTACCATCGAGCATATTTACATAAAAAATTGTGAAGTGTTCAATATCCCTTCCAAAGATACCAACAGTGACGTGGAATGCCTCTTCGGGGGAATCAGCATCACCGGATACGGTTCTTCCTCCAAGTACAATGATGTGCGGGTAGAAGGCAATTACGTGCATGATCTGTGCAAAGGAGGTATTACCACCTACACCTATAATGAGGACCGGAATGTGTGGGACGCGGCCTTTGGTTATTCCACGAATGTATATATCGCCAATAATACAGTCCGGAATGTGAAGGGCGACGGGATTGTGGCCAAAAATGTGGACGGTGCGGTGATAGAATACAATGTGTGTGACGGAGCTGCCAACGGGGGAGCCGGCAGCAGCGCCCAATACGGCTGTTACGCCGGCATCTGGGGCGCGTTCTGCAAAAACTCCGTATTCCGTTATAATGAAGTGTATAATACCCACCGGTTCCAGCCCGGCAATAATGACGGTATGGCCTTCGATGCGGATATTAAGTGTGAAAATGTAACATTTGAATACAATTACAGCCACGATAACGAAGGCGGATTCTTCCTGGATATGGGAGACGCTGTAAACACGGTAGTGCGCTACAATATCAGCCAGAATGACCGGAGCCGGTTGTTTATGTTCTCCAGTAATTCCAAACTTCATGTCAACGCTTATAACAATACATTTTATATAGGCGAGGGCCTTTCCACGGAAATTCAGGACAGCCATTTCGCGTCGGCGGGCAGCAATGTAAGATACACCAACAATATATTCTATAATCTGGGAACCGGTGCTTATAATCCGGGGAACGCCGTCTTTACAAACAACTGCTTTTATGGAAACGGCAACAAGCCCGGCGGATCGGGTAACTTGATAGCTGATCCCATGCTGGTATCTCCGGGTACCGGGGGAACGGGCATAGACTTTTTGAGCGCCGGCCGGCTGTCCGGCTATCAGCTGACTGCAGCCTCACCCTGCATCAATGCAGGCGCGGCAATGTCCGGAAACAAAGATCAGGATTTCTGGGGCAATGCGCTATACCATGGACAGCCGGATATCGGGGCCCATGAGAGCGATTATGCGACGCCGGATCAGGGCGTTCAGCTGCAGATTAATGATAATGATGAGAAAATCGCTTATCAGGGGAGCTGGACCTATGACACCGCATGTACCGGCGGCTATTCCGGTGACTCCCATTACACGAACAGCGCGGGAGCCGCAGCTGCCATTTCGTTCAAAGGAACCTCGGTGGCATGGATGGGCCAGAAGGATGTCAACTATGGAATGGCGGAAGTCTACCTGGACGGTGTTTTGAAGGAAACCGTGGATTGCTACAATGACCGGAATATTTACCAGCAGGTTCTGTTCCGCGCGGTGGACCTGACGCCTGGGGAACATACGCTGCGTATTGTGTGCAAGGGACAGAAGAATGCTTCTTCACAGGACACCTATATCGATGTGGACAGTATATTATATACGCGCAGTACCACGCCGAACCTGGTGGATAATGCGGGATTCGAGAGCGGAGCCGCTTACCCGTGGGGGCCCTACAACAGCGCTTCCGTCGTAAACCAGAACCAGCACTCCGGAAACTATGCCGCTAAGCTTGCAAAGAACAGCAGCTATGAGCAGAATATTTCCGTAGAGCCCAACAGTAAATATGTGCTGCGCGCCTGGGTAAAAGTAGCAAATGCGGGTTCCGTGATGACATTGGGAGTGAAAAACTTTGGAGGGAGCGAAGTTTTTTCCACCACTACAGATACGCAATACAGACAAATCACAGTCACATTCCACACAGGGGAGTCCAACCATAACGCGACGATATTCGGTTACCGGCAGAACAGCGGTTCCGGCGACGGTTATCTGGATGACGTTACCTTAGAAAAAGTCACGGATCTAAGCAGCTATGAACCGCTGCAGAACGCAGCCGCGCCTCAGAATATTCCTACCTATGAGGGAACCGGCCAGCCGACCCATCCTTCCGTAGTCCGGTTTGACCAGCCCTGGAACGGCTATACCTATTGGATGGCTATGACCCCGTATCCATTTAACAACGGGGCATTGGAGAATCCTTCCATCGTGGCGTCCAATGACGGAATTAACTGGGAAGTACCCCAGGGAGTAACCAATCCGCTGATCGATACGCCCAGCAAGGGCCATAACTGTGACGTTGATCTGGTCTATGTACCGAATGCCGATGAATTGCGCATGTATTACGTGGATGCCGATGACATCATCAGCTCCAGGATAAAAATGATCCGTACCACCGACGGTGTGAACTGGTCTGCTCCTGTGACCGTGTTAAAGGATCTGATTAAAAAATACAGTATGCTGTCCCCGTCCATTGAGATTCTGCCGGACGGCACCTATATGATGTGGTATGTGGATGCGGGAAATACAGGTTGGAACAACCAGAGCAATACGGTAAAATACCGTACTTCCTCAGACGGAATCTCCTGGTCGGGAGCGACGACCTGTACGGATTTTGTCCAGCCCGGGTACCAGATCTGGCATATCGACGTTCACTACGATGCGGCCAGCGGCAGCTATTATGCGGTGTTCCCGGCTTATCCCAATGGTACGGACTGTGATTCCTGCAAATTGTTCTTCGCGGTAAACCGTACAGGGAGCAAATGGGAATTCTTCAGCAAACCTATCTTAAAACCCGGCAACAGCGGCACATGGGATGACTACTGCATCTACCGGTCCTCCATGCTGATGGAAGGAAACACGCTGAAGGTATGGTACGGCGCTAAAAAACAGGATGATTCCTCCTGGCATATCGGATTGGCCCAGCGGGATTTTACAGAGTTCCTGAATGCGCTTGAATAGGAATAAGCTTGATTCACAAGAAACTGCAAGGAGGTTTTTCTATGGCAATACTGAAAAATGCAATTACACCCGAATTAATCCCGTCTTATGACGGTTCAAACCAGACGACCCACCCATCGGTATTATATTTTCCCGGCGGCTTTCAGGGATATGAATATTGGATGGCCATGACCCCTTATCCCTTCAACGACGGAGGATATGAAGATCCGTCGGTACTGGTATCCCGCGACGGACGTTCCTGGCAGGCGCCTGCGGGTGTCACCAATCCGCTGGTGCCGCGCCCGGCCGTAGGCCATAACTGTGATGTGGAACTGTGCTATGAACCAAAGCTTAAGGAACTGCGTCTGTACTATGTGGAGGCAGATGACATCAGAAGATCCTGGGTAAAGCTTCTGCGCTCCCGGGACGGGAGCCACTGGGAAGGGCCGCAGGTCGTACTGGAAGACCCCGACCAGATGTACAGCATATTGTCACCGGCGGTTCAGCAGAGGAAGGACGGCAGCTGGCAGATGTGGTATGTGGATTCCGGGAATACAGGATTTGAAAACCAGAACAATAAGGTGCGCAGCCGTACCTCTTTGGACGGACTGCTCTGGGGAGAGGAATCCACATGTGATGACCTGGTACAGCCTGGCCACCAGATCTGGCATATCAGTGTGTGGAGAGACCCGGCCACCGAGGTACTGCACGCGTTCTATCCTGCGTATCCGGACGGTACAAACTGCGACTACTGCAGTCTGTTCTACGCCCGCAAGGACCCGGGACAGAACTGGGAAACCTACAGGGATGCTGTGCTGGACCCGGGGCCGGAAGGCGCATGGGATGACTTCTGTATCTACCGGGCATCCTTTCTGCTGGATGAACCGGGCGATAAGCTGAAGCTTTGGTACGGCGGAAAAAAGAAGAGCGACAGCTCCTGGAACATGGGACTGGTGGAGACGTCCTATTCTGATCTGCGCAGACAGCTGCAGACAAAGTGACATAGATGTGCGTATATGGAGGTAAACATGAAAAAAATAACAGCAATTTTATTAGGAGCGGGCGCCCGCGGCAATATCTATGCCCATTACGCCAGGGAATGCCCCGAAGAATTTCAGATCGTGGGAGTGGCCGAGCCGGACCGGGCACGGCGGGAACAGTTTGTGGAAGAGTACGGAATCGCCGCAGAACATGCCTGTGAGAGCTGGGAACAGCTTCTGGACCAGCCTAAATTTGCCGACGCCTGCCTGGTCTGCACACTGGACGATATGCACACAAAGCCGGCGGTCCAGGCCCTCACCATGGGATACCATGTTCTTCTGGAAAAACCGATGGCGAACACGGAAGCCGAGTGCCGCCAGATCGAACAAGCGGCCTCTGGAAGCGGGCTGGTGCTCAGTGTCTGCCATGTGCTCCGGTACACCCCCTTTTACTCGAAAATCAAGCAGCTGCTGGACGAAGGGGTACTGGGCCGGATGCTGTGTATGCAGCAGATCGAGAATGTAGGTTACTGGCATCAGGCCCACAGCTTCGTTCGGGGCAACTGGAACAACAGTGAGACCACAAGCCCGATGCTGCTGCAGAAGAGCTGTCACGATATGGATATTATATCCTGGCTTATGGATTCTCGCTGCACCAGGGTGTCCTCCTTTGGCAGCCTGACACATTTCAAACCAGAATGCGCTCCTCAAAAAGCGCCCATGCGGTGCCTGGACGGATGTCCTGCGGCTGCCGTCTGTCCTTATTATGCGCCGCGCTTTTATCTGGAACATCCACGGGCAGAAAGGGATGGCTTTGTGAGCGCGATCACGACGGACGGCACCAGAAAAGGGATTCTGGAAGCTCTGGAGTCAGGTCCCTACGGCCGCTGTGTCTACCACTGTGACAATAACGTGGTGGACCATCAGGTGGTAAACCTGGAGTTTGAGAACACCGCCACGGCCAGTTTTGTAATGACCGCGTTCACGCAGGACTGTAACCGGACATTAAAAATAATGGGTACCAGGGGCGAGCTGATCGGAGATATGGAGAAAAATGAGATCATCTATCAGGTGTTCGGGGCTCCTGATCCCGTTCATATCACGGTGGAGATGCCGAAAGTGAAAAACAGCTACAATCACGGTGGCGGTGATTTCTATCTGATCCGGGATTTTGTGCACGCGGTGCAGGCGGACAAAACCGCTCAGAATAAGACGACGGCAGCCCAGAGCCTGCAGGCCCATGTGATGTGCTTCGCGGCGGAAAAAGCCAGGAACCAGCATAAGGTAGTAGAGTTGTAAAGGATACGGATTTAATCGTCCAGATCTTCTAAATTAGAATAAAATTCTTTTTTCCATTTGCATCGCGCACGCAGCCGTTTGCACCGCTGCCATTTGACTACGCAGACCCATATGGCGAAAAGGAGAGCAAGGAAAAGGATGACGGCGGCTATTATATAGACCGCTGTTTTTCCTGCGCTTTTTTTCTCCGGTTCCGGGGAAGGTGCAGTGCTGCTGGTGCCGCTTTCCGAAGAGACGGAGGCGCTGACAGACTGGAATGTATAGCTGGGGAGTGACGGGGCGGTCAATTCCAGGCTGGCTGAGCCGACGAAACGGTCACCGTACCGGAAGCTGAGAAGACCGACGGAGGAATCTTCGTATTTGGCGGGTCCGTAGACCAGTTCTTCGGTCAGATCTGAAAAAGAAGCCTCGTTTGGAATTATGACATACCCATCCTGTGAGATATGGAGCATGGATTTGTCTTTAATCAGAGAGGACTCCTGGTAAACGGATGACTGGCTGTAGACAGATTCGTTCTGGGCTATATTTATTCTTTGAAAATGCTCAAAACCAAAATCTAACAGGGATGCCGTATCTACATACACCTGCCTGCCTTCGGTTTTCATAGTCACGCAGATCAGTTCCATGCCGCCCCGGGAAGCGCAGGTTACCAGAGTATTTCTGGCTATATTGGTATACCCGGTTTTTCCGGAGAATGCGCCGTCATAGTGATATTTAGAACTGGTCAGCATTTTGTGATGGTTGTACATAGGTATCAGGTCAGGCTGTGTGTCACTGGGCGGGATCTCATAGAATACAGTACCGGATACCTCCCGGAATGTTTCGTGCTTTAACGCCTCTCTGGTGATCAGCGCCATGTCATAAGCGCTGGATACGTGATTTTCATCAAAGAGTCCGTTGCAGTTCGTAAAATGGGAATCGGTACATCCCAGTTCCTGCGCGCGCCGGTTCATCATGTCGGCAAAGTTTTCGATCGTGCCGCCTAAATGGATCGCTACCGCATAGGCGGCGTCATTGGCGGAAGCCAGCATCATGGCATAGAGACAGTCTTTCATCGTAAGCTGCTCATCGGCATCCAGCGCGATATGGGAGCCCTTCTCCGGCATATGGGCCGCCTCATATGGGACGGTCACCATCTCGTCCAGGGAACAGTTCTCCAGAGCCAGAAGAACAGTCAGTATTTTCGTTATGCTGGCCGGGTAGTGCTGGTCATGCATATTTTTGTCATATAATACGGTACCGGTGGACGCCTCTATGACAACGCCGGATTCTCCCTGAATATCCGGCCCCTGAGGCCAGGAGATGTCCCCTGAACCGGATGTTCCCTGGCCGCTTAAGTCATTGGAAGCACCGGTATCCTCAGAAGCAGCGGCATCTGCGGCTGCAGAGGGATCAGGGGTGGCCGCTTCCGTGGCAGACGCTGTCAGAACAATGGAAAAAGAGAGCAGGACAGAAAGCCCCATTGCAAATAGGGATCGTAATCTATATTTCATAATAAAATAAACTCCTTAATTAACAATTTTGTAATATTTACATTATATGTCATTTTATGACAGATAGCAAGATTACAAATAAGGATGAATATGGGAAAAGCAACCAAGGGCCGTGATTCCTATCATCAATTAGGAAACGGATCGGAAACCCAACGGAGCCGGACGAAAGAAATACCGTACCATTCTAAAAAATGACAACTTTCCCTCTAGTATGACCAGAACCTGTAAAATCATACGAGGTTTTAATTCAGCCTGTAACTGTAATAGATCAAAGGTCTTTTTGTAAAAAAAGTACACAATAGAACCAAAAAAATTCTAAATATTAAAAAATCCAGGTTTGCTATACTAAAATAGATCAAAAGTATTGAGGAACATAGCTGATGAAAAAGCGGGAGGGAGATTTTATGTGGAAAAAGTGTAGATGGACACTGGCGGTGATTATTATCGTATGTTTCTGTACCAGCGGTATGCTTGCGCAGGCTGAGGAACCACCGGAAGAAAATGAGCCGATTTTAGATTTTAATATGGATCACTTAGAAAACGGCTCCGTGACAAATGCCGCAGACAGCCGGACATTTGCAGTGCAGGGAAATTCACCTGTTCTGGTGCAAGGGAAGGATGATCAGGGTAAGGCGCTGCAGTTTGACGGCAGCACCAATTATATTAATCTCGGCACGGACTACCAGGTTACCAGCGGAAAAACCACCATTGCCGCCTGGGTAAAACTGGACCCGAATCCAAACGGTTTAAGCAGAATTATCTGTCGATCCCGTACTCCGGTAGTTGACGAAAAGGATTTATCGCTGTATATCAGAAATAATGGCGCGTTAGAAGCCCAGATATCCAACACAGGCTGGACGGCTGCCAACCCGGGCACGGTAACTTTCGGCCAGTGGCAGCATGTCGCGGTAACCAATGACGGAACTACGCAGATTCTGTATTTAAATGGCGATCCGGTAAAGACTGAGACCATCTCAGGGGGTCCGGCAGACCAATGGAACGTGCCCCTGTTAATCGGAGGAGGATGGAACACACAGGCAACTGCGCCTTTCGAGGGCCATATGTTTAAAGGCGCTATAGATGATTTGAAAGTATACGATCAGGCCTTGTCCGATGGAGATATCAAAAAATTAGCGGAAATAAATGGTATCAGAGTTGAAATAGAAACGCCCAAGAGCGATCAGATCATCCAGAGAGAAGAAGATGGAACCGCTGCGATTCCAATCAGAGGGAAACTCGTGGGAAATCAGTCCGCCGATGTGGAGATTACGTTGCTGGACACTGCGGGTGAAAAAGTAGCGGGTTTTGAACCAGTGCAAGCTGATATTTCCGAAGGGACATTTCAGGCGGAAATACAAAGAGTCCCCGCCGGACTGTATCAAATACAGGTATCCGGAAAAAATAATGAAACGACCATATTCCAAAGTTCGCCGGTTCGGGTAGGAGTAGGGGACTTATGGATTATCGCCGGACAGAGCAACGCAGCGGGCTACGGCCGTTACCTGCCTGATGAGGAAATAAAAAGCGCGGCGGACGATCCCTCCATGGAAGGTGTAAACCTATACCGGTGGGCAAGCGGGACCTGGTGTCAGGCGTCCCAGCCGATTGGGGAGGTACAGTCTCCGGAAAACCACGCTCCGGGCCTGACATTTGCGAAAGAAATCAGCCGTGCTGAGAATGTGCCGGTCGGCATCTTACAGGTTGCGGTGGGAGGCAGCAGTATATCGGACTGGCTAAAAGGGAAACCCTATTATGAACGTATTTTAAACTGCTTCGATTCCAATGACCGGAGAGCGAAAGGTATCTTTTGGTATCAGGGGGAGGCCGAAACACTGTCCACAACCGACGGTTCTATACCTCAGGAAAATGTGGACGCTTACCCGGCACGTTTTACCCGGATGGTCGAGGATTTACGTGCTGATTTCAATAACCCCGGTCTGACCGTGATAACAGCACAGCTCAATAGCCATGCGGACCGGGATCAAAGACATCCGCCGGCATCGCTCTGGTATCAGATGAAAGAAATACAGCGCCAGTTGGGTGATCCGGAAAGCGAAATATATATCCCGAACACAGCAGTGATATCCACATCAGGATTAAGACTGAGCGATGGAATCCATAACAGCGCCAACAGTAATGTTATTTTGGCAAAACGTATGGCGCAGGCAGCGCTGGCTCTGGCATACAAAAAGGAGATTTCCTGGGAACAGCCGAGCCTCAGCCACGGTATTATCAAAGACCGCACGGTTCTTCTGACCTTTCGTTATGCGGACGACGGGTTAAAGTCAAACCGAGCCGTTACAGATTTTACCATACAAGACGACAGCGGTGCTGTACCTATAATAAGCACGCAGATCGACGGCTGTCACGTCAAACTGACAGTGAGCCGGGAATTTTCCGGCGCGGTAAAAGTAGATGGGCTGGCGTCGGTAAAACCGTCCCCCACGATATTCAATCAAAGGGATGAACCCATCTTAGCTTTTTACCACGTGCCGGCCGAAGCGGTAAATACAAAAACGCTGCTACAATTAGTAAAAAATGCAGAAAAAATTACCGAGAACATCTATACTGCGGGAAGCTGGGACTGTCTGCAGAACGTGTTAGCAGATGCGAAAGCGGCCTTGCAAAATGAGTACAGCACACAAGAAGAGACAAATGAAAAAGCAGATCTCTTATTCAAAGCGATCGAAGAACTGGTAACAGTTAAAAATCTGAACGACCTTTATCAGACGAATAAAGATAAAAACAACAACAATTACACAGCCTCAAGCTGGACAACTTTCCAGAATGCGCTAAAAAAAGCGAAAGAAATTTTGGAAGATCCAAAGGCCAGTCAGGAGCAAGTAGATACGGCCTATAATAATCTGGTTTCAGCAGTTAAATGCCTGCAGGCAGAACCCGTTAAAAAAGACAGGTTGTTACAGCTATACCAGGCCAACAAGGATAAGAAAAACGACGGATATACCGATGACAGCTGGACAACCTTCCAGAATGCTATAGCCGTTGCCAAGGACAGGCTGGATAATCCCCAAACCACCCAGCAGCAAGCCGATCAGGCCTTATCCGATTTACAAAAAGCCATAGACAGTCTCAAAACGGAAAAAAAGGAACCCGGCGGTACCAAAACGGAGGAAAACAAAATAGAGGAAAACAAAACAGAGGAAAACAAATCAGAGGGTACCCCATCCGCTGAGGAAACATCCAGGGAAAATATTCAAGCGCCGCCTACTGGCGACGGATTCAATTACCTCTTAAACAGTCTGATGATTGCTATATCAGGAGGAACCATTATATACATATGGAAACGAAAAAAACTAAGCAACTAATTACAGATCACAAATTAAGTCGTTGAAATCAATAGAAGCACCCGAAGCTGCGGACGGAGAGGAACCAGAAGGGAGAGGTAACTGCTCTATAATGCCGTGTCCAAACCTATATTACAAAAAAATCCGGGAATCGGAGCTGCTGCAAAAGCAGTTCCAATTCCCGGAAATCCTGTCCTTCCAACATTGCCAGATACTATCCAACCTTGTATTCACATACCCTGCAAATAAATTCTCCATCGCCCCCAAATTGTGTGCACATGGTATTCCGCCTCTCCCTCCGTCAAAGGGTGTCTGGAATCCAATTCAGTTTTCTTTCTTTCAATGCTCTCAAGCAGATTTTCTGCGGACTTATAGCGTCTATCCTCCAGCTTTCCAGCCTCTGCTGGTATATCTCGGAACAACAGCAGCGCCATCAGAATAATATTTTCCGTCTATCGGGAAAATGCAAAAAAATCCTTCCATCTATATTATTTCATATTCCAACACATCGGCCTATTCGGCAAGTTCTTAATAACGCAAGGTATCCCGCTGGAGCTTGTAACGACATCTCTAGGGGTTAAGAAATCGAATACTGACAGCTAATTTTATAATAAGGGTTGTGTTTTGGACAAACCCAGCATATAATAAAAATGTGATTACTATACACAGAAACTTCAATAAAAGTGTGAAGGAGTGTATCTATGGAACGATTGATTTTGAAAAATCTGCTGGACTGGAAGAATTCTCCCTACCGCAAGCCTCTGATTCTGAAAGGTGTGCGGCAGGTAGGTAAGACCTGGATTCTCAAAGAGTTCGGCAGACACTATTATGAAAATACGGCTTACTTCAACTTTGACGAGAACGAGGAATATAAACAGTTCTTTGAAACTACTAAGGATGTAGACCGGATCTTGCAGAATCTGATGCTGGCCAGTGGTCAAAAGATCGTACCGGAAAAGACCCTTATCATATTTGACGAAGTACAGGATAGTCCCAAGGTTATCAATTCCATGAAGTATTTCTGCGAGAATGCGCCGCAGTATCACATTGCCTGTGCTGGTTCTCTGTTGGGCATTGCCCTGGCGAAACCGTCCTCTTTCCCCGTGGGCAAGGTCAACTTCATGCAAATCGACCCTATGACTTTTACAGAGTTCCTGCTGGCCAATGGTGATGAAAACCTGGCAAAATATTTGGAATCGGTAGACACGATTGGGCCAATTCCCGATGCCTTCTTCAACCCCCTCTATGAAAAGCTCAAAATGTACTATGTGACCGGAGGTATGCCAGAATCTGTTCTGATGTGGACGGAGGCACGAGATGTTTCTGCCATGCAGGAAGCCCTGTCCGGGATCATTGGTGCATATGAGCGCGACTTTGCAAAGCACCCGAATATCAATGAGTTCCCGAAAATTTCGATGATTTGGAAGTCCATACCGTCCCAGCTGGCGAGGGAGAACAAAAAGTTTATCTATAAAGTGGTCAAAGAAGGGGCAAGAGCCCGTGAATACGAAGACGCTCTGCAGTGGCTGGTGGATGCCCGTCTGGTGCATAAAATCTACCGCAGCTCTGCTCCCGGCCTTCCTGTAGCTGCCTACGATGACCTTTCCGCTTTTAAGATTTATCTTGTGGATGTGGGGCTGCTCCGCCGTCTGGCGCAGCTGGCACCTACAGCCTTTGGAGAAGGCAACCGCCTCTTTACGGAGTTCAAGGGGGCATTAACCGAGAACTTTGTGCTTCAGGCATTAATCACACAGTTTGAAGTGGTTCCCCGGTACTGGACACAAAGCAATCCTCCTTATGAGGTAGACTTCCTCATTCAGCGCGAAAATGATATTTTTCCTGTAGAGGTCAAATCCGAGACCAATACCACCAGCAAGAGTCTCAAGAAGTTCAAGGAACTGTTCCCAGATCAAGTGAAGCTCCGTGTTCGGTTTTCTCTTGATAATTTGAAACTGGATGATGATGTGCTGAACATCCCATTGTTCATGGCTGACGAAGCAGATCGGCTGATTGGGTTAGCGTTGGAGCAAAGCCTTCTCTTGCAGCGGTTCAGTATCCGCTGAAAATTCTTGTTTCAAATCGTTTCCCTTGACAGAATGCGGTTTCCGGACTTATAATATGTTAACGCACAGCTACACATATCATAAGAAAAAACGCAGACGGAGACAGTAAGATATTCCAAACGCAGCAGCGAGCCGGGGATGGTGTAAGCCCGGTGCCAGTCGGGATATTCAGAAGATCACTCCTGAGTTTCAGCCTGAAAACCGCCCGGCGGTCAGTAGGGACTGACGGCATCCCGCCGTTACCGGGAACGCGTATGATGGTATGCGGTGATAGGTGGTACAACGGAGTCAAGACCTTCGTCCTGTTCGCAGGAGGAAGGCCTTTTTTATTTCATAGGAAAGTGCTCCTATGAAATATTAAACGCTCCGCGGGGATCGCACAGCGGCGGAAAGGAAGATGCCGCTTGCGCGGCCCGCCGCAGGCGGAGAGTTCCGCAAGCGAAACTCTTATTCATATTACTTAAGGAGGGAATAATATTGTACGACAAAGTATCAACCGACCTGAATTTTGTGGAACGGGAGAAAAAGACAGAAAAATTTTGGGCAGATCATCACATCTTTGAGAAGAGCATGGAAGACAGAAAAGGATGTGATACTTATACATTCTATGACGGACCGCCGACAGCTAATGGAAAACCCCATATCGGACACGTGCTGACACGTGTGATCAAAGATATGATTCCCCGTTTCCAGACAATGAAAGGACACATGGTTCCCCGGAAGGCAGGCTGGGATACACATGGACTGCCGGTGGAGCTGGAAGTGGAAAAACAGCTGGGACTGGATGGAAAGGAGCAGATCGAGGAATATGGCCTGGAGCCTTTTATCGGCCACTGCAAGGAAAGTGTCTGGAAATATAAGGGCATGTGGGAGGATTTCTCCGCTACGGTAGGTTTCTGGGCGGATATGGAGCATCCTTATGTAACCTATCACAATGACTATATCGAATCTGAGTGGTGGGCTTTGAAGCAGATCTGGGAGAAAGGCCTGTTATATAAAGGCTTTAAGATCGTGCCCTATTGCCCCCGCTGCGGGACTCCGCTGTCCAGCCACGAGGTGGCACAAGGATATAAGGATGTCAAAGAAAAATCCGCCATCGCAAAGTTCCGGGTAAAAGGTGAGGATGCGTATATCCTGGCCTGGACCACCACACCGTGGACGCTGCCGTCCAACGTGGCGTTATGTGTAAACCCGTCCGAGACTTATGTAAAGGTGAAAAATAACGGCGAAGTCTATTATCTGGCCCAGGCACTGACAGACACCGTGCTGGAAGGCGATGTGGAAGTACTGGAAACCTACGTGGGGAAGGACCTGGAGTATAAGGAATATGAGCCTCTCTTCCCGTTTGTCAAGCCCAATAAGAAAGCGTACTATGTTACCTGTGATAATTATGTCACTCTGACCGATGGTACGGGTATCGTCCATATTGCTCCGGCGTTTGGTGAAGATGACTCCAACGTAGGGAGAAAATATGATCTTCCCTTCGTTCAACTGGTGGACAGCAAAGGCGAGATGACGAAGGAGACTCCCTGGGAGGGAACTTTCTGTAAAAAAGCCGACCCGCTGGTATTAAAGGATCTGGAAGACAGAGGCCTTCTGTTTTCCGCGCCCAGTTTTGAGCACAGCTATCCTCACTGCTGGAGATGTGACACCCCTCTGATCTATTATGCCAGAGAGTCCTGGTTCATCAAGATGACGGATGTGAAAGAGGACCTGATCCGGAACAACAATACCATCAACTGGATTCCGGAAAGCATCGGGAAAGGCCGGTTTGGGGATTGGCTGGAGAATGTACAGGACTGGGGCATCAGCCGGAACCGTTACTGGGGGACACCCTTAAATATCTGGGAATGTGAATGCGGCCATATGCACTCCATCGGCAGCATCGAAGAATTAAAAGAAATGTCCGGGAACTGTCCGGATGATATCGAGCTCCACCGTCCGTTCATCGACAACGTAACCATCCGCTGTCCCAAATGCGGGAAGGAAATGCACCGGGTACCGGAAGTGATCGACTGCTGGTTTGACTCCGGAGCCATGCCTTTTGCACAGCACCACTATCCGTTTGAAAATAAGGAGCTGTTCGAGCAGCAGTTCCCCGCGGACTTCATATCAGAAGCGGTGGATCAGACCAGAGGCTGGTTCTATTCCCTGCTGGCGATCTCCACGCTGATCTTTAACAAAGCGCCCTATAAGAACGTGATCGTTCTGGGACATGTCCAGGATGAAAACGGACAGAAGATGAGTAAATCCAAAGGAAACGCGGTGGACCCCTTTGACGCCCTCAATACCTACGGGGCGGATGCGATCCGCTGGTATTTCTATATCAACAGCGCGCCCTGGCTGCCGAACCGCTTCCATGGAAAAGCGGTAACCGAAGGCCAGAGAAAGTTCATGGGTACGCTGTGGAACACGTATGCGTTCTTCGTGCTGTATGCCAACATCGACCAGTTCGACGCCACAAAATATAAACTGGAATATGAGAAGCTGCCGGTTATGGATAAGTGGCTATTGTCCAAACTGAACACACTGGTGCAGACAGTGGATGACAATCTGTCCAATTACCGGATTCCGGAAGCAGCCAGAGCACTGCAGGAATTCGTGGACGATATGAGCAACTGGTATGTCAGGAGAAGCCGGGAGAGATTCTGGGCCAAGGGAATGGAGCAGGATAAGATCAACGCCTATATGACCCTGTATACCGCGCTGGTAACCGTGTCAAAGGCCGCTGCGCCTATGATTCCTTTTATGACGGAGGATATCTACCGGAATCTTGTATGCAATATTGATCCGGCCGCGCCGGAAAGCGTACACCTATGCGATTTTCCCAAGGCGAAGGAAGCATGGATCGATAAAGAGCTGGAAAACAACATGGACGCGGTGTTAAAAGTGGTGGTTATGGGCCGTGCCTGCCGTAATTCCGCCAATATCAAGAACCGCCAGCCCATAGGACAGATGTTTATCAAGGCTTCCTTTACCCTGCCTGAGTTCTACCAGGAGATCATCGAAGATGAGCTGAATGTAAAAAAATTAAGCTTTACGCAGGACGTCAGAAGCTTTACTTCCTACAGCTTCAAACCGCAGTTAAAAACGGTTGGACCTAAGTACGGTAAGCTATTAGGAGGCATTAAGCAGGCGCTTGCCGATGTGGATGGGAATGCCGCCATGGATGAATTAAATGAAAGCGGCAGTCTGAAATTGAATATTAACGGTCAGGAAGTCGTATTATTGAAAGAGGACCTTTTGATCGACACGGCGCAGATGGAAGGCTATGTATCGGAGCAGGACGGCGATGTGACAGTAGTTCTGGATACAAACCTGACACCGGAACTGCTGGAAGAAGGCTTCATCCGTGAGATCATCAGCAAAATCCAGACCATGAGAAAAGAAGCCGGATTCGAAGTGACCGATAAGATCAGTGTTACTTACGAACAGAATGTAAAAATCGCAGAGCTTATGACAGAACACGCCGATGAGATAAAATCAGAAGTACTGGCTGTATCCCTGAGCCAGGAGACGGTACTAGGATATACCAAAGAGTGGAATATCAATGGGGAGAAGGTATTGTTCGGAGTGGAGAAACAGTAAACTTCTGCCAAAACAAGGAGGTAATGATTATTGACCAATCAAATGTTTAATAAAGAAACTTTTAAGAAGAGTGTAAAAGATAATGTAAAAACGCTCTACCGCAGAACCCTGGAGGAGGCCACACCCCAGCAGGTATTTCAGGCAGTGTCCTATGCGGTAAAAGACGTCATCATCGATGACTGGCTGGCCACACAGAAGACCTATGAGCAGGAAGACCCAAAGACTGTATACTATATGTCCATGGAATTCCTGATGGGCCGGGCCCTTGGCAACAACCTGCTGAACCTGATGGCCTACGACCAGGTGCGGGAAGCTCTGGAAGAGCTGGGATTCGACCTGAATGCGATCGAGGACCAGGAACCCGACCCAGCCCTCGGCAACGGCGGTCTGGGCCGTCTGGCGGCCTGTTTCCTGGACTCCCTGGCGACCCTGGGCTACTCGGCGTATGGATGCGGAATCCGCTACCGTTACGGAATGTTCAAGCAGAAGATTGAAAATGGCTACCAGATAGAGGTGCCGGATCAGTGGCTGAAAGATGGATATCCCTTTGAGCTTCGCAGGCCCGAGTATGCCAAGGAAGTGAAATTCGGCGGCTATGTGCGTGTGGAGATGGAGCCAAACGGCAAAATGAAATTCATCCAGGAAAATTACCAGTCCGTATTGGCGATCCCCTTTGATATGCCAATCGTCGGCTATAACAATCATGTGGTAAATACGCTGCGGATCTGGGACGCGGAAGCGATCAACAATTTCCAGCTGGACAAATTCGATAAGGGTGAATACCATCAGGCGGTGGAGCAGGAGAACCTGGCAAAGACCATCGTGGAGGTATTGTACCCCAACGACAACCACTACGCCGGAAAAGAGCTGAGGCTGAAACAGCAGTACTTCTTTATATCGGCCAGTGTGCAGGCGGCTATTGAAAAATATAAAAAGAAACACAGCGACATCCACAAATTTTATGAAAAAGTGACGTTCCAGCTGAATGACACCCATCCCACCGTGGCCATCGCTGAGCTGATGCGTATCCTGATGGATGAAGAAGGCCTGGAATGGGATGAGGCGTGGGAGATTACCACCAAGACATGTGCCTACACCAACCATACGATTATGGCGGAAGCACTGGAAAAGTGGCCCATTGAGCTGTTCTCCAAGTTACTGCCCAGAATCTACCAGATTATCGAGGAAATTAACCGCAGATTTATCATGGAAATCCAGCAGAAATATCCCGGTAATCAGGAAAAGATCAAGAAAATGGCCATTATCTACGATGGTCAGGTAAAAATGGCGCATCTGGCCATCGCTTCCGGCTATTCAGTCAACGGTGTGGCGAAGCTGCACACGGAGATCCTGAAAAACCAGGAGCTGAAAGATTTCTATGAGATGATGCCATGGAAATTCAACAATAAAACCAACGGAATTACCCAGAGAAGATTCCTTCTGCACGGCAATCAGCTGCTGGCGTCCTGGGTAACGGACCACATCGGCAAAGAGTGGATCACCGATCTGCCGCAGATCTCAAGGCTTAAGGTCTATGCGGATGATGAAAAGGCCCAGCAGGAATTCATGAATATCAAATACCAGAACAAACTGCGCCTGGCCAAATATATATACGAGCACAACGGCATTGAAGTGGACCCCAGATCCATCTTTGACGTACAGGTGAAGCGCCTGCACGAATATAAGCGGCAGCTGCTGAATATCCTGCATGTCATGTATCTGTATAACCAGATCAAAGAGCATCCGGATATGGACTTCTATCCCAGAACCTTTATCTTCGGGGCCAAGGCAGCGGCCGGCTACCGGAGGGCGAAGCTGACCATCAAGCTGATCAACGCCGTGGCTGATGTGATTAATAACGACACCTCAATCAATGGAAAGATCAAAGTGGTCTTTATCGAGGATTACCGTGTCTCCAACGCGGAGATGATCTTCGCGGCCGCGGATGTCAGCGAGCAGATCTCCACCGCATCCAAGGAAGCTTCCGGTACCAGCAATATGAAATTCATGCTGAACGGGGCCATCACCCTGGGCACCATGGACGGGGCCAATGTGGAGATTGTGGAAGAAGTGGGAGAGGAGAATGCCTTTATCTTCGGTCTCCGGTCCGATGAAGTGATTCAGTATGAAAAGAACGGCGGCTATTATCCTATGGATATCTTCAACAATGACCAGGATATCCGGAAAGTGCTGATGCAGCTGATCAACGGGACATACGCAAACGGCGACATGGAAATGTTCCGGGATATCTATGATTCGCTGCTGAACACCAAGAGTTCGGAACGGGCCGACACGTATTTCATCCTCAAAGACTTCAAACCTTACGCGGAGGCGCACAGGCAGGTGGAGGCGGCTTACCGGGATGAGAAGCGCTGGGCGAAGATGGCTATTCTGAACACCGCCAGCTGCGGGAAATTTACTTCAGACCGTACGATACAGCAGTATGTGGATGAGATCTGGCATTTGGATAAGGTGCAGATCGTGACGGAAGGGTAGCAGATCCCTATGGGGGACGACGCTTGATCGATAATATATAGCTGTAATTAAATAGAACAAAGCCCTTAGCGCTGGTATGATCAAACAGACGTTAAGGGCTTTGTTCTAATTGTAGAGCTTTAGGCATATATCTAACAGACCCAGCAACAGGCCATGGTGCACGGTTTTGAAATATGTGATTGCTAAGTGCAAAGACAGGAAAAAATAATATGGTGAGAATGGAATCCTTACTCTGCGCATATAGATATAAGGACAAAGTATACGCGGTGATCCTTTGAAAGAAAAATTAAAGAATTTAGCGGCAGTGGCGGTTGTAATACTGCTGCTGCCTTATGTATTGACCCTCTTTATCTCTGGGAGGGATGAGAGTTCTGTCACAGCGCCAAAGGTCCGGGACCAAACCCGGAATGAGGGACGGACTGAGAGCCAGGCAGGGGAGCATGGGGGCACGGACGGTATCGATATGGAGGACAGGGTCATGCATATTGTCGCGAAACAGATTCCTATGACATATGAAGACGAGGCCATTAAGACTCAGGCGGTCATAGCCAGAACAGAAGTTTATAAAGAAATCGGGGAGGGAAAAGATCCGTCGGCGTCGGCGGGTACAGACGACCTTGAAAAGCTGTGGGGATTTGAAAATTTCACAGAAAACTATGACAGGCTGAAAACGCTGGTCCAGTCTACGGCGGGACAGGTAGCCATCTGGCAGGGAGGACTGATCGAAGCGTCCTTTCACGCTGTCAGCGCCGGTAAGACCAGGAGCGCAGCGGAGGCTTTGGGCAGTGATCAGTATCCCTATCTGGCCAGCGTGGAATGCCCGAAGGATCTGGAATCAAAACAGTTTCTGGAGATCCGTACCTACAGGCCGGACGAGATCCTGGACCGGATGCGGGAGAAATATCCGCAGATGGAAGTCACAGAAGATGATCTGCTGTCACAGATTCAGATCGCAGGCACTGACAGTGCGGAATATGTAAGCCAATTACAGATAGGTAATGTGACCATGTCCGGCGAAGAGTTCCGGACGCTGTTTGATCTGAATTCCAGCTGCCTGTCCTTTGGCATGACCGGCGATGAGATCAGGATTACTACCAAAGGATTGGGACATGGACTGGGAGTCAGCCAGTATCAGGCCAACGAGCTGGCCAAAGAAGGAAAAGGATATCAGGAAATTCTGGCCTACTTCTATCCGGGGATCGAAGTCAAGGCCTACGATGGTACCAAATAAGCCATAATTATATTTGAAAAAATAAGGGAAATCAGCCAGGAATTCCCTCAGTAATCTGCCTAAATAAGTATATCTTTTCCGGAATCCGGCAAAGATATATGCGAGGTGATGATTATGAGGAGAAAGAAGGCAGTAAATTTTCTGAAATCACGGGCGACAGTTGTAACCTTGAGTCTGTGTTTCGTAGCTGCCGTTGCATTAGTTGGTATGTATTGGGCCGGAAACAGATCAAAAGATGATACGCAGGATCTGGTTGATTTAAGTGATACGGCAGAGGAACAGCTGGCACAGCAGACACCGGCACCTGATACCGCTGAAGCGGCAACCAACCACGTTGTAAATGAGGAAGTAATACCTGAGGCAACACCGACTCCCACCCCCGAGGCGGAAGAGACGGTAGCCGAAGCAGAGGAAACGGAACAGGAACCGGAGGAAGAAGAACCTGCGGCGCAGACAAATGCCAAAGTGAATCCCAGTCCCAGCTTTAGCGAGGAAGATAAGATCGCGTGGCCGGTAACAGGAAATGTACTGATGGACTATAGCATGGATAAAAGCATTTATTTTTCCACACTGGATCAGTATAAATATAACCCCGCACTGATTATACAGGGCGATGTAAATTCACAGGTATTTTCAGCCGCACCCGGAACCGTCACATCCGTAGTTGTCAGCGAAGAGACCGGAACCACAGTGACCGTAGATCTTGGCAATGGCTTTGAAGCCATCTACGGACAGTTAAAAGAAGTGCCGGTAGAAGAGGGCAGCAATGTAAAAGAAGGAGAGATTATCGGTTATATCAGCGAGCCTACGAAGTATTACAGCGTAGAAGGAAGCAATCTCTTTTTTGAAATGCGTAAGGATGGTGCGCCTGTAGATCCTATGAACTATCTTGAGTAATTGAAAAATCCATACACAAAAACCGGAAAGTGGAGTATAATATATTAATCGACGGATTACGGAACGAGCAGCACATCACGCAATCGAATATACTTTACTTTCCGTTTCTCGTTCTATTATGGGTAATATACTGTTTGGTCGATTGCTTAAAATAGACGGCGTGCATACTTCGTTTTTAGTATGTGCGCTTTACATATGGAGCAGCTATGAATTATACGTATATAGTCAAATGTAAAGACGGCAGCTTGTACACCGGCTGGACAAACAATATCGAAAAAAGGATCGCGGATCACAACAGCGGCAGAGGTGCGAAATATACCAGAAGCCGGGGCCCTGTCACGTTGGTTCATCTGGAGACTTTTGATACAAAAGAAGAGGCCATGTCCAGAGAGGCGCTGATCAAAAGGATGAATCGTAAAAAAAAGATGGATCTGATCAAATATGCGCAGTGCATAACTCCGGGTAAGTCTGGAGAGGCAGGAGAGACAAAAGAGACAGGAGAGACGAGTAAGAAATAAAGAAGAACCGTGGATGTTACTTAGCAGAAGTAAAAAGTCCGTCCATTGGGGATCAGAATATAATAGGACCTTTGAATCGGAAAGCGCTAGCTGTAATTCGGATTCAAAGGTCTTGCTTTATATCTGGAGACAGTACAATTATCCCCTTGTGGCTGAACGTATCACATTCCTGAGACATGTGCTTTATAGAATGTTTGTAATTATGTTTTGTATTATCTGGCTGTAATTATGTTTGTAATTCTGGCTGCAATTATAATTGTTATTTTGGTTGTAAGTTTGAACAAAGTTAATTATTGCATAAAATTCCTGGTATCTGCATAGATTTGAAAGCAGTGTTATCTGCAGCGGCCTTTATAGCTGCAGTACATAATACATGACAATATAATGGCAGACACTGCCGGCCATGACGAACAGGTGAAAGATTTCATGGGACCCGAAATTCTTATGCCGCGAGTTAAATATTTTTAATTTTAACGCGTAGATAATTCCGCCCACTGTATAAATGATGCCTCCAGCCAGAAGCCAGACAAAGGCAGCGGTTGGCAGAGCGCGGACAATTTTGGCAAAAGCCAGGACACAGACCCAGCCCATGGCTATATATAATATAGAAGAAAACCATTTCGGGCAGGTGATCCAGCAGGCTTTAATGATGATCCCGCCAAGGGCGATACCCCAAACGACGGCCAGAAGCCAGTAACCCGTAGTTCCCTGAAGGACGATCAGGCAGATGGGAGTATAAGTACCGGCGATGAGTATAAAGATCATCATATGGTCTATTTTCCGCAGGGTCCGGTTGGCGCGTGCCGACAGATCCAGGGAGTGATAGGTGGTGCTGGCTGCATATAACAGGACCATACTCAGCATAAAAATAGCCATTGAAATCAGATAAACCCGATCAGGGCGTTGGGATGCTTTCATCAGAAGGGGGACGGCTCCGATGAGAGCCAACAGGACTCCAATGAAATGTGTGACTGCACTGCCGGGATCTTTTATATGTAACTTCATAACAATACCTCCTGATGGTGTTCTGGTTAATGCGTAACATAGTATTAAATACTACATTACACGCATTCCGCAAAAAAAGCAACCAAAAGTTTAGGTCAAAGCCTTTTGGGAGGGGACTGCCGAAAGATGCCAGTCCCCTCTCTGCACAGCAATCTAAATTTATAAAAATTAAATGTTGACAGAAGCGATCGAACTGATTATAATAAAAACAGTAATAATTATTATTATTTGAGAAAGGAGAATGCTTTTGTCAGCTCTAAAATACAGCCGTCAGAGGGAATCGATTAAAGAGTTTCTATCCAATCGCTATGACCACCCTACTGCTGATATGATATATGCGAATATGAGAGCACTGTATCCGAACATCAGTCTCGGAACGGTTTACAGGAATCTGTCTCTGCTGGTAGATATGGGAGAAGTGCTGAAGCTTTCGGTAGGGGATGGCCCGGACCGCTTCGATGGTAATACGGAACCGCATTATCACTTTATATGCACAGAGTGCCAGAACGTCCTGGATCTTAAGATGGAAAGCATCGATCATATCAATGTGATTGCCGGTCAGAATTTTGACGGTGAGATCAAGGGGCATATGGCATATTTCTATGGAGTCTGTGGTGATTGTATAAAAAAATCTTAAAAAAAATTTTGAAAACCTATTGACGAAAATGGAAACATGTGGTAAATTAATATCAGTAATCGTTACTACTATTAAAAAATAAAATATAAAAAAAGAAAAGGAGATAAGTAAGATGAAAAAATTTGTATGTTCTGTATGTGGTTATGTTCATGAGGGAGATTCTGCACCGGAGTTCTGTCCGATCTGTAAAGCACCTGCTGAGAAATTCATCGAGCAGTCCGGCGAGATGCAGTGGGCAGCTGAGCACGTAGTTGGAGTAGCTCAGGGTGTCAGCGAAGATATTATCAAAGACCTGAGAATGAATTTTGAGGGCGAATGTTCCGAAGTAGGTATGTACCTGGCTATGGCGAGAGTAGCTCACAGAGAAGGATATCCGGAAGTAGGCCTTTACTATGAAAAAGCTGCTTACGAAGAAGCAGAGCATGCTGCAAAATTTGCAGAGCTTTTAGGTGAAGTAGTTACCGCCAGCACCAAGAAAAACCTGGAGATGCGTGTAGAAGCTGAGAACGGCGCTACCGCTGGTAAATTCGACCTGGCAAAACGCGCGAAAGCTGCTAATCTGGACGCGATCCATGATACTGTTCATGAAATGGCCAGAGACGAGGCCCGTCACGGTAAAGCTTTCAAAGGTTTACTTGACAGATACTTCGCATAATAGGATAATAAAACATAGGCATTCATAACGGGGCAGGCAAAGGGATAATGCCTGCCCTTATTTATTCAACAGGCGCCTAACGTCCATGTTGGAAACGAAGGAGGAGAAACACATGTCAAAGTACGATGGAACAAAGACAGCCCAAAATTTGGCAGACGCATTTGCCGGAGAATCGATGGCAAGAAACAAGTATACATATTTCGCTTCCGCAGCGAAGAAAGCGGGATTTGAGCAGATGGCGGCTCTGTACCTGGAGACAGCGGATCAGGAAAAAGAACATGCAAAAATGTGGTTCAAGGAGCTTTACGGAATCGGCAGTGTAGATGAGAATCTTTTAAGCGCGGCTGAGGGAGAAAACTACGAGTGGACCGATATGTATGCCCGTATGGCCAGAGAAGCCAGAGAAGAGGGCTTTGAAGAGCTTGCGGTTAAGTTCGAAGGCGTTGCCCGTGTGGAAGCTGCCCATGAAAAACGTTACCTGAAGTTATTAGACAGCTATAAGGCAGACAAGACCTTCAAGACCGATGCTCCTCTGGGATGGAAATGCAGAAACTGCGGTTATGTACATATGGCAGAGGAAGCTCCTGAGATTTGCCCGGTATGTTCCCATCCCCGCGCATATTTTGAAAGAAAAGTTGAAAATTACTAAAAGAACAGTTTATTTATAGAAGTGGGACATGTCCATATCAGATCTGTTCCGGCTCAATAGTTAAAATCCGTCGAGGTTTACATAGGATCGGCGGATTTTTTCTTAAACAGGGGAATACTAATTGTTGAGCGGAATAGATTTGGTATATAACTGCTAAAATAATAGGGAGAGAGCGGATCGATCTCCAGAAAAAATGGAAGAAAAGGAGTACAGCGATATGGGACATATATATGATCTTATTATAATAGGAAGCGGGCCGGCCGGACTGTCCGCCGCGATCTATGCCCAGCGGGCGAAACTGGATACACTGGTAATGGAGAAAAACTATGCCAGCGGCGGCCAGGTGCTGAATACTTACGAAGTGGATAACTATCCCGGCTTAAAAGGGATCAATGGATTTGAAATGGGAACCAAGTTCCGGGAGCATGCGGATGAACTGGGTGCGGTATTTGCCGAGGCACAAGTGCGCAGGCTGGTGGATGACGGCGCGGTTAAGAAAGTGATCACGGATCAGGAAACCTACGAAGCGAAAGCAGTCATTATCGCCACCGGTGCCCGTCACAGGAAGCTGGGTGTACCGGGGGAAGAAGAACTGTCAGGTATGGGCGTTTCCTACTGTGCGACCTGCGACGGCGCGTTTTTCCGCGGTAAAACGGTAGCGGTGGCCGGCGGCGGGGACGTAGCCGTGGAGGACGCGATCTTTCTGGCCCGAATCTGCAAAAAGGTATATGTAATCCACCGCAGGGATGAGCTGCGTGCGGCAAACATACTGCAGCATAATCTATTCGAACTGGATAATGTGGAAATGGTCTGGGATACGGTTGTGGATGAGATCAGCGGGGGGCAGCAGGTAGAAAAACTGAAGCTTCATAATAAGAAAACCGGCGAGGCCAGCGAGCTTGCGGTAGACGGCATTTTTATTGCGGTGGGAATCCTTCCGAATTCCGATGAATTTGAACATCCGGTGGAGATGGATGAAGGGAAATATCTGATCGCAGGGGAAGAAGGCCTTACGAATATTCCGGGCGTGTTTGCGGCCGGGGATGTGCGAACGAAAATGTTACGGCAAATTGTTACGGCGGTATCTGATGGGGCGAACGCGGTAACCTCCGTTCAAAAGTATTTACTGACCCTGAAATAAGCCCTTAAAGGCCCTTAAATATTAACAAAATGTGAATTCTGAACAAAATGTTAAATTTATCCAGTGTATTGACAAGGCTCTGTGCTTGCAGTATACTGGATTTAACATTTGTAACAAATTTGTAATAATTAATAATATATCTGAAATAACTAATAGTTCGGAGGATTCACATGAAAAGCAAGTACCTGAGAATTGCAACAGGCTGTCTGGTCGGCGCGATCACATTCAGCGGAATGACTATGAGCGCGGCAGCGGGAACAGCAGGAGTCACAGCAGGAATCGGCACAATACTTACAGAAGCAGAAACCACGAATCCAAATGTGGACGCCCAGATAAAGGAATATCTGGTCCCCACCGTAAAGTCTGAATATTCGGACATCGCCATAGCGCAGGTAGATAATTACGTGAACATTCGAGACAGCGCCAGTGAAGAAGGCCAGATTCTCGGTAAATTATATAATAATTCGGCAGCTACCGTTCAGGGCTCAGAGGGAGACTGGTATCAGATCACCTCAGGCACCGTTACCGGATATGTAAAAGGAGAATACGTAGTTACGGGGGAAGCGGGCGAAGAACTGGCCAAGCAGGTTGGCCACAGGGTAGCGAAGGTAAATACCACCACCCTTTATGTACGCCAGGAGATGAACACGGAATCCACGATCCTGACGCTGGTACCCATCGATGAAGAACTGGACGTAGTGGAAGAGCTGGACGGCTGGGTTAAGGTATCCTTAGACGCCGACGTAGTCGGATTCGTATCCAGTGAATATGTAGATATCAGAACAGATTTTGTACAGGCAGAATCGACAGAGGAAGAGCAGGCCAGACTGGAAAAAGAAGAGGCAGCCAAGCAGGCGGCACAAAACGCTGCGAGACAGGCGGATGCGAATTCCCAGTCGAAGAGTTCCAAGTCAGAGGAAAGCGCAGTGCCTTCCTCAGGTGGAGAAGCATCCGGCAGCAGAGCGGCTATCATCAATACAGCACTCAGCGTAGTGGGTCATCCCTATGTAGCCGGCGGCACCAGCCTGACAGACGGGGCGGATTGTTCCGGATTCACCATGGCGGTATTCGCGAATAACGGGGTGGGAATCCCGAGAGATTCCAGATCCCAGGCAGCAGGCGGAAGAGAGATTTCTATGGATTCTATCCAGCCTGGAGACCTGTTGTTCTACTCTAACGGGGGAAGCATCAATCATGTGGCACTGTATATCGGAAATGGCCAGGTAGTCCACGCCAGTACCCCTCAGGGCGGGATCAAAGTATCGAACTACAATTACCGGTCACCGGTTAAGGCTGTTAGTTATCTGAATTAGTAAAGTTAGGACCTCTGCGGATGCAGAGGTCTTTTTTTAGGCTTTAAGCGGGCTGGGAACGGGCCAGGAACGGTTCTTCCTCTGGTTTGGGTATGCCCTTTGCCTCAGGCGGCGCTGACCGGCCCGAATCCTGGGCTGCCAAAGGCACTGGGGGGCCGTTTGTGTCACCCTGGACGAGCGGAGGGCTTGCGCTGGCAGCAGCTAGGTGAGAAAGAAGCCCCAGATTCAGGAACCGGGCCAATTCACCAGGAACGCATGATGCGTTCCCGGTTCAGTGGCCCTTGCGTGTCGGCCGTGAAGGCCGCCCCGCATCCTGAATCTGGGGCTTCTTTCTCACCAAGCTGCTGCTCAGCCGCCCTATGCTCGTCCAGGGTGAAACAAACGGCCCCCCAGTGCCTTTGGCAGCCCAGGATTCGGGCCGGTCAGCGCCGCCTGAGGCAAAGGGCATCCCAAACCAGAGGAAGAACCGTTCCTGGCCCTGGGGATTTTAAGATTTTTGTGCTAGCCCTTTTCAGGTAACATTTACGCAGATTGATTTTCACAGATTCGGGCTTATTATAATTTAGAGTGAGTTTATAGGTTGGGATTCGGGGATGGTAGCAAAATGAAAGTGTACTTTATTAAGTACATTGGGCTTTGGTGTTGACAAGGAGGAGAGTATGCATTTTGCACAAAAATGTCAAATTTCGTCGATAGTACTTAACATAAAAAGGGGGTGTTATGGAAAAAGTTATCCACATTGAAAACTCGAAAAAAGTAGATGAAATCGAGTTATACACTAAGTTATGCACATTATCCACATTAAATCACATAAATCGAGCGAATGTGAGTGGATAAAAAACGAACAGAGGTTTTGTTTAATCCTCATAAATCGACGTTTTTTAAAAAATATGTTGAAAAAAGTATTGACTTTTTTATCGTCTGAACGATGGTCCGAAATGTCGAAAATTGTCTGATAACGGACCGGTAAGGGGGTCATTGTATGATAATAAATGAGGGATTTATTGGTGGTTATAGGATATAGGTTATTAGACTGCTAAGAAAGAATTTTATGCAGATTGCAGGAGGTGGGTTCGATTAGCCGGAATCCGGACGGGAGAAATATGGGGGGAAGGGATGAGAGGATTTATAGCGCTTATGGGGGGCAGGGATTGTGCGGGATAAAGAGGGGGTGTGGGATAGGAGATTTGATATAGTTGATATAGATAAAAGAAACGCCGTAGGAAGCGGTATCGCATCATACGGCGTTTCTTTGTATCTTCTGTTTTATTTGGACTGCATCCGTTTTATTACTTTCAGACGGGTGAATTCTTCCCGTTCCTTTTCTTCCAGAGCGTTGGTGATCGATGTGACCAGCTCCGTATAGTGGGGGATCGTAATATTCTTCAGCGCGTTGGCGCGTTTTTGGGTTTTCTTGATATTGGCTGCCAGCCGGTAGGCGGCGTTTTCAATCATGGCCAGCTGAATCGTCAGGTCCTTCACTTTTTCAAAACAGGTTTTGGCTTTATCTAATGACTCCTTGGTGGACATGAAATCGTAGGCCGGAGCATTGGTCTGGCTTTCGTACCGGACCAGGGGGATTTCTGTCCCCATGACACTTCGGGACTTGATCTCGATGGAGGACTCGATGGGGATAGTCCCGGCCAGATCGTAGACGTAATGGATCCCCATCTCGATATTAGCCTTCTGGAGGGCGATATAAGCCGCTGTGAAGGTGGAATCGATCTGGGTCTGGATTTCCTTTGCCTGATCGATCAGATTCATGATTTCCCGTATCAGAATATTCCGTTTTTTGTCCATCAGGTCGAAACCCTGCCTGGAAAGTACCAGGGAGTTTTTCGCTAACATCAGATTTCCTTTTGTGGGAAATGTTCTGGGATCCATGAAATCACCTCTTATTCTGCGTTGGAAGGTCCATCTGTGCTGTCCTCTTCGGAAGGCAGCTCAGATTCTTCTTTATTATAATATACATCCAGTACCTTTGTATCGATACGGTCCAGCTCTTCCCTGGGCAGCATACGCAGCAGGTGCCAGCCGATGTCCAGTGTCGTTTCGATGGTACGGTTTTCGTCGGCTCTCTGGCCCAGGAATTCTAACTCGAAGGCTTTCCCGAATTCCAGATATTTTTTATCCAGAGGGGACAGTTCGTCTTCCCCGATAACGGAGGCCAGGGCTCTGGCGTCTCCCACTTTTGCGTAACAGGAGAACAGCTGATTGGCTACATCCTGATGGTCGGCCCTGGTGAACCCTTCACCGATACCGTCCTTCATCAGACGGGACAGGGAAGGAAGGATATTGATCGGCGGATACACGGACTGGCCGTGCAGGTTCCGGTCCAGCACGATCTGGCCTTCGGTAATGTATCCGGTCAGGTCGGGGATCGGGTGCGTGATGTCATCGTTGGGCATGGTCAGAATCGGGATCTGCGTGACAGAACCGTTTACGCCCTCCACGATACCGGCGCGTTCATAGATGGTGGCCAGTTCGCTGTACAGGTAGCCGGGATAACCCTTTCTGGAAGGGATCTCGCCCTTGGAGGAGGAGACCTCACGCATGGCCTCCGCGAAGGAGGTCATATCCGTTAAGATGACCAGCACATGCATGTTGCAGTCAAAGGCCAGATATTCGGCCACAGTTAAAGCTACTTTGGGTGTGATCAGCCGTTCCACCACCGGGTCGTTGGCCAGGTTTAAGAACATGACCACGTGATCTGACGCCCCGCTTTCCTGGAAGGTCCTGCGGAAGAAATCGGCTACATCGTACTTGACGCCCATGGCGGCGAATACGATGGCGAAGTTTTTATCCGCTTCGGCGTCTCCCAGAGAAGCCTGGCGCACGATCTGGGCGGCCAGCTCATTGTGGGGAAGGCCGTTCCCGGAGAAGATCGGCAGCTTCTGGCCCCGGATCAGGGTAGTCAGGCCGTCGATGGCGGAGATACCGGTACGGATGTAGTTCCTGGGATATTCACGGGTTACCGGATTCAGGGGCAGGCCGTTGACGTTCCGCTTAATATCGGAGACGATTCTGCCCAGCCGGTCTATGGGGCGTCCCAGACCATCAAAGGTACGTCCCAGCATTTTCGGGGACAGGGAGATTTCCATGGGATGCCCGGTCAGTTTTGTATGGGTATTGTGTAAGGACATATTTTCCGAGCCGGCGAACACCTGGATAACGGCTTTGTCGTCGTAGACTTCCACAATACGCCCTAATTTCTTTTCTTTGCCCTCAACCGTTAATTCTACGATTTCCTCGTAGGCGGCGTTTTTTACACCTTCCAGAGCGATCAGAGGGCCATTAATCTCACTTAAACCTAAATATTCGATAGACATGCCGCTTCAGGCCTCCTTACGCATTCTTTTCCATAACACGGTTATAGAAAGCATCGATATCTTTTTCATATTCATCAAATTTATACATCTCATCATTGGCGATATCATATTTGACAGAGATGATTTTTTCAAATATATTTTCCTCCCGCAGTACGGAGATGGGCATTCCCATCGTGATCAGCGATCTGCACTTGCGGTAGAGGTAGAGAATGATCTCCATCATCCGGAACTGCTTTTCCATGGGTACGCAGGTATCTTCCTGGTGGAAGGCGTTCTGCTGCAGGAAGCCCAGGCGGATGACTCTGGCGATCTCCAATACCAGCTTCTGGTCGTCCGGGAGGACGTCGCTGCCGATCAGCTTCACGATTTCCATCAGGGAGCTCTCCTGGTTCAGGATCGCCATCAGCTGGTTCCGGTAGTCCACGAAGTTGGGTGAAACATTGTCCTTATACCAGGGAGCCAGATCCTGCAGGTACTCACTGTAGCTGGTAAGCCAGTGTATGGCAGGGAAATGTCTGGCGTAGGCCAGGGATTTATCCAGACCCCAGAAGCAGCGGACGAAACGCTTCGTATTCTGGGTTACGGGCTCGGAGAAGTCACCGCCCTGGGGCGATACAGCGCCGATTATGGATACGCTGCCTTCCGTACCGTTCATATTGTGCATCATGCCGGCACGCTCGTAGAACTCCGAGAGCCGGGAAGCCAGATAAGCCGGGAAACCTTCCTCGGCGGGCATCTCCTCCAGGCGGCCGGACAGCTCACGAAGAGCCTCCGCCCAACGGGAAGTGGAATCCGCCATGATAGCCACATCATATCCCATGTCCCGGTAGTATTCGGCCAGGGTGATGCCGGTGTAGATACTGGCTTCACGGGCCGCCACGGGCATATTGGATGTGTTGGCGATCAGAGTGGTACGGGCCATCAGTTTATTGCCGGTACGGGGGTCCACAAGCTTCGAGAAATCCTCCAGTACCTGTGTCATTTCATTTCCGCGCTCTCCGCAGCCGATATAGATAATAATGTCGGCGTCAGACCATTTGGCGATCTGATGCTGGGTCATGGTTTTTCCTGTGCCGAACCCTCCGGGCACGGCAGCGGTCCCTCCCTTGGCGATGGGGAACAGGGTGTCCAGGATACGCTGGCCGGTGATCAGGGGCCGGGAAGCAGGAAAACGCTTATGTACCGGCCTGGGTACACGGATCGGCCATTTCTGGACCATGGTTAGATTCACCTCTGTGCCGTCCTCCAGCTGAAGCACGGCGATGGTATCGTGAATGGTATATTTACCGTCTGTTACTGCGCTGATAATCGTTCCATCCATATTGGGAGGAACCATACATTTGTGTACAATGGCGTGGGTCTCCTGGACTTCGCAGATAATCGAACCGCCCAGAACCTCCTGGCCCTTGTGGACGGTTATATGGGCATCCCACAGCTTCTCGCCGTCCAGGGAATCCACGCTGATACCGCGGGATATATAAGCGCCGGAACGCTCCGCTATTTTGGCCAGCGGACGCTCGATACCGTCAAAGATATTGTCCAGAATACCCGGCGCCAGTGTGACTGAGATAGGCGCGCCGGTTCCCACCACGGGTTCGCCGGGTTTGACACCGGTGGTCTCCTCATATACCTGGATGGTGGTCCGCTCGGAGGATAGACGGATTACTTCACCGACAAGCCTCTCGTTCCCGACGTAAACCATCTCAGCCATTTTAAATTCAGTCCGGCCCTTCACATAGACGACCGGGCCGTTGATTCCGTATATAACACCTTTACTTGTCACCTGTCTTTACCTCCATGTGAATGCATCTTTGGCTTCCGCAAGCTTGGTCTGGAAGGAATTGTCGATCAGAATATTCTTCGAGGGGATCACCGCGCGGGTTCCGCCTAAAAAGGAATACTGGCTGATGGTAAGACCGACTCCCGTAGCCATCTCAAGGCCTGCCAGGCGGGAGGAATCGGAAGGATCTATATAGATTATGATCTCATCGTCTTTCGCGAATTCCTTAGCCTCCCGGATCTGCCGTATCAGCATATCGTTATATTCATGCGTTGAGGTGAAGTTGGTCAGCATATCGCCGATCTCCACGAAGAGCTTATCGGTCAACGCAGTTTGTTGCCTTGTCAACTTTCTCTTAATATGAAGCTGCTCCCGGGAAAGTTCTTTATTCTTATTACGTTCCAGATCAGCTGTCTGCATCTCTATTTGAAGCTTCGCCTGCCGTAATTTGTCCTGCTTATGCTCTTCCAGCTCTTTTTCCAGGGCTTTCGTGTAATCATCCAGCATCTGCCGGCTTTGCTGTCTCGCATCTTCCATGGCCGAAGCCTGAAAGTGCTGAAGCTTTTCTTCTGTTGTCATAGGACCCACCTTCTTTTCATTACAATTTAATCCCAATGGCCTCATTTACGTAGGCAGTGATAAAGTCTGGCTTACGGCCGGTTCCGTGCCGGTCAGGTATTTCCACGATAAGCGGGAGCTTCCGGTTCAACTTAATATCGTCGACGATCTCCGGGAATTCCCGGCCGAATTTTTCGGTCAGCAGGACGATGCCGATTTCTTTGTCTTTTATGACTCCTTCCAGAGCCGCTTTTAACTCAGCCCTTTCATGAACCACGACACCATCCACCCCTGCCAGTCGCATACCTGTCTGGGTGTCCACATTATCACTGATCAGAAACATCTTCATGACAGCTTACAGCTTTCCTAAGATCATGATAGATACGATCAGGCCGTACAGAGCAACTCCTTCTGCCAGAGCAACGAAGATCAGGGATTTACCCAGGATACTGGAATCTTCGCTGATCGCACCCAGTGCTGCACTTGCGGAAGATGCAACGGCGATACCGGCGCCGATACAGGAAAGGCCCGTGGCTAATGCAGCGGCCAGATAACCAAGCCCGGAAGCGGTGGATGCCGCTGCGGCACCGTCAGCCGCATAGGCCTGGCCTCCGAACATGGCGATACTGACACAGACAATCGTACCAAAGAAGAAAAACACGTTGATGCCGAGGGATTTTTTGAAACGGCCCTTATTTTTTTCACCAAGCAAGAAAGCTCCAAAAGGAATAATAATGCTTAACAACAGTGCTGCAATGATAACAACCTTCAATAATAATGACATAATACATTTCCTCCTCAAATAATTATTTTTTAGATTTCACTTCCGTGTAGGGAATAAATTCCCTGCCGCTTCCAGAGAAGAACCGGCTGAACATCTCGTAGTATTCCAGACGCAGAACATGGATTCCTACGATCAGGCCTTCCATACCCATAACAAACAGGTTGCCGATCACGACTACAGGCCAGTTGGGACTTCCCCCGTTTTCCGCGTGAGCTAACATCAGTACGACCTGCATCATACCGGCGTGGCTTAGAGCAAAAGCTCCGATACGGACGAATGAAATGGTATTGGTCAGATAACTTAAGACCACTTCAAACAGTTCGAAAACGGACTGAACGAGAAACATCCCTTTTTCCTTCGGCATGAGTTCCGCATGTCTGGTTACCAGGGCCGTAAGAGGCTCCTTGAAGAGAATCAGCACCAGGGGCAGAACAAACATGACGATCAGCAGGATTGCTGCGGGTAATGTGTTTCCGGTCATCAGGAGCACTACGGTTAAAACCAGAGCGCCGTAGAAAATGAAACCGGATAATCCATTGCTGTCAAAAAATATTTTTCCGACATTGTGCTGCTTAATGCCGTTATATATGTTAATCAGCATGGCAATCAGTATCATTGCCATACCAAATGCGACAGCCAATACTAATACGGTATTGAGCGTTCCGACAATCGGGAGCGTGATCACCTGTTCCATGGGCTTTAGCCACAGAGCCGGTATCACATCCTCAAAACCAAAGAAACTGCCGTACAGGACACCGAAGATCGTCGAGAAGATTCCGGCGGTACCGATGATGGCGGCCAGGTTCGACTTCTTGAATTTGTAGAGAAGGAACCCTCCGATCACCAGCAGGATACCCTGCCCCGCATCTCCGAACATACAGCCGAAGATGAATGTGTAAGTAATCGCTAAGAATATGGTAGGGTCAAACTCATCATAGACGGGAAGACCGTACATTTTAATAAACATTTCAAATGGCCGAAAGACTTTCGGGTTCTTAAGCTTCGTGGGAGGCTTGCTGAACGTCTCATTGTGATCGTCCTCGATCAGTACGAAGAGCTCATCATCCTTTTCCACATCGCTGATAAAGTCATAGGCATCCTTCTCCGACATCCAGCCGCAGAGGATGAAGAATACCTGCCCCTTTTCGCTGGTACAGGCGGCCAGTTTACGGATATCGAAGTTTTTGAAGGCATGGGCGATCTTGTCTGCAGCGCTGACCAGTTCCTGTCTGGATTTGCTCAGTTCCGCGCCGATCTGCTCGTTGATATCAGCGATCTCTTTTTCGCATTCGGAGATCTTTCTGAGGATATCCTGATAAGCCTCTTCGGGTGTTCCCTGATAATCATCCGGGAGGAAGATACGCTCAAAATGAAGGGAGGAATAGACCGCGTCTATTTTTTCCTTTATTTTGGCTGGCACAAAGTATACGCCCCATACGTAATCCTGGTCCACATGGCATTTGTAAAATATGGTATCAAGACTTTCGTAGACATATTTTTCAAATTTCTGGAAATACTCCTGCGAGATTTTACCAAACCGGTATTTTACAAACCGGAAATTCAATAACTGGTGGACGTTATACGTCAGTTCCCGGAATGGTTCGATCATATCCAGCGATGTATGCAGATTTTTCCAGTTTTCTGAAGCAGCGTTCCGCCTGGCCTGCAGATCCGTGATTTTCTCATCGATGTGGGTGATCACTTCCTGCGCTTCCTCCAGGCTCATGGACGGCTGGGGCTGCAGATTTTTGGAGTCGATGAGACTTAAATATTCTTCCGATTTTTTCATCAGGTCCTTGTAGGGGTTCACCTCGACGTATGGACCCAGGTCTTTCACTGTCTTCAGCTCCGAAAGGGCATTTTCCAGTTGGACTTCATACTTGGCCAGGTATTCGTCCGTGACCCTGTCGATGGAAGCTCTTGGGCCCGTAATGGTGATGAATTTCATTTTCACTATCACCGGTGTTACCTCCTCTTACTTAAATGATAATGTACTTCATGATATCAGCCGGCTGTAAGCCATAGCGGATAGATTCCAGTATTGTGGTCAGATTGTCTATTTCCTGTCCCTTTTCAAAGAGATAGGAGTTGATACAGGCGATGGAATAGGGGTTCCGGCGTTTCGCCAGCTGGTGCATCTTATAGATCAGATTGTTATACAGGGATTCCAGCTGCGCCCCGTTTAATTCATCCGCCCGTTTCGCATAATAAGTAGTTTGCAGGACATGGTCGAATTCATTCATGTCCGCCGCCTCCACCAGCTGCGCAATCTGAACCTGTTTCAGTTTGAACCGAATCGGTATGAGCAGGGCGTAGATATCGGCGCTGGTGATCCGGTAATATTTCTTTGACCGGTAAATCCATTGGATATTCAACAAATCGATCATACTTCCATAAGTTTCCCGAAGTGTCATTAATTCCTTTCCCTTGAACATCTTATGATAGGTCTTCCAGAGATAGGAGAAATAGAACAAATCCAGTGTCATTTCGTAGTCAAACAAGGTGGGATGCTCCATCTGTGACAGATGCATCAAAGGCTTATGATACTCGGTACCCGAAAGGTCATTGACGAATTCATCGACCGTCTTAGCGGTGACCAGCTTCTCCAAATCCAGCGTGGAGTGCTTACGGAAAAATTCTCCCGCCATCTGCGGATTCCACGTCTCGTCCGAAGGATTAAAAATCGTCCGGAGAAAATATTTCATGAGAATGATATCATATTGGCGAAAATACATATCCAGAAAATGACGCTGCTTCAGCCCTGAGAAACGGTAAAGCTTGGAAAAGTCCTTATACAGGGAACGGATCAGGACAGCCTCCACGTCTCCCCGATGCAGATGCGCCTCATCAATGGATTCCAGCAGACGCTGGTAGGCGGGCTTTGACCGGAGATAATTGACAGCCTCGGGCACACTGCCAAGCAGAACCAGTTCCCGGTAATCGTCGGGTTTTATTAAATTTTTCTGCATGGCGCGGATCTTAGTTGCGATTCCGCCGTAGGTTAATATATTGCCCATAGTGCTACTCCTTTATGATTTGGTTCACTACATATTTGGCCAGCTCCGTGTGATGGTCTTCGTAGGCTTTGTCCAAAGCGCTCATCAGCTTTTCCGTATCATCCTTTAACTTGGCCAGTTCCTCTTCTTTTTCCTTTGTCAGCTTTATATTCAGATCCGACAGCCGCTTCTGTGTGTCCAGGTCGACCTGCTCGTCAAAATCCCGTGTCAGCTGTTTGAAGTGTTCGGAAATCTCTTTCTTCTGTTCTGTGGCATGTTCGATAATTTTTACCGATGCGGCTTCGATCTCAGACAATTGATTGATGATCAGCTCCATGTAGCAGCCTCCTTTATGAAATGAGTAAAACAAATGCGTTGTAACTTCTTACTTAAGAACATTATTATCATACTCCTTTTTTGATATTTTGACATTAGTGAATATAACAAAAAACGTCTTTCAATTTTTAGTAGAATAGTGTAAAATAACGTAAAGAATAAAGGAAGTGTTAAGATTTGAGATTACGAAATATAAAAGGTTCCAGGGAAATTATCCAAAAAAGTCCATATGTGGTTCACGAAGAGGTAAGCGCGAAGGGAAAGTGGCAGGACATATTCGGGAACCAGAATAAGATCCATATAGAGATCGGTATGGGTAAGGGCCGGTTTCTCATGACCCTGGCGAAGGAACACCCGGATATCAATTATATAGGAATAGAAAAATATTCCAGCGTGTTGTTGAGAGCCCTGGAAAAGCAGCAGGAAGAGGAGCTGCCAAATGTAAAATTCATCCGGATGGAAGCGGAATATCTTCCGGAAGTATTTGCGAAGGGTGAGGTGGACCGTGTCTATCTGAATTTTTCCGATCCATGGCCAAAAGACAGACATGCCAAACGCAGGCTGACCAGCCGGGAATTCTTCGCCCGGTATGATCAGATCCTGGCGCCTGAGGGGCTTGTGGAGTTCAAAACGGATAACCGGGTTTTATTTGAATTTTCATTGGAAGAAGTGACGGAAGCCGGATGGTGCCTCAAAGTATCCACCTTCGACCTGCATCATGACCCCGTATTAAATGAGGGAAATGTCATGACGGAATATGAGGAAAAATTCTCATCCATGGGCAATCCGATCCATAAATTAACAGCAGTCCGCAAGCTGCCTGTATAAAAGGCGGCAGTAATACATAAGCTAAAAAAAAGAAGTAAAGTGATGTCTATGGCAGCAAAGCGGAACATGTCGGACCGTGTGAACCAGATGCTCTACAACAAGCCAGGCCTCGACCGGTCGTTACGCGATATGAAGAATTCCATGAATGAAGTAAACAAGATTTTAGACAAAACAGCAAAAATTACGAAGAAAAAGAAGAAAGGATGATCAGAAGATGGCACTTACATTTAATGATGAAAATTTTGAACAGGAAGTATTAAAATCGGACATTCCGGTACTGGTGGATTTTTATGCGGACTGGTGCGGCCCTTGTAAAATGATGGGACCGGTGGTGGAGAAGCTGGCGGACGCGTATAACGGCAAGGTGAAGGTTGGTAAGCTGAATGTGGATAACAGTATGGAGACAGCAGGAAAATACCGGGTCATGTCCATACCCACTTTTATTATCTTCAAGGACGGGCAGCCGGTGGACACCATCCAGGGCGCGGTACCGAAAGAGATGATTGAGTCAAAATTAAATGCACTTTAATAAGTAGATAAGCAATCCGTAAGGCCGCCCGGCCAGACAGCCGGCCTTACGGATTATTTTTATTTCATTTCATAGGAAAGTGCTCCTATGAAATAAAAACGCTCCGCGGTGCCTGAAGATTTTTACTGGGAAAAACTAAAGATATTACCCGAAATCAAAAGATTTTACTCTGCCCAAAGTGGATGCATTCATTTAGAATAGAGACGAAACAATCATTTCGAAAGAGAATGTGATCACGATGATCAAATAAACAAGGGCGAAAGTCCGGGAATGATCAGGAGGAGTGAATAAGATGGTGAAAAAGGAAAAAGGAAATCTTGTTAAGAGAGGATGGGGCGTGAAGCGGTTCATTGCAATGGCATTGGCCTTCGTGATGATCTGTGTCTCGATGATCTCCAATGGCGGGACTTTGGCAAAGGCGGATGAGAACGGGAATACAGCGCCTTCTCAGCCCACGGACTTAAAGACGGAGATGCTGGAGTACGCGTATGGGTTGAATACGAAGAATCCGGCTTTTTCCTGGGTGCTGCATGATGCGGATAAGGACGAGATTCAGACTGCTTATCAGATCCAGGTGGCAAAGAGATCGGGTGATTTTAATGGAGGGGTTCTGGTGCATGATACCGGTAAGGTGGAGTCACAGGAGAGCTCTTTTGTTCATGTGGACAAACTGGCTGAGTTATTGGAGGATAACCAGTTGTATTATTGGCGGGTGAAGTCCTGGGATAGGGGGCAGTTGGAGAGTGCCTGGTCTGAGGCAAGGCCGTTTATGACAGATATCAGCTCTGAGTGGGAAAGCATGACGGGGATCTGGGCGGATCCGGCGGCGACGGCCGGGAAGTCCCTGTGGACAGATTATAACGCGGAATTTACGATGGGGATCGATAGTGGGAAGGCTCTGGCGGTGATGGTTCGCATCGGACAAACTTCACGAGATGGATATATGCTTCAGTTCAGAGGGAACGGAAGTGAAGCCGGCGGCGAAAAAAATATGATTAAGTTCCATAAGGTCAATGGGGGAAATGTGGTTACGAACACGTTCGCGGTCCTGAATCTGACGGATAAAGGAGTATCGCTTCCGGCTGATAACAGCGCCTTTGGCGTGAGTATTAAGGCTCAGGGTTCCGCGCTGACAATCGGTGTGAAAACGGATCTTGCGGCTGGGACTTATACGGAAGTGGGATCGGTGGATATCTCGGGACAGGGGGATCTGACTGAAGGCACCATCGGTTTCCGTACCGGCGGATCGGAATCGGGCGTGATTGATGATCTGACAGTGACGGCCCTGGATGGAAAGGATACGATTCTTTATCAGTCTGATTTTTCAGGTGATGATGGAAAATTTGCCGGCGGCTGTTCCGTAGCGGATGGGAAATTAAAGGTTGGGAAGAGTACCTTTTCCCTGTTTGGCGGGGACCTGACTACGGCGGGGTTTGGCTGGCTGGATTATACGGTGGAAGAGACGATTCAGACGACGGATAATATATATACTCTGTTCCGTTTTGCTAACGGCAAAGAAGCGGCTTATATGTATCGGGTGAATCCAGGTACGAACGAGATGGGATTCTATACGAGAGCGAATTCGACCAGCGCTCCGGCGCATCAGGGGGATGTGAATCTGTCTGGGAAAGTAACGCTGTCTGCGGATAAACCGTTCCGGATTAAGATTACTGTAAAAGGAGATTCAGTGAATACCTGGCTGGATGCGGATGCATCGGATGGCGCAGAAAGCTGGGTGCTGGTGGATGCTGACCGGGATCTGGCTGAATTTGCTTATGGAGCCGGTTATCTGGGCTTCCGCACGGATACGGCTGCTGCTGCAACGGTGAGTGATATTAAGGTCACGGATGCTTCGGGAAATGTGCAGTATCAGAGTGATTTCACGGAATCCAATCCGTTTTCAGACAGTAGTGTGAAGGACGGGAACCTGGTAATCCCGGGGGATCTGAGATCCTGTGCGATCTATAAGCCAGCCGACGCAAAACTGACGAACCTGGGCCGTTATACCTTCCTGCGTAGTCCCAGGCTTAATTTTGCCAAAGGAAAAGAGATAGAAAAGGTGATTGTCAGCGCAGCCTGCCGCGGAACCGGGAAGGACCGGGGGATTATTTATGATTTATATATGAATGGAGTATGTCTGGGAGCCGGTTCTGCGCGCGAGCTGAATAATGTGGGGGACAGCAATTACAGACAGGTATATTATAACTCTTATGATGTGACGGAGCTGATCGCGGCCGGTCAGGATAATGTGATCAGCGCGGTCGGGAATTCCCGGGATGATGCCCGCAGTATCCTGGTACAGGCGACGGCTTTTTATAAAGATGGCTCGAAAGAAATCATCTGTAACAGCGGGAAGGACAGAGACAGCTGGAAGACATTTGACGGAACCAATGCGTTCGGGGATGACGGCAGCGGTATCACGACCGGATATGTAACGCTGATGCATGATAATTATAATGCAAATGAATATCCGACCGGATGGCAGGAAGTGGAATTTGATGATTCCAAATGGTCCACACAGCATAAGACGTTTGAAGTGGCCACGGATAAATCAGGGACACAGGGGAATGTACTGTATCCATTTTCATCGGAGAACGCGCTGCGGGTGGTGACGGATGAACCCACGAAACGCGTGTATCAGAATACGCTGGGTAATGTAGTTATCGACCTTGGCAAAGAGGTGATCGGAGGACTGAAAGTCTCGCTGACCAGCAGCACGCAGCAGTCGGTAGGCGTACATATGGGTGAGGAGATGAACGGCGACGGCACGGTTAAGAATAAGATGAGCTCGCTTCAGGGCGGTTCTTATGAGGATGTGTGGACGCTGAAAAAGGGTGTTAATGCGTTTGAAACCATTACCATGCGGAATTTCCGCTATGTGGAGCTGATCGGCCTGGACGACGGGACAAAGGCGGAGATACTGAAAGAAGAGAATAAAGGCTGGATCAAAGGCTGGGCGATTCAGCAGCCCTTCGATGAGAATGATTCCTCTTTTGAGGCAACCGATGGAAGTGATGCAGCCACGCTTATGAACCGGCTGTATGAACTTTCGAAATATACCATAAAAGCGACCAACCAGGATCTGTTTGTAGATTCCCAGGCGAGGGAGCGCGCGCCATATGAGGGTGACCTGCTGGTGAATTCCAACACCAGTTACGCAGTGTCCGATAACTATTCGCTGGCCAGGCATTCCAACGAATGGCTGGTGGATAATCCGCAGTGGTGTAACGATTATAAGCTATTCTCTGTGGAAATGGCATATTGGGATTACATTTATACGGGCAATACGGATTCACTGACAGAGTTTTACAATGCGCTGGGACGCAAGCTGACAACGGAAGTGATCGAATATGAGGACAGCGCTACCGGTTTCATCCGTCCCAAAGGCAGCCAGGCAGGAAACTCCGCCCTTATTGACTGGCCGACCAGTGAACGTGACGGATATCAGGGCAGCTATTACGATGTAGTCTTAAACAGTGAGTATGTTGGCATCTATGATCGGATGGCATCCATCAGCGAGGCAGTCGGAAACAGCGGGGATGCGCAGACATACAGGGAAAAATCTGCTAAATTAAAGGACAACCTTATCAAATATGCCTATGACGAGACAAACGGATGCTTCTATGATTCGCTGGCGCAGGATTATACGCCGACCAGGCATTCGTCTACTCACGCGACAGCATACGCCCTTACCTACGGTGTATTTACCGATCAGGAAATGGCAGACCGTTTGTGCCAGTTTGTCTATAATAATTGTAAGGATGAGTTCCGGGGTAGTGTCTATGTCACCTATTTCATCCTGAAAGGGCTGTATAACGGCAACCACGGTGAAATGGCGGAACGGTTGATGACCAATCCGAAGGTGGGTACGGATGTGAAGACATTCGCTTCCCTGCTGGATGATCTAAACTGTACGATTACTCCTGAGGCGTGGGGACATAAATGGAAAGGAAACATGACCCTGTCGCATCCCTGGGGAGCCGCTCCCGGATGCTCCATCGTACAGGGAATGTTTGGAATTCTTCCCACAAAAGCAGGCTTTGATGAATTTGCCATAAAACTGCAGCCGGGTGATATATCTTCCGCCAGCATCAAGGCGCCTACGGTAAAGGGACCGATAACAGTTTCTGTTGAAAATGCAGGGGAAGAAGGGATCCGGACAAACCAGATGAAGGCTGTGGTTACGATCCCTGTAAATTCAAAAGCAAAAGTATACATGCCGGTAGAGGATAATCTGCTTACTTATCTGGATATCGACGGGGTTAAGACCGATGGGATCAAAGAGGACGGTTATCTGGCCGTGGAATTGGGATCCGGTACTTATACGGTCTCTGTCAATCCGGAAAAGCCGGATTATGAGCCGGTTCTGACCATGACACTTAGTGTAGAATCCGATAAATTAACCGTAGAAGACGAGACTATAGTCAAAGCAGTTGTAAAAGATCAGTATAACAATAACCGGACAGAAAATTCTGCTTTTACCTACAAAAGTAATGATGAAAACATCCTTACCGTAGATGAGACAGGTAAGATAACCGCAGTTCGAAGGGGAGACACCACCGTAGAAGTGACAGCGGAATATAAATATTCGGAAAGTAAATCTGCCACGGTAACCGGTACAGTAAATGTTCATGTGGATGCAGTATTGAAGAATTTTGCCCTGAAACTGGACAGCGGGAACGATGCGGTTGAAACCGGTGAGACTGTTAAGGCTTCGATGGCGGCTGTTTATAACGACGGTCAGGAAGAAATCTTAGATAATACGAAAGTGACGTACACGGCAGAAGGAGACGCTGCCACCGTTAACAGTGCAGGGCTGATCACCGGGGTAAAAGAAGGGACCGTGACAGTCAAAGCGGATATCCGTGACAAGTTCACAAAGATCAACGCAAAGATGGAACCTGTGCCGGTTATGACCCGGAAGGCATGGAGTTTCGACGGTGTAAACAGCCCGCTGTCAAATGTTGCCGTTAAAGACGGAGCGCTGCATGCCGGGTTGGGCCAGAAGGTGATCAACACGGATGCGGATAAACAGGGAAGTGTATTCAGCGGAACATTTTCTGTGGAAAATGTGGCTGCAAGTATTGCCTTTAATGTAAAAGATGATAACAACCGTTATTTCTGGCAATTCCGGACAGACAATACGCTGAAAAAACACAAAGGAAACGCGGATCTGATGGAGGTCATTCCGATCCAGCTTGAAGAAGGGGATAATACATTCCTGATCGCGACGATTGACGGAGTAATCTATACATACCTGAACGGGAAACTAATAGACATCTGCGGTGCAGACCCTGGTATGCCGGTATCCGGCGGATTCGGGGTACGCAATGGCAATTCCGAAAGCTTCTACCTGAAAGAGATGAATGTCGGAAGCGACCCGGCATTCCGGATCGAGAGTACCCTAAAAATTCAAAATCCGCTGCCCACGGTAACATCCGTTCAAAATCCAAAAGATATTACGGTAGACCTGGGAACCACCTTAGAAGAACTGAATCTGCCTTCAGAGGTGGATATCACGCTGGATAACGGGCAGACCGTAAAAGCTGAAGTGAACTGGACAGGAATCTACGATGGCAATGCGGAAGCGACTTATACCTTAACAGGAACACTCACGGCCAGTGATACCTTCAAGAATCCGGACGGTGTAACAGCGGAACTGAAAGTAACGGTAAAAAAATCCGCCCCCAAGGTAATCTCGGTACAGGAGAGCAGTTATGAGACCGTGGTGGGAACTGACTGGGAATCCCTGTCCCTGCCTGGAGAAGTAACAGTGACATTAAGCGACAACACTACGAAGGATATTCCGGTTACCTGGCAGAAGGGTGATTACGATAAGGATACCGTCGGCGATTACACAGTAAGCGGTGACCTGACCGTAGATGAAGGTTACGAGAACCCGGATAATATCAGAGCGCAGATCACGATCTCTGTGAAATCCCCGGATCTGCCGAAGGTCGTACTTGTCCAGACGTTCGGGAAACTGGAAGTAGCATTCGGGACAGCCAGAGAAGACCTGGAGCTGCCGGCGACAGCAGAGATAACACTGAACGACGAAGCGTCCACGATAAAAACCGCAGCCATTAGTTGGAGCGGAGCGTATGACGGCAACACGGCAGGAGACTATACCCTGACAGGAAGCCTTGCAGACAGCGAAGAGTACACAAACACGGATAACCTTACGGCAGAGATCGTGGTAACTGTGAAGCAGGGACTGCCCGTTATCCGGTCTGTAAAAGCAATACCTGACAAAGAAGTGCCCCACGGTACCGCGGCGGAGGAACTGGAGCTTCCCCTAACGATAGAAGTGACCTACGAAGATACGACAACACAGGAGCTGTGTGTAACCTGGTCGGGAGATTACGACGGAAATGTGGCCGGAGAATACCTGCTTACCGGGACCCTGGAAACCGACGGTATCTGTACCAACCCGAACGACATAAAGGCGGCCGTGAAGATAGTCGTGCAGGAAAAAGCAGCAGAGCCTACGCCTACGCCGGTACCTACACCAACCCCTACAGCAACGCCTGTACCCACCCCGGCGCCTACCGTTACACCTGTACCTACACCCACTCCGATCCCGTCCGAGAAACCGGATGACATCATCCGCATAACGGACAGCGAAACCGGCGTTACCGTCCAGGCCAATCCTGGTATCGTGCCCAAGGATGTACAGCTTAAGGTAGTTCCGGAGAACAGCGGAGAAGTATACGAGCAGTTAAAAGCCAGTGTAAAAAATACGGCCGGCAAAGAGCAAAAACAGGTGCTGGTGTACGATATCACCCTGTACAGCGGGGGCGTGGAGATACAGCCCGACGGAGCGGTAAAAGTAACCATCCCGCTGCCGGAAGGCACAGACAGCAAAAATATTCTCCTTTACCATGTAAAAGCGGACAAACAGCTTGAAAAAGTCGATTTTACCGTGGAAGGAAACAGCATAATATTTTATGCCAGCTCCTTCAGCAAATATATAATAGCTGAAAACAAAGCGGATGCGGACGATCACAACAACTCCGGCAACAATGACAGTCAGAATCAGAATTCGTCCTCTGATGATAATTCTACAGTAAAAGGAGCCCAGACCGGCGATAACGGAATGCTCTATGAAACCATGCTGCTTATGCTGGGAGCTATAATGATCATCGGCACGCTTTGCTACAGGAACAGGGCAAAAAGGTCCGGACACAGATAAACGGCCAACAATCAAATGACCGGTAACAGACACATTATAAAATAAACTGGATATAAAAACGGAGCTGTAAGTCAGGAGGCATCAACAAACCGATCTTCCTGACCAACAGCTCCATTTTCTTAAACCATTCAATCGATATGCAGATCCTTATCCGCCAGCCGGTGATCGATGGCCCGCTTGGAAAGATAAGCGATGACAGCCACGACAGGAACACCAAAAAACATACCCAGAGGCCCCCAGATATATCCCCCTATGGTAATGGCGAAGATGATCCACAGCGGTTTGAGCCCGGTGGAATCCCCCAGGATCTTCGGCCCCAGAATGAGCCCGTCGAACTGCTGCAGGGCGAGAATCAGCACACCGAAGATCAGAGCCTTAATGGGATCGATCAGCAGCAGGATGAACAGGCCCGGAATCGCCCCGATAAAAGGTCCGAAATAGGGGATCATGTTCGTCACACCTACGATTACACTGATCAGCAGCGCATAGGGCAGCCGCAAAAGTGTCATGAGGAGAAAACACAGAATACCTATAATGGTGGAATCAATGGTTTTACCGATGATAAACCCGCCGAATATACTGTTGCACTGTTTGAGCGTTTCCAGGAAGCGGTCCACCCGACTCTGGGGGATATACGCATAGAGCAGACGCTTAAAATTCAGTTTGAGCGTTCCCTGGTCGGACAGCATGTAGGCGGAAACAATGATGGCGATCAGGATATTGATGATCCATTTGATGACCGACACGGAAGTGGTGTATATCACAGGGATCACATTGGTTACCAGATTTTTCAGGTAATCCAGCAGATCCGGGCCGAGGCTTTCCAGTATCTGGTTGATAAACCGGAAATCAAAATCCGGATAACTTTCCTCAAAGGTCTCCATGAATGTCAGCAGACGGGTGTAAGTGCTGGGGATCAGGGCAATCAGATCGGTCAGGCTGGTGACGATCTGGGGCAGTATCCGGAACAGCGCGATGATGATAATTCCCACGACAATAATGTAGGAAATCAAAATGGATAAAAATTTGCGTAAACGGGGTGTTTTTCCCTGAAACAACTTTTTCAGCAGGCTGTCCAGACGTTTCACCAAAGGGTTCAAAAGGTAAGCCATAAATGCGCCGATCAGGAACGGAGACAGGATCACCACAAAATTGTTAAACAGGGCTTTGGCCTTATCCCAGTCCATAACAATTTTGACGATCAGGGCTCCGATCAGTATCACAAAAAGAGCGTAAATGCAGATCGTAAAGTATTTTTTGTTAGATTCAAACTTGTTGTTTCTCAAAGGATTCATGTAGTATTCTCCATTAATTTCATTAGTTCCTAACATTGATTATACTTGCTGGCGGAATACGAAACAAGGGGGAATAGTAATTCTAACTAAAAATTAACATCTTTATACTTTATCGAAGTTTAAAGTTATCTCACCAGATTCAGGCACTTATCAGGCTCAGGCGCAAACAGGGAGGTGATCACAATCCCATCCTCCAGCCCTTCTTCTCTGAGCATATCTTTCAATACAGACATGAATACTCCGGAACCGCGCGCCAGCCGGCATTCAGAGAGGGTCTCCGGCAGGTCCGTGCGGCAGTCAAAGGAGCCGTACCAGTTGGCCCGGCAGGTGTAATCAACCCCGCAGCTGGGGCTTCCGTCAACTCCCACAAATCCCAATACCTCAAAGCGCTGGCCGTTGGCCAGATACTCTTTCAGCTGATTCAGAATCGGGGTAAGTATCTTCCTGCAATGGGTACGGAAGAATACATTATCAAATTGATCGCTCACATGTCCCCAGCGTTTGGCGCCGTACAAAGTAAACTCAGGGCATGGAAGCTGGATCACCTGAATCTCATTGTCTATCACACGTCTCATAAATGTTTTGCGAAGTGCCTCCTCTGCATCGATCTCCTCCTGATTGTATAGAACGACTTTGGAAGCGGTATTAAGAATACAGTGAGCGGTAAATATAATCTTTTGCATATCTTAATTCCTCCTGAGTGTAACCGTAGTGTCGCCCGCATATGCCTCTGCCAGGCGTTGATATGAAGAATGTAGCACAGGAAATCAGAAAAGTAAAGCCTGGATGTTCAGAGGACAACATCCCCGTATCGCACTTTCAGACGTTCAAAATGTTCAGTCTCTATAACGATTTTTCCTTTCCGCCGTGTGAGGTAGCCGTTTTCATTCATGGAGTCGATCAGCCGGTAAAGGGTGCGCAGATTGATATGTAATTTTTCTGCCAGCACCTGCCGTGTCAGCGGGCAGACATAGGGGAGAACATGCTCCGCCTGAAGGTACAGATAATGTCCCAGAATATCTTTGGGGTGGAACAGGGAATTCGTCTCCGCCCGGTTCATATTGGATTCCAGAACCTTTCCAAGTACCAGCAGGGTCTGATAGCAGAGAAAGGCGTTCTGCTGGATAATATGGACAAAAACCTCCACAGGAATGCGGAACAGGACACAGTCTGTCGCGGCTAATACAAAGGCAGTGTAAGCATCGACATTGTTCAGGTATTCCACCATACCTAAGATATCAAGGGGCTCCAGAAAATCCACCACATTGTCATTGCTCCAGGTAATGTGGTTCAGAACACAGGCCCGCCCTTTTAAAAGAAGATAAAAATATTTGACGGGGTCTTTTTGATTGATAATCGTATCATTTCTCTCGGCGGTAATCAATTGATTCTTAGCCGCGATTCCCCGCAGAGCGGCGGCAGGGTTCCTGAGATCGTATTCGCCTTTAAAAATGATTTCTAACGCCTTGATGGTATTATTATACATAAAATGTTTGAAATCCTCCCTTCTGTTGTGAAAAATAACAATAAAAACTGACAAATGTCATTTTCCATATTTTACATGTATGATAATGTAAAGTCAAGCTTGGAACATGATATATAGTACTTTGACAAACAGCAACAATAGACACAACACTGCTGAGTGGAAGATGCCTGGAGGGTAAATAAAATAACAGCAGACTATTTATGAAGGAGGAAATGAGATATGGGAAAAAAGAAATATTCAATCAAGGAAGATTTTTCGATGCTGGCAATTCTGGTAATTCCTGTAGGTGTGGCGGTTAACTTCGTGGGAGGCCAGCTGGCGTCACTTTTGAAACTGCCGATGTATCTGGATACCATCGGAACGATTTTTGCAGCTATGCTTTGCGGACCGTGGGTAGGCGCGGTGACAGGCGGTTTGACCAACGTAGTTACGGGCATCGCCAACCCGGTAAACTTTGCATTTATTCCGGTCAATGTGATCGCCGGCCTGGTAACCGGTTTTCTGGCAAGAAAGCAGATGTTCGGTGTTTGGTGGAAATGGATACTTTCCATGCTTATTATGGCGGCCGTATCTATCATTTCATCCGCACCGATCGTTGTTCTTGTGTACGGAGGTGTGACCGGCGGCGGAACGTCCATCATTACCGCGGCGGCAATGGCCGCAGGAGCGAATATCTGGGCGGCGTTTTTCGGAACAGAAGGTATCTTCACGGTACTTGACCGGGTCATTTCATTTGTCATCTGCTGGCTTGTGATCAAAGTCATCCCGGAACGTACGTTAATCAAATTCGGGTGCGGAAGTAATTATATAAAAGAAAAGAAATAGTACAAATACCCTCCGGCAGCTCTTCAAAGAATCAAACAATAACCATACTGTAAAAGAGGTTAGATATGGAAAAAACTTATACGGAAATGATACAGATTCACAAAGAAAATAAACTGGCAGGGCTCTATCCGTCAACGAAGCTGCTGGTAGTCTGCTTATATATTGTATGCACCTTTATCATTGGAACCGTACATGTGACAAAAGTGGGTCTGTCTCTGCTTCTTATCCCATGGTTTATCGCAGTACCTGTCCTGTGTATCGCAAGCGGTGCCTTTAGAAAGTGTATTAAAGTACTGAAAGCAGTCTCCATTGTAGCGGCTATTATTTTGGTGGTACAGACGTTTCTGGTTCCCGGCGGGGAACTCCTTATGAAATTCGGATTCATAACTATCTATGAAAAAGGGTTGAAAACAGCCATATCCTTATCATTTATGATTATGAACATAGCAGGGATATTCATATGGCTTTTTCAGACTACAGAAAACAAAGAGATTGCAAGAGCTATGGAAGCTTCCGGAATGAATTATAAGGCGGCCTATGTATTTACATCCAGTCTGCAGATGATAGAAATTCTGAGCAAAAACAGTAAAACGATCATGAATGCGCAAAAAGCCAGAGGGGTAGAGACAGAAGGTAATATTTTCATCAGGGCAAAAGCGTTCTTTCCGTCCCTTGTTCCTCTGATTCTGGGGGCAGTGATCGGCTCGGAAGAGCGGGTGCTTACCCTGGAGGCGAGAGGCTTCTCCATACAGGGAGAAAAGACACGTTTATTTCATCTTGAAAAGTCGGGATGTGAAAGAGAAGTGGCGGCTGCCGCAGTGATCATCACAGTTCTGGTATTGGCGGGGAGGGTGGCTTTATGGATCCTATAATAGAAGTTAAAAATGTCACGTATTGCTATCCGCTGACGAAGATACCGGCTATCCGGGACTTGAATGTGAACATCGAGCGGGGCAGATTCTATGGAGTGATCGGAGAGAATGGATCAGGAAAAACCACATTCTGTGCTCTGCTTCGAGGATTCATACCAGATTTTTATAAGGGAGAGTTAAAGGGCGAAGTCCTTGTGGAAGGAAAAAAGACAACGGATTACGGCGGGGAACTGTCTGCGAAGATCGGATATGTATTCCAGAATCCATTCACCCAGATAAGCGGTGTAAAAGAGACGGTATTTGAGGAAGTGGCTTATGGTCTGGAGAATTTCGGTGTGCCGGTGGAAGAGATCGAAAGACGCGTGGTGGAAGTTATGCAAATGACCGACATTGAAGCGCTAGCGGAAAAAAATCCTTTTGATCTGTCAGGCGGACAAATGCAGAGAGTGGCATTGGCCTCCGTCATTGTTCTGGAACCCGATATCCTCATCATCGATGAACCCACCAGCCAGCTGGACCCGGAAGGCACGGAGAGTGTTTTTGCGATTATTAAAACATTGAAGGAAAAACATAAGACCATCATATTGGTAGAGCACAAGATCGACCTGATTGCGGAATATGCGGACGAGGTTCTGGTATTTAAAGAAGGACGCCTGATTGCTTCAGGGGATAAACAGGAACTATTGTCGGATCTTTCCCTTTTGGACCAGGGGGCGGCACTTCCGCAGGTAGCGATATTGGGAAGCAGGTTAAGGGAAAGAGGACTGCCCGTATCCAGGATACCCGTAACAGAGAAACAGGCGATAGAGCTCATTGCCGGGGCACTCAAAGAAAGGGATAAGAAATGAGCGATTTAGTATTAAAAGACGTAAGCTTTTCATATCCGGGCGGTTTCCTGGCGGTGGACCATATCAACATGGAAATCAAGGCCGGAGAAAATGTGGCCATAGTAGGGCAGAACGGAGCCGGAAAGACAACCACGGTAAAGATGATGAATGGACTTCTGCGGCCCACAGAAGGTCAGGTCCTGATCGGAGAGATGAATACCAAAGATTATACTACCGCACAGATATCCAAAGTGGTGGGATATGTATTCCAGAATCCGGATGACCAGATTTTCCACTCCACCGTGGAGAGCGAGGTGAGGTTCGGTCCCAAGAGGATGAAGCTTTCTTTGGAGGAGGAAAACCGGAGAGTGGAGACGGCGCTTGCAATGACCGGGATGGAACGTTACAAAGATGAAAATCCCTATAACCTGCCGCTGTCCACACGTAAATTTGTGACCATCGCAGCAGTAATTGCTATGGAGACAGACATTCTGATCTTTGATGAACCGACAGCGGGCCAGGATATTGAAGGAAACAGGAGACTGAGTGAAATTCTTAAGACTCTTCACGAGAAAGGGAAAACGGTTATTACGATATCCCATGATATGGAGTTCGTGGCGGACAATTTTAAAAAGGTTATAGTCATGGCAAAGAAACGAATCGTCCGCAGCGGTACTCCGGAAGAGATTTTCTGGGATTTTGAAGCACTGGAGCAGGCGATGCTGAAACAGCCTTACGTAAGCAGAGTGTGCAGGGCTCTGGGATTGGAAGGCAGGGTCATCAACATCAAGGATGCCATAGAAGAAATCATAAGTAGGTAAATCATGCGGAAAAATAATACTCTTATCGCGTTTTTGGCATTTGCCATGTATTTTTTAACAGGAGCAGCCTGTATCGTGGTGGGCAGCGGCCTTCCCCATCTGGTGAAAATGTATCATATGCAGCTGGATCAGGTAGTACTTCTGGGTTCGGCCTATGCTTTCGGGCGTGTGCTTACCGTCTATACGACAGGAAGGCTGGTGGAAAAACTGGGCCCGGTCAAAGTGCTGGCGGGGGGCGTTATCCTGATAGCAGTCTTTCTTTTTGGACTTCCGACTTTTGTGAATTACTATGCGGGTCTTTGCTTTGCCTTCCTCGGAGGCGTGGGGATGGGAGCGCAGGATACCGTATGTCCGGTACTCTTAAGTGTAGCTTTCCGGAAGAATTATGCGGGCTCGCTGAGCGCGGGGCAGGCGCTGTTCGGCCTGGGGAGCTTTGCCACCCCATTTTTGGTGGGTGTATTGCTGGCAGGCGGCAAGATCTTCTTCTATGCCTACTACATATTATTGATTGTGCCTGTCGTGATGCTGATCTGTATGCCGTTTGTGAAGCTGGATTTGAAGGAGCATGCACTAAATCACGAGGAGAGTGTAAAACCCATCCATGTGAAGCACAAGCTGCTGGCCTACGGGGCCATCCTGCTCATATGCGCGGCGTACAGCGCGGTGGTGAATACGCTGGGTCTCTACCTCTCAAGCTTTGCCGAAAATATAGGGATATCACAGTCAACGTCCGCATTTATGCTGACGGTCTATAATGTGGGTTGTGTAATCGGTTCCTTTGTTTTTGTGCTTGTGCTGAAAAAAGTAAAAGCCCAGATGGTACTGCTGGTCAACAATATCTGTGCAATGGCCGCGGTGGCGGCTGCGCTTGCGATTCATACGGTGGCGGCCTATTTTATAGGGATGTTTACGGCCGGATTTTTTCTGGGAGTATTGTTCAGCGTTATCGTCGCGGTTGCCACCAGAATCGGCTATGAGCGCATTAGTGTAGCCAGCTCGCTGGTAGCCACTGCGGGCGGCCTGTCGGATATTCTTACGCCTGTCGTAACAGGGTTTCTGGTGGGAAGGCTGGGTGTGGGATTTTCTTTCAGGTATGCAATTATTATGATGGCTGTAAGTATCGCGGCTGCCGTGGTTTTGCAATTAAATACAAGCGAAAATAAGCAGGAGGTAGAGAAAAATGTCAATACAGAGTAAAGAGGTAATCAATGACTTGGGGCAGCAGTACCACATCTGCTGCAGGAAAGAGGATATCGGCAGATATGTGCTGCTTCCGGGTGACCCGTTCCGTACAGATCTTATTGCCCGGCATCTGCAGAATCCGAAGCTTGTGGCGCATAACAGAGAGCATAAGACCTGGACGGGTACGCTAAACGGGGAGAAAGTAACGGTCATCAGCACAGGTATGGGATGCCCGTCGACAGCCATCGCGCTGGAAGAACTGATTCATTGCGGCGCCGATACGTTTATCCGGGTGGGGACCTGCGGACGGGTGTGCCAGGAGAGCTATGACGAAAGCCTGGAAGGCGTTATCATCACCGGGGCTGTCAGAGATGAAGGGACCACGGTCCATTATGTTCCGATTGAATACCCGGCCATCGCGGACCGCCATGTGACCGACGCGCTGGCCAGGGCGTGCAGGGATAAGGGATATAACTTCGCGGAGGGAATTGCGCAGTCCAAAGATTCTTTTTATGGACAGCATGACCCGGACAGTATGCCTAACAGCGGCAGGCTTCATCAGCGCTGGGAGGCGTGGGAGAAGAGCGGGGTAATGGCATCCGAGATGGAGACGGCGGCGCTGTTTATCGTATCCTCGATCAGAGGCGCAAGAGCCGGTGCGATTATGGCATACGGCAGTATGAATGACCACACCATTGAGCTTGCCTGTGACGCGGTCAAAATTCTGATAGAAAGAGATAAAAAGTAAAAGACAGGCACATAGGACGGAAAGGAGCTGCCGGGTATGGGATTCTATGAAGAAAAGCTGGTTCCTGTTATCCGTGAGGTGTGTGGAGTAATCGAAGAGACTCCGCATATGCAGGATATATTAAAGGGAACCATGCCCTATGAAAAATTTCGGTTTCAGATAAAACAGAATTATCAGTATTTGTTGGATTATACCAGATGCTGGGCTGTGGGTTTTTCAAAATGCAGCTGTTTTGCCGAGATGGAGGAATGGTATCAGATCGTAAAAAACACCATGGAAGGAACGGTTATGGTGAACCGGGATTTCTGGGCGGAGCAGGTGGGGGTGAGCCTGGAGGAGATGGATGCCGTTATGGAAGCTCCGGCAAAGCGTTCCTACACGGCATTTCAATTGATGTGCGCAGAGCAGGGCGGTCTGGCCGAATGTATGATGGCGTTATTCCCCTGTAACATATTGTACCGTTTCTTCGGGGAGGACCTGCTGCCCAAATGTTTGCTGCCGGAGGATAATATGTATTACCAATGGCTAGCCTTTTATGTCAGTGAGGCATATCTGAATAAAACAGACAATGAGATCCGAATGGTGAACAGGCTTTGCCGGAATAAGACGGAAAGGGAACAGGCAAAGCTTCTGGAAATTTTCGCAGCCGGCTGTAATTATGAGATTCTGCAATGGCAGGACATGTATCAAAATATGACGACGTGGCCGCTGGACCACATTTTCCCCAAAAAATTTACCATGGTAGAGGAGTAGTAATGGAGACAACAAGAAGGAAAAAAATAATCATTGACACAGACTGCGGCTCTGATGATGCTATGGCGATAGCGATGGCGCTGAATGATCCGGCATACGAGATTGTGCTGATTACAACGGTGTCAGGAAATGTGGATGTAAAGCAGGCCACCATCAATACACTGACCACTATTGAATATGCAGGGACTTACGAGCCTCCGGTGTATATAGGTTCGGAAAAAATGCTTCTGCGGGATCTGGTATTTGCCCATGAAACCCACGGCAATGACGGTATGGGGGATATCGGACTTGTGCCAAAACGCCTGAAGGCACAGAAGGAAAATGGTATTTTTAAAATGCTGGATACACTCAGGGAAAGTGAGGCAGGAGAGATTGACATCGTGGCATTGGGCCCCCTCACCAATCTGGCATTGGCCATCAGACTTGACTGTGAAGCGATGAAAAAAGCCGGCCGCATCGTCATCATGGGGACTGCGGGACTTGGCACCGGCAATGTGACTCCTGTGGCCGAATTTAACATCTGGCAGGACGCGGAAGCGGCTAAGATCGTCACGGAATCAGGGCTTGACGAAATTATCTATGTAGGGTGGGATGCCTGCCTGGGGGACAGTATGCTGAATCCGCAGGAGATTGAAAAAATTCAAAATGGCAGCGAACTTGGGAAATTTGCCATTGACTGCAATAAAAAACTGCTGGCAATGAACCAGGAGCGGTTCGGAGATAATTATCTGGATATGGCAGACCCTTCCGCTATGGCGGCGGCCCTGTATCCGGAATGCATCGACAAATGTGAAAAATATTACTGTGAAGTAGATGTTTCCAACGGCCCAAGCTATGGGGCCGTGCTGGTAGATGTCAATCACTTTTCGGGAAAAGAACCGAATGTATCTATCTGCAGTAAGCTGCACGCGGACAAATATAAAGATTACATTTTCAGAACACTTAAGATACAGTAACCATACAGGAATGGAACGAATGGAAAGACATCCGTCCGTCTGAAAAGGAGGAAAAAGCCATGGAAGAATTAAAAGTAAAGTTTTTAATGGGGCCGGCAGAGTGTAATGACCGTTATATACCCACCTACAGCCAGGAATTTTTGGAAGAGCTGAGCAAAGCCATGGGAGTGGACATAAAATGCGCACAGATGGATGAGGTGAAAGACCAGCCTCTCCCGGTCTATTTCATTGCTTCCGGCGGGGCAGAGCAGGGGTTTAAGGCCTTGTACCAGGAGACAGAGGAACCGTACATCTTATTGACTACCCCCGGATATAATTCCCTGGCGGCATCCATGGAGATCCTGGGATTCCTCCAGGAACACAGCCTGAAGGGGGAGATCCTCCACGGTTCTGCGGAAGAGATCGCGGCGCGCTTAAAGGTTTTGAAAAGGGTGGCGGATGCAAAGGATGAATTAAAGCATACGAAGCTTGGATGCTTTGGAACTCCGGGAGGCCTGATTGCCAGCGACGCAGATTTCGATGCGGTAAAAAAAGTAAGCGGTATGGAGCTCGTTTTATTCGGACTGGATGAGCTGGTGGCGGAATATGAAAAAGGCGGTTATCCGGAAAATACATACACAGAAGAATTGAAGAATCAGGGATACCGCCCGGAGGAAACGCAGAAGGCGCTGAATGTCTATGGGGCGCTCAAACGCCTGATTGGGAAATATCATTTAAACGGGGTTACCGTAAAATGTTTTGATCTTTTAGATATGATCCATACCACAGGATGTCTTGCTTTGGCGATACTAAACGCGGAAGGCATTCCGGCCGCCTGTGAGGGCGATCAGAAGAGTCTCGTGAGCATGGCTGTGCTGAAGGCATTGACAGGTGTATCCGGATTTATGGCAAACCCCAGCTGCATGGACCCGGGCAAGAGTGAGATTATCTTTGCCCACTGTACCCTTCCTATAGATATGCCCGACTCCTACCGCCTGACCACCCATTTCGAATCCGGAATAGGCGTGGCGGTGACCTGCGATATCGCGGCCCAGCCCATGACTATTTTCAAATGTGACGATACGCTGCATAGATATTACGCCGGACGTGCCGAGTTACTTGAGACCATGCACAGAAGCGACCTGTGCCGTTCGCAGATGCGCCTGCGTCTCACAGACGGAACCGGATATTTCTCCAGCTGCCCAATCAGCAACCATCATATTATCTGCAAAGGGGACTGGAAGGAAGTAATCGACGAATACTTCAGCCAGATCAAATAAGGAAGTAAGATTATAGAAGCCGACGTGAAAGACCGGCTATAGGAAGGCCCCGGCGGTCAGAAGCCGGGGCCGCTCTCTTTCTTTTACCCTATAAAAATCCCTGGGTTTAAGTTGACAATTAGATCGAATCCCAATACAATAAATTTAGTAAAGTTGTTTTACCACAATAGGAATAAGGGTATTTATTTAAATATAAAGGGGTAAAATGGATGCTGTTAAAAGTTATCATCGCAGATGACGAGGATAAAGTATGCCAGCTCATATATGGGCTGATAGACTGGGAATCACTGGGGATGGAAGTGATCGGGATCGCCCATAACGGCCTGGAAGCGCTGGAAATGGTGAAGGCCCTGGAGCCGGATCTGATGATCACGGATATAAGAATGCCCGGATACGATGGTTTGGAACTGATCGAACGCTCAAAGGCACTCAGCGATACACTGGAATTTATCATTATCAGTGGGTTCCGGCATTTTGAGTATGCGCAGCATGCCATAAAATACGGGGTGGGAGACTACCTGCTGAAACCGATCAAAAAAGAAGAACTGACCCATACCCTGGAACAGATCGCGGAAAAACATATGCGCAGGACGGAGCGTATAAGCAACGAGGAGCGCTTGAAAATGCGGCTCCAAAGTGACATAGACAGACTCAGGGCGAACCTGTTCCTGGAAATAATGATGAAGCCGGAACAGGAGGATATCACTCTTGCTCAGGTGAACGAAGATTACCACTACCACTTCCGGGAGGGCTGTTTCCAGGTGGCTGTGGTGAAATATGACTGCGGCGTGGATGAGCAGTACGACAGCAGTATTAAGGTGCTGGAAGAGAAAGTCGTTCAGATTATGAACCGGCAGCTTGGCGGCGAATGTTTTGATATGGAGCATTTCGGCCTTGAGAACAGCAGCTTCTATCTGTTGAATTATAAGGCGGAGAATAGAAAGCTGATCAGAAAGCAGCTGAAAGAAGTGCTGGATGAGCTGACCGTCCAGAAGAGTGCCTTTGGTTATGTGGAATTTACCATCGGGGTCGGGGAGGCAGTGGAGCAGATCGGTAAGATCGCCGCTTCCTGCGAGGACGCCCGCGAGGCCATCGCGCAGCAGCTGATCGAGGGGACCGGCCGGCTGATCGATCATGTGGAGCGGAATGACCAGAAGGAGCAGGTGGACGCCCTTTTGGCCGGTTTTAACAAAGCCATGGATCAGGCGCTGGAGATTCTGAATAAAGACGCGGCCTTGAAGGTGATTGCGGATCTTAGGACAGCCGTGGGAAGCGTCCGTGATATGAACGGGATAGATATCCTGAATCTGGCCCTGGAGGCGTGCGATACTTATGCTATGCTGGTGCGCAAGAACCAACTGCCGCTTACAGAGGGCGATATTGCACAAAAATTCAGAAAATACGCACAGCGGTGCGGAAGTGTGGATGAAATATTTCACTATTTTTCCGATCTGGTTTCTTGGTCCCTGGAGATCATGTTAAAGGAAAAGAAAGAGGAAAATATCCGGCCCATCCGCCTGGCGAAGCAGTACATACAACAAAACTTTATGAAGCCGATATCGCTTGAGGATGTGAGCAGTGTGGCAGGATTCAATGCCACTTATTTTAGTTCACTGTTTAAAAAAGAGACCGGAAGTAATTTCGTGGAATATTTGACAGAGATTCGGATGAACCGGGCAAAGGATCTGCTGAAAGAGACGAATATGAGTATTGCCGCTGTCTGTGAGGCAGTGGGTTATAATGATCTGAAACATTTTACAAAGAGCTTTAAGAAGGCCACCGGCATCAAACCGGGAGAATATCGCAAACTGTATTCTTAGGAGATATCCATATGAAGAGGAAACAGACCCATTATCTGTCCTGCCGCATGAAAATCATGGTTGCCATACTGGCAGTGATTCTCCTGCTGATGCTCTGGACCCTTTCTGCCGCCGCGTTCCGGGACAGGTCTTTTGTGATACCGTCAGTCCTTTCCTGGATCGGATGCTTCGCTCTGGGATATGGCTGTGTGAACTGGCTGTACCGGCCTTATAAAGAAAACACAAAGGTACTGCATCTGTTCGTGACCGGATACCTCTTTGAGGGGGTTTTTAACCAGAGGGTGGATATCAATCCCGAGACGGCCCAGGCCATGGATAAGTTCCGGGATATGATTAAAACCAATGAGCTGATCAGCGCCTCCAAAAAGCAGGCACAGTATCTGGCTTTGCAGAATCAGATCAACCCGCACTTCCTGTACAACACCCTGGAGGGAATCCGCGGGGAAACCATGAAAGCCGGACTGGAAAACGTGGCGAAAATGACGGAAGCATTGGCTACATTTTTCCAGTACACCATATCCAATGTGGAACATCTGGTGACGCTGGAAGATGAGCTGAAAAATGTGCAGAATTACTACATTATCCAGCAGTACCGTTTCGGAGAGCGGCTGTCGCTTCAGATACGGGACCGGACCGAGGAGGAGGAAGAAGCCATGCAGTACCGGCTTCCGAAACTGACGCTGCAGCCCATCGTGGAGAATTCCATCTTCCATGGGATCGAGCGCAAGATCGGGAAGGGAAATCTGGAGATCGGGATCGAGACAACACCAAAACGTCTGATCATCACTGTGTCGGATGATGGGCTCGGGATAGAACGCAGGTCTTTGGACGAGCTGAACGCCAAGTTAAGCAGCAGCTCCGTGGACACAGTGAAAGCGGATACGGACGCCAAGGGCGGAATCGCTATTGTCAATGTAAACAGCAGGATCAAGCTGCTGTTCGGGGAAGAATATGGTATCTGCATCTACAGTACCCAGAATGTGGGCACGGATGTGGAGATCACGCTTCCGCTGATTAAAAAAGACATGAAGGAAATCTTATGAGAGAAGAAATTCTGAGACTGGAAAATGTCACCCGGGTGGTGGATGATGTGGTTCTTCTGGACAAGCTGAACCTGCATATCTTTTGCGGCGAAATCATGGGCGTCGTCTGCCTGAACGGGTATGGACAGGAGAGTTTAATCGAACTGATCAGTCAGAATCTGCCTATTCTCTACGGACGGATTTATTTTCATGAAGAGCTGGTCAACAACTATGCCCACAGCTCCAATACGCTTAACAAAGTCTATGTGATCGAAGATCCTACAAAGCTGGTCAAAGATCTGTCAGTGGCGGACAATGTATTCGTGCTGCGCAGAGGCTTTCGGAATTATGTGATCAAATCCCATGTGCTGAACCGGCAGTTAAAAATGCTGATGGATGAGCTGGATATCCAGATCGACGGGAAAACCCAGGTGGAGGTGCTGTCCCCCTTTGAAAAATGCGTGGTGGAACTGCTAAAGGCGGTGACCATGGGCGTCAAACTGATTGTGGTGAGGGATATCTGTAATTTTATCAGCTCAGCCGACCTGCCCAAATTCCAGAGGCTGATACGGATGTATGCCGCCCAGGGGGTTTCTTTTTTGTATGTCTGCAACCATCATGAGGAGGCGTTCAAGATCTGTGACCGGATTTCTCTGATGGAAAACGGTAAAATACTGAGGGTTTTAGAGAGGGCAAATTTCCGGCGTGAATTGATTAAGCCGTACTATGTCAACGCATTTCACCGGGAAGAAATCCCTCACAAAGAGGGAAATGGTGTTCTGGGATTCCACGATGTGGTGACCAATAATATGAACGGCCTAAGCTTCCGGATCGAAAAAGGGGAGTGCGTGATCCTTCTGGATATCAACCATACGGTGGCGGACGACATTGTCCGGGTGATGAACGGGGAAATGGATGTCATATCCGGAGAAATCCGGCTGGAGGAAAAGCCATACCGGCTCAAATCCTCCGGGGAGGCGCTGCGGGCGGGGATTGCCTTTATCGGACAATATCCCGTACCGGGAATGCTGTTTGAAGATATGAGTTATATTGAAAATCTGTGTTTTCTTCTGAGTGAAAAGTCGAAGAGGATCTGGTTTGACAGACGTGTCTTAAAAAGTGTAATCAGAGAGTATGAACCTCTGATTGGACCGGATATCCATGCTAAAAATATCACGGAGTTAAGTCTGACGTCTCTCTATAATCTTGTCTATTACCGGGTTCACGTCTATCACCCCAAGATCTTATTCTGCGTCCAGCCGTTTGCGGATGCGGATATGCCGCTGCGCTCACAGATCATCCTGCTGATACAGCAGCTGAAAAAGAAAGGGATTGCGGTGGTCATCCTGGCGACCAGTTTTTCCGATTCGCTGATGGTGGCGGACCGGATGCTCCAGGTGGAAAATGGAAAGTTAAGCCAGGAATTTGACCGGTCCCAGTTCCATCACTTCAGCCAGGACGCAACGGTTATCTGAAGGATAAAATCCGTAAATAGTACCAAAAATAGTCTAAAGAAATTGTCTAATTTGTACATGAAGTACAAAAATATCTGAAAAAAAGCCCTATAATTCAAAATCCATCCCCCTTAACGCGCCGGGATCCGTTTGCTATACTGATATCACAGAACAAGAGAAAGTGTAAGGTCGGGTGATAGAAGGATGCAGGATTATATAGTTGAGATTAACCATGTGAGTAAGACATTCCCCGGTGTAAAAGCGTTGGATGACGTTTCCTTTCATTTGCGTGCGGGAGAGGTTATGGCGCTGCTGGGTGAGAACGGCGCTGGAAAATCCACACTGATGAAGGTACTGAGCGGTGTGTATACAAGAGACAGCGGCGAAGTAAAGATATTCGGCAAGCCCCAGGGGGACCTGACGCCGAAGCTGGCCCAGGAGCTGGGAGTCGCCATCATTCACCAGGAGCTGAATATGTGCGCACATCTGTCGGTGGCAGAGAACATATTCCTGGGGCGGGAAGAGATACATACCGGCGTACTGGCTAACCGCCAGATGTGCAAAAAGGCCAGGGAAGTGCTGGATCGTCTGAATATTGACATCGATCCGAATATGATCGTGGGGGACCTGCAGGTATCCAAACAGCAGATGGTGGAGATCGCAAAAGCGCTTGCTACAAACGCCAAGATCCTGATCATGGATGAGCCTACTTCGGCGCTGACCTCTAAGGAAATCGATGATTTATTTGTTATCATCCACAAGCTGAAAGAAGAAGGATGCGGGATTGTCTATATCTCCCACCGTCTGGAGGAATTGCAGCATATTGTGGACCGGGTCACCATCATGAGGGACGGTAAATACATCACGGAGATGAACTATAAGGATACACAGCTGGAAGACATCATTTCCCTGATGGTCGGCCGTGAGATTAAGGAGAAGTTCCCCCGGGTACAGTGCAAGCGGGGAAAGAAAATCTTCGAAGTCCGGGGTTTGAATGCGGGCAAAATGGTCCGGGATGTAGATATAGAGCTGTACGAAGGTGAGATCGTGGGAGTCGCCGGATTAATGGGCGCGGGACGTACCGAAACGACAAGAGCCATCTTCGGGGTAGATCAAAAGGAGAGCGGTGAGATTATCCTGGATGGCAGCAAAGTGGATATTCACAGTCCCATGGATGCCATCAAGGCAGGCATCGTTCTCGCTCCCGAGGACCGGAAAAAGGACGGTCTGTGCACCAAGCTCAGTATCCGGGAAAACATCGCGCTTCCCAACCTGGATATTCTCTGCAACAAGGCAGGGGTGGTGAACCGGAAAAAAGAGCGGACCATGACGGAAAAAGCGGTGGTGGATCTGAAGATCAAGCTGCCAAATGCCGAGGTAAACGCGGCAACGCTTTCCGGAGGAAATCAGCAGAAGGTAGTGGTGGCCAAGTGGCTGGCCAGAAATTCCAGAGTAGTTATTTTCGATGAGCCCACAAGAGGAATTGACGTAGCGGCAAAGGTTGAGATTTATAATCTGATGAATCAGCTGAAGCAGCAGGGAATCGGTGTTCTGTTTGTATCCTCGGAAATGCCGGAGGTTATGGGGATCAGCGACCGCATTATAGTCATGTGTGACGGGCGGGTAACCGGAGAGTTGAAGCGGGAGGAAGCGACCCAGGACCTGATTCTGAAGTTTGCGACCAGATTCGATAATAAATTAGACAATCATGCTGCGGTAAATAATTAGAGGAGCTAAGGAGATAAAAACAATGGAAAAGAAAGAAAAGAATAATTTTTTTAAAAGTTTTATGGCCATCCGCGGTATCGGGCAGGTCATTACGGTTACCGTCGGTCTGATTGTATTGTGCATTGTATTCGGCATTATGAGCCCCACCTTTTTCTCCGGAAGAAACGTGACCAATCTTCTGCGTCAGGTGGCTCCGATCCTGCTGGTGGGCATCGGACAGTCCTATGTGCTGATTACGGGAAATATCGACCTGTCGATCGGGTCTGTGATCGGAATGAGCACCATGACCTCCGCCACCTTGATGACCAGAGGGGTAAATCCCTGGATCGCGGTAGTGATAACCATGGCCGCCTGTCTGGTGGTAGGTGTCGTCAACGGTACGCTGGTGGCAAAATTCAATCTGCCGCCCTTCATTGCCACGCTGGGTACCATGACAGTGGCCCGGGGGATTGCCCAGATCGTAAATAATAATTATAACACGGACGCTATTGGTGATGCGGCCCAGGGATTCCGGGATTTCTTCTACTACGGGAAAACCATGGGAATATACAACCCGGTGTGGATCGCCATTATACTGTTCCTGATCTTTAACTTTATTCTCAGCAGGACCAGGACCGGACGCCATACATATGCGGTTGGAAGCAATATAGAGGCAGCCAAGCTGTCCGGTGTCAATGTGTTCGGCACCGTGTTAAAGGTATATCTGGTCAGTTCCTTCTGCGCCTGTGTGGTCGGCTTGATTACCTGCGCCACCGCCGGGATGGGAACCATGGATGCTGGAAATATGTACGAAATGTATGCGGTTGCGGCTTCGGTAATCGGCGGAGTGTCCACCCTGGGCGGACAGGGACTGCTGTTCGGTACTGTGATCGGCGCTTCCATCTGGGGCGTACTGCAAAACGGGCTTCAGTTTGTGGGGGCACCAGTCGGTATGAGAAATGTAGTCATCGGCATTATAGTCATTGTTTCGGTATTGCTGGATGTCATTATACGTACGGGAAGGAAACCGAGAAAAAAGGCAAATTAGAAACATAGTTTCAGGCTACAGGATGACTTAGACTTATAGGATGGCTTATAGGATGATTAAAGCACAGGATGCTTTGATTATAAAATTGAAAAGGGAGGTTTCAAATTATGAAACGAAAAGTATTATCCGTACTGTTATGTGCAGGAATGATCGCTACGATGCTTGCAGGCTGCGGCCAGAAGAATGAGGAGGCAGCCGCGCCTGCGGCTGAGGATTCCGCTGCAAAGGAAAGCCCGGCAGCCGACGCAGCGGCCGGTGATTCCGCCGCAGCTCCTGCCGCGGATTCAGGAGAAAAAGTAAAGGTGATCCTGATTACCATGGACAGCTCCGACCAGCACTGGGTATCGGTTGACAAAGGGGCAAAAGAAGAAGCGGAAGCTCTTGGCAACGTGGACTATAAGTGGATGGCTCCCGACAAAAAGGACGATGCACAGCAGATCGAGCGTGTCAATAACGCGGTAGCGGACGGAGCAGATGCGATCATGATCGCCGCCAACGGACCGGATGCTATCACCGCGGTTCTGGATGATGCAAAGTCCCAGGGCGTGAAGATCATCTATGTTGACTCTCCGGCAAACACAGAAGCGGAAGCCACATTCTCTACGGACAACAAAGCTGCCGGCAAGACCGCAGGTCAAGAGATGTTAAAAGCATTGGAAGCCGCGGGCAAGAAAGACGGCAAGATCGGTATCGTAAATATCAGTGCATCCACGGATTCCACCGCCAACCGGGAAGCCGGATTCAGGGAAGCCTTCGAAGGCACCCCTTATGAAATCCTTGAGACCCAGTACGGGGAAGGTGACGCTGCGAAATCTCAGGATATCGCAGACAACTATATCACAGACGGCTGTGTAGGTATCTTCGGATGCAACGAGGGCGCGACTGTAGGTGTCGGCAATGCCATCAAAGGAGCAGGCGGCGGTGTGATCGGTGTTGGTTTTGATAAATCCGATGCGATTCTCGGCTTGATCAAAGATGGTTCCCTGGTGGCCTGCATGGCTCAGAATCCCGAGGTAATGGGTAAAATGGGTATGGACGCGGCAGTGAAAGCCGTAAAAGGTGAGCCGATTGAGGAAACACAGGTAGATACCGGAGTTTCCGTTCTGACCAAAGATACTATTCAGTAAGGATTGATTGACGGAAAGAAGAGTATAACTGTAACAGACAGGAACGGATCCTCTGGAACCTGATGTAAAGAGCTGTTAAAGGGAGTATTATTTCTGATATGCCTCCTGTTAAGTAAACAGGGGGCATATTATTACTTTCCTGGTATGTTTCGATAAATAATAACGAAATTCTGAGAAATTTTAAGAAATTTGGAAAAAATGCTTGCATTTTAAAAAGCTTTCAGATATAATAACTCTTGCGTTGTGAATATTCGCGCTGCTAGCTCATTTGGTAGAGCACCTGACTCTTAATCAGGGTGTGCAGGGTTCGAGCCCCTGGCGGCGCATCGAGGTACTGTTTTTGTAGACATAGAGCTACGGGGACGGTACTTTTTTCATGTCCTGAAACTGCCGGTTTTGAAAAAATCAGTTTTCCCGGAGGAACACTTTATCCAGGTGCGATATGTTCATTTTAGAGACTATAATTTGGTTCGCATGATGAAGATAAATCCGGGTAGTTTCGATGTCTTCATGATGACCCATTAGAAGCATCAGCTTGTACACATCGATCTGCCCTGTTTTTGAGAAAAGAATTGAGATGATTATATTACCGGAGATACGGAATCGCCACGCATAATTGATATAACGGTTCCGTTTTTTGTCTCAAACACAACTATAAAGTGGAACCATAATCCAGGGAAATGCACTGTCCTGTTATGGGAGCTGCCTCATCACTTGCTAAAAATAGTATGCTGTTGGCCACATCTTCCGCAGTGCAGACGGGCAGGGACAGATCCGAGTGGGCCACCACTGCTCCCATCATGTCTGAATCCATGCTCTCACCAGTCGTATCAGCCATGGGTGTCTTGATCATGCTGGGGCAAAGCGCATTGCAGCGCACGCCGCTCTGGGCGCATCGAATCGCCGTGTGCTTGGTAATACCCAGAATGGCCGCCTTGGAAGTCACGTAAGCGGCTCCGCCGCCGCCGCTAATACCGGCAACACTTGACACATTTATAATAGAACCTTTTTTGTTTTTTAACATTACTTTGAGCGCTGCACGTATGCAATACATGGTACCTTTGGTATTTATATTTACAACACGGTCTATCTCGTTATCAGTCACTTTGTCAATCGGGCGGAGGCCTTCATCCCTTACGCCTGCGTTATTTACCAGTATGTCTAGTTCTCCGAACGTTTCCAACGTTTTTGATACTAGCATTACACTGTCCTCTGGTTTGGAGATATCTCCGCGGATTGCCAGAACTGAACCACCTTCCGCCTGAATTTTTTCTGCCACTTTCTTTAGCTGTTCCTCACGACGGGCCGCGATGATTACCTTGGCTCCTTCTCTGGCAAACAAAGTTGCCGTGGCTTCTCCCACTCCAGAATTACCTCCTGTAATAAGTGCTGTTTTTCCTTCAAGTCGTTTCATTTGCTATATCCTCCTTTGTTAATAACGATTAACTTTAAATTATATCACGATCATTTTAAAATTAAAATACTTTTAATATTTTTTGTTACTTTTTTTGCTGCTTTTTGCTTTTTTATTAAGTTTTTAATTTTATTAACTTGGTTTTGATTTATCTAGTTATCTTAGGTTCCTATTTCTGTCCCGACGATAATAAAATGTCCGATTGACAGTACATGAGTCACAGAAAAAGGAATCGCTTAACTGGATATGTGGAGCTTAATATTCTATACAGAACGATGTTGATTCTTCATCCCGGCTGTTATAACCGGGAAAAAGATTAACCTATGATAAGACTTTGATACGGTGGGTTCGGTATTTCCGGCTATATTAGATAATTTAACACAGGACTCCGGATAGCGGGTTAGAACGGAAGCTTCCTGAATTTTCCCGGGGACATCCCCTCATTCTTGTGGAAGCAGGAGACAAAGTTGGATTCACTTTTAAAACCGGTGGTAAACCCAACCTCCCGGATTGTCATAGCGGTATTCTTCAAAAGCCTCTTCGCCCGGTCCAGCCGGTAGTGCATCAGATACTCATAAGGCGAATAGCCGGTTTCCTTTTTGAACATCCGTGAGAAATAGTAGATGCTCAGGTTCACGGTACCGGCCAGTGCTTTCACGTCCAGATCCTCCATATAGTGATCTTTGATATAATCCAAAATCTGCGGAATCATCTGACGGTCCGGGCTTGAGTCGGCCGCCGAACCGGTCGTTTGAAAGGGAAGGCCCAGCAGGGTGTGCAGCAGGAGGGAGATTTCGCTCTCGGTCAGAAGCTTTTCCTTCCGGTAATGGGAAACCAGACGGCAGAAAGCCTCATCGTATGGCCCGATCTCCGCCGGCCGCAATATCATTCCGCAGGAATGTAATATTTCCCGGTAAAAATCCCCGGAAGCATTGCCGTCAAAATGAATAAAGCGAAACAGGACATCCCGCTTCGTATAATACTCATGATGCTGGTAACAGTTGATCCATATAAGATCTCCTTTTTCGGCAGTTTCATAGCGTTTCTCTTTGGGCAGCTTAACGGTCAGGCTCCCGTCTAAGATCTGGATTAACAGATAGCTGTTATAGCTGTCCCTCTTTACGTGATAGGGCACTTTGCAGCTGAATTCCCCGCAGCAGATTCCATAAAAAAATAACTTTTTCGCAATTCCGCTGGGCGTACTGAAATAGTAATCCGAGCAGCCTAAAACTCCTGGTTCCAGACATTTCATGGGAACACCTCCAATAGAAAAGTATCGGGATCAACAGCATGAGATTAAGAGAGCAAGATTTCAAAATAAAAGGGCAGGTTAAAGGAATGCGTTTTTAATGTCCCTCTTGTATAATTGCATTATATCAGGAATTATACCAAGTTCGCAAGGAGGAATAACAATGGATGAAAGGGAGAAAAAAGTTCGGGTGTGGGAGCAGGATATTGAAATTCCAACCTATGAAGTAGGGAAACCGGATAAGAATCCCATGTTTTTGGAAAAAAGAGTGTATCAGGGAAGTTCCGGTAAGGTATATCCCCACAGCGTCATCGACAAAATCTACGACGAGAAAGTAAATAAGACTTATCATGCGGTATATCTGGAGAATAAATATCTGAAAATAATGGTATTGCCGGAGCTGGGCGGAAGAATCCAGAGAGCCACGGACAAGACCAACAACTATGATTTTGTATACTATAATCATGTGATCAAACCGGCATTGGTAGGGCTGACCGGGCCGTGGATCTCCGGCGGGATCGAATTCAACTGGCCGCAGCATCACAGGCCCAGTACCTTTGCCCCGGTGGACTTCCGGATTATGGAAAATTCCGACGGAAGCTGCACGGTTCTGGTTGGAGAGATTGAAAATATGTTCCGCACAAAGGGGATGGCGGCCTTTACCCTGTATCCCGACAGGGCATATCTGGAGATTTCCGCACAGTTATATAACCGTACCAACCGGCCCCAGACATTTCTGTGGTGGGCGAATCCGGCTGTACCGGTTAATGATCACACCCAGTCCATTTTCCCGCCGGATGTCCACGCAGTAATGGACCACGGTAAAAGGGACGTGTCCAATTTCCCCATCGCAACCGGTGTATACTATAAAATGGATTACTCGGAAGGCGTCGACATTTCCAGGTATAAAAATATCCCGGTGCCGACTTCCTATATGGCGGACCACTCGGATTATGATTTTGTAGGCGGCTATGACTATAATAAGAAAGCGGGGATTCTGCACGTGGCCGACCACCATGTGGCCCCGGGGAAGAAGCAGTGGACCTGGGGATGCGGAGAGTTCGGCAAGGCCTGGGACCGGAATCTGACAGACGAAGACGGCCCCTATGTGGAACTGATGACCGGATGCTATACGGACAATCAGCCGGACTTTACCTGGATGGCACCCTATGAAGAAAAGGTATTTACCCAGTATTTCATGCCGTACAAAGGCGTGGGGCAGATCAAAAACGCGACGGTTCACGGGGCGGTCGGCCTGGAAACGGAAGATAACGGAATTACCATAAGAGCATACGTGACAGGGGAATATCCGAAGGCGGAGATCCGGTTGACCAGGGATGAGGTAATCCTCTTCAGTAAGGTGCTGGATCTGTCACCAGAGCATGCGTTTGAGACAAGGATCGGGACCGCCGGGGATACCGGCCGGGAGAATACCAGCCTGGAAGTATCGGTTCGGGATCAGGCCGGAAATATATTGGTCACCTACAGGCCGGAAAAACAGACGATCCATAAGACACCCGATCCGGCAAGCCCGGTACCGCTGCCTGAGGATGTGAAGACCAACGAAGATCTCTATCTCTACGGCCTGCATCTGGAACAGTACCGGCATGCCACCTATGAACCGGCGGACTATTATCTGGAGGGGCTTCGCAGAGACCCAACCGATTCCCGCATCAATACTGCTTATGGAAAGCTGCTGATGTCCAGAGGGCGGTTTGCGGAAAGTATCCCGTTTTTCGAGGCCGCGATCGGCAAACTGACGCGGTCCAATCCGAATCCCTATGACGGGGAGGCCTATTTCCAGCTGGGTCTGGCGCTGCGCTACGTGGGAAAAGATCCGGAGGCTTATGACCGTTTTTATAAAGCGGCCTGGAGTGCTGCATGGCAGGATGCTGCGTTTTACCAGATGGCCTGTATCTGCACGGCAAAGAACGAACTGGAAACCGCATTGTCCCACATCGAGAGATCTTTGGTGAGGAACTATCATAATATGAAGGCTAGAAATTTAAAAGCTTCCATATTAAGAAAATTAGAAAAATGGGAAGCGTGCGGCAATCTGCTGAAAGAAAATAGACAAATCGATCCGCTGGATCTTGGGTCCGTCTATGAAGAGGCCCTGTTAAAAGGGGGAAGCCAGAATGCAGGAAGCCGGGAAGCGGGCTGCCGGGAAGCAGGAAGCCGAAAAGTAGGCTGTCAAAAAGAAGGCGGCCGGTACGGCCAGGAATTGTTGCAGGAGCTGATCCGAAGACTTCGCGGTAACTTCAACACGGCTATCGAACTGGCTATTGATAAAATGGAGGCGGGACTGTTCCGGGAAGCTGCGGAATTGTTAGAGCTGTTTGCCGACGGGGAACTGCAGAAGGGGAAAAGGGAAGACCAGGTCTACCCGTTAGTGTATTATTATATAGCGGAATGTTATGGAAAACTGAATCAACCCAAAGCGCAGGAGACAGCGCTAAGCCGGGCGGCTTCGGCAGACAGCAGTTACTGCTTCCCGCACCGGCTGGAGGACATAGGCGTCCTATCCGCGGCGATTGCCGAAAATCCCGAAGATTCCCGCGCTGAGTATTATCTGGGGAACTTATGGTATGATAAAAAGCAATACAGCGAAGCGGTCGGTTGTTTTGAAAGATCGGCTGCGGTCTGTGATGACTTTGCTACCGTTCACAGGAATCTGGCCCTGGCCTACTATAATAAACAACATGACACAAAAAGAGCAATCGGGGAACTGGAGAAAGCGTTCCAAATGGACACCACGGATGCCAGAGTTTTCATGGAGCTGGATCAGCTGCGCAAAAAGACAGGTATGTCCAAAGAAGAGCGGCTGAAAGAACTGCAGAACCATATGGAATTAGTGGAAATCAGAGACGACCTGTATCTGGAGTACGTAACCCTTCTGAACGCCTGCGGCCGGTACGAAGAGGCGCTGCAGTACATAAGCCGCAGAAACTTCCACCCTTGGGAGGGCGGAGAAGGAAAGGTGCCCGCACAGTATCTGTTCAGCCTGGTGGAGATCGGCAAGAAATATCTTGGCCAGGGGAATTTTACAGAAGCGGTAAAGATACTGGAACAGGCAGCCGGTTCCTATCCGTTCAATCTGGGGGAAGGCAAATTGGCTGGTGCGCAGGAGAACAATATTTACTATTATCTGGGATGCGCGTACGAAGGAGCAAAACAGCCGGAGAAAGCGGCTGCCTGTTTCGACAGGGCTTCGGTGGGAAGTAGTGAGCCTGCCGGCATGATGTATTACAATGACCAGCCGCCGGAAATGATCTTCTATCAGGGAATGGCCCTTCGTAAGCTGGGCAGAGAAAAGGAAGCCAGAAGCAGATTCCATAAACTGTTGGATTATGGGCAAAAACATATATTTGACGATGTCAAAATAGACTATTTCGCCGTCAGCCTGCCTGATCTCCAGATCTTTGATGAAGACCTGAACCGGAAAAACGAGATCCATTGCCGGTTTCTGATGGGACTTGGATTATTGGGACTGGGACAGGAGCAGAAGGCCGGTGCCGAATTTGAAAAAGTGCTTGCATTGGATCATATGCATATGGGAGCGTTCATTCACAGCAGCTGGTCGTAATATTCAATACGATTTGGGACATGTCCAGTTCGGTTTGGGACATGTCCAAATCAGTTTGGGACATGTCCAAATTCGATTAGGGACATGTCTAAATCAGTTTAGATTCTCAAATACGAATTAAACCAATGGAATGTGACACGCATTATATGCAGCCTGGCTTTTTTGGCTGAATGTTTAGCGTAACAGATCGAGTGTCTTGAGAAGTCAACCCTCGATACCATATAGCCCTCTGGTGTAAATCTTTCTGAATACAATCCGGGGCCGCAACCAATATCCACAAAAGATGAATACTTTTGAGAAGGCATAACCTGTTTTATCCATGAAACAGATTTATCGATAAAGTCAAGCTTTCTGCTTGCTCCATTAAAATCTGGATCCAGATGAGCTTTCAGCATTTGTTTTGAGATATAATCATCATACATCGTTATGTTCTCCTTTCATTTTAATTAAATAGAAAAGCCGTAGATTTTACTCTACGGCTAATCCTCGTTAGATGAAGAAAAGTTTAGAGTAGTATAAAATCAAACATTAGGTACATAAACCAAGCTGATAGTATCAGCCAATTTACGCCCTATTTGAATTGATTTTATCTACTCTTTTCCAGTCATATCCACACCACTGATTGCGTGGCCTCTGATACACCGGACTTTTATCACCTTTTCTGTTCATTTTATGATTTGATTTTATTTCTTAAAGGGATTATATGGATTTCGCAAAACGACATGTTAGGAACCGCTTATTTACGGCGTTCCGTGTTGTTATGGAATGTGATCTAATTTAATACACGTTGTAAAAACAACAGACTTATGAAAGCTTATAGCTTAAGATAAACCCATAAAGATAAAATAAACCGTTGAAAAGCGGTAAATACCTAAAACATAAAAATTCAAATTCGGGAGGCTACAAACATGATCAGAAAAATTATTCATATCAATGAAGAAAAATGCAATGGCTGCGGACTGTGTGCAGATGCCTGTCATGAAGGCGCCATCGGGATGGTGGACGGCAAGGCAAAACTGCTTCGGGATGACTACTGCGACGGCCTGGGAGACTGTCTGCCGGTCTGTCCTACCGGAGCCATTACCTTTGAGGAAAGGGAAGCTGCCGAGTATGACCGGGAAGCAGTAGAAAATAACAGAGAGAAAGCGAAGAGAAAAGACCCGGCCCCATCCTTTACCGGCTGTCCCGGTTCCAGGGCCAGGCAGCTGTCAGGACAAAAGCGAAACCCAGCCGGAAAAGACCCGGTAAAAGCAGTAAATCCGGATACAGCACAGCCGGAGACAGAACTCAGACAGTGGCCGGTACAGATACAGCTGGCGCCCATACAGGCACCATATTTTGACCAGGCGGATCTGCTGATCGCTGCGGACTGTTCGGCATACGCTTATGGTAATTTCCACAGGGAGTTCATGCGGGGAAAGGTAACCCTGATCGGCTGCCCGAAACTGGACCCTGTGGATTACAGTGAAAAGCTCACGCAGATTATAAAATTAAATGAAATCAAAAGCGTCACTGTTGTAAGGATGGAGGTTCCCTGCTGCGGCGGAATCGGGCAGGCAGTAATAAAAGCGCTGCGGGACAGCGGCAGGTTTATCCCATGGAGAATCATCACCCTGTCCGTGGATGGAAATATTCTGGAAGGATAGATACCGGTCAGGAAAGTTCGAAACCAGACAAGAAGAATAGAAACCAAGCAATGGCAGCCCGATCATAAGCAGAAGTAAAGGAGGATAAACAATGGATCAAAAAATGTTTTGCTACCAATGTGAACAGACAGCAGGCTGTGCAGCCTGCACAGGAAATGCAGGAGTCTGCGGGAAGAAAGCGGATACCGCCCATTTACAGGATGAACTGACAGGAGCGCTGATCGGCCTGGCCAGGGCGGCGGACGGGAACCATCCGACCAGCGCGACGCACCGGGCCATGATTGAGGGGCTATTTACGACAGTGACCAATGTAAGCTTTGACAATGAAGCGCTGCAAAGGCAGATCAGGATCGTCCATCAGGAAAAAGAAGCGCTGATCCCGCGCTGCGGAAGCTGTGAATCCCGCTGCGGCCGGAATGATGATTATGACATGAACATGCTATGGGGGGCCCAGGAAGACGTACGGTCCTTAAAATCCCTCATTCTGTTCGGTCTGCGGGGGATGGCTGCGTATGCCTGCCATGCGCTGGTGCTGGGATATACGGATGAAGAGGTGAACCAGTTTTTCTATCAGGGACTTTTTGCTGTGGGAGAGGACTGGAATATGGAAGAACTCCTTCCGGTCGTGTTGAAAACAGGGGAAATGAACCTTAAGTGCATGGCGTTGCTGGATGAAGCAAACACGAAAACATATGGAGTTCCAAAACCCACAGTGGTACCGCTGACCGTAGAGAAAGGCCCCTTCATCGTGATCTCCGGACACGATCTAAAGGACTTGAAGCTGCTTTTAGAGCAGACAAAAGATAAGGGAATCAACATATACACCCACGGAGAAATGCTGCCGGCCCATGCGTATCCGGAACTTAAGGCATACCCTCATCTGAAGGGAAACTTTGGAACCGCATGGCAGAATCAGCAGAAAGAATTCGCAGATCTGCCGGCGCCGGTGCTGTTTACCACCAACTGCCTGATGCCGCCAAAAGAAAGTTATGCAGACCGGGTATTTACCACTGAAGTCGTCGCTTATCCCCGGATGCGGCATATAGGGGATGAGAAGGATTTTACACCGGTAATCGAGAAATCGCTGGCTCTGGGCGGATTCCGGGAGGATACGGTATTTTGCGGCATAAACGGAGGCACCCAGGTGACTACCGGATTCGGCCACGGTACGATCCTGAGCGCGGCGGACCAGGTGGTGGAGGCCGTAAAATCAGGAGCCATCCGGCACTTCTTCCTGGTAGGGGGATGTGACGGGGCCCGTCCCGGCAGAAATTATTATACCGAGTTCGTGAAACAGACACCGCCGGATACGGTCATACTGACCCTGGCCTGCGGAAAATACCGCTTCCACGATCTGGAGCTTGGCAGTATCGGAAATCTGCCGCGGCTGATGGATATGGGACAGTGCAATGATGCCTACGGTGCGATCCGGGTAGCTGCTGCGCTGGCGGAAGCTTTTGGATGTGAAGTCAATGACCTGCCGTTGTCCATGGTTTTATCCTGGTATGAGCAGAAGGCCGTATGTATTCTGCTGACGCTGCTCCATCTGGGCATTAAAAACATACGCCTTGGCCCGACGCTTCCGGCATTTATTTCAGAAAATGTATGGAATTATCTGGTTGAAAATTATGGGATAGCACCGATTACTACTCCGGAGGAGGATTTGAAGCAGTTATTGGGAGAGGCATAACAGAAGGAACGCCTGAAAAAAGGAGGGGCCGGTATCTAGCAGATACCGGCTCTATGAAAAAGAAGTTTTATATGAAAAGGTTATTGCCTTGTTTGATTATTAATATACAGGACAGCTGTGAAAAACGTGTGAATGAATTGTCAACAGTTTGTGAAGAAAATTCAAAAATATTGTGAGCAAAATCTGACGAGTTCTTAAGAATCGGAAGAAATCCTTAAGATGGCCCGTACAAAATTGACATTCATCCAAATAAAGAATAGACTGTTAGGAGACTCACCGGAGGTAAAAATGAAAATAAAGAAGATACACCTGACAATGCTGCTGTCTGTATGAATGAAAGAAAGGCCAACGTATGGGCTTCCCTGTATTTTGTTCTCTTACATTTTCCCTCCTACTTCATCCACTGGTATCTGGACGGTTCGCTGGCGGTATCCGCAATGCTGACACAGGCGGTCTATGTATTCGCACTGGGACTGGTATTCGGCTTCCTGTTCAGGAAAAGCAAATCCATTCTGCCGGCCGCTTTTGTACATTTCTGGTCAGATTTTGCTTCGATCCTGTTCATCGGATAGCGGGACCGGTTAAAACGGTATTTACAAATTAGTTACATTCGGGCTTTATAATAAGATCAGGCCATGAGGGAGAATAATAAATATTCTGCGCCATGGCCTGATTCGATTTAGCGGGTCACTGTTTTATAAGAAAAGAGCCGGCATATCAGCGCATTACCGGCTGTTTTTTAAATAAGATAAAAAAGTTTGATTAAAGCATTCCAGTTCATCATAGAATATACCATGGCCGCTCTTATGAAAGGTAAACAGGGTGGAATCCGGGATGCGCTGGTGCTGCTGCAGAGCCAGGGAGTAAGGGACGATCTGATCCCGGGTGCCGTGGAAGATTCCGGTGGGTACGTTGATCCGGCACAGATCCTCCCGCAGGTCCTCATCCCGCAGTGCGTATCCTGTCTGAACCGTAGCGATCCCGGAGGCGCTTAAGGACAGGTCTGCGAACCACTTTTTAATGGATTCGCTGTGCGGAGAATACAGCAGCATCTGACTGAAATTATCACTGAGCTGGGCCCGGTCAGTTAAAGCCAGGCAGATCAGCCGGTTTACTTCCGAATAGGTTTCTCCATAAGGAAAATCCTTTGTCTGGGTAAAGCGGGGGGCAGCGGCGGCCAGCAGGCATAATTTCTTCACACCATACCCATGATGGCGTCCCATGTAGCGGCTGACGATGGCTCCGCCCATGGAAAAACCCACAAGGGTAAACGAGCGGAGGTTTAACTTGCAGACAACCGTATAGATATCATCGGCCATCCGGTTATAATCATAAGGGCAGGCAGGGGCATCCGAATTGCCGAACCCCCGCAGATCCATGGTGATTACGCGGTAACCGGCACACAGCAGCATACTTTTCTGATATTCATACATCTTTTCGTTAAGGGGCCAGCCGTGTATCAGGAGAATGGCTTCATCGGAACAGGGATTCAGATCATAAACAGCTATTTTAACATGGTCGCTGGTGGTGATATAATACATTAGAAAACTCCTTTTATTTCTAATATATGAAAGACCGCTGTTTTTGTTTAGGGTAAATTCCAGTAATTGTAATTATAATTTAATATTATTTAAACCAAAAGAAATATATATTATGTTATGATTATGTTAGTTTATTGTTGTATTTTATCAGATAAAGGGGCAGAACCTTATGAAACAGGTATTGGCGAACGTTATGCGGATTATGTCAACTGTGGCCGTGTTTGCCTGTGCGGTATGGTTTGGATTAATGATCTTATCATATCAGCAGGAACTGCGGGCCGGGATTACAGACATGGCCGGAATACATAAATTAGACGAGCTGGCATCCAGGGACGTGGCTGTGGTGGAAAGTACCATTAAGGACAGCAGGGCGTCATCCGGGCAGCAGCCCGAAGCGGCGGAAACCACGGCGGAAACGGAACCGCAGGCGGATATGAAAACGCGGTTTGCCAACTCTGTGGTGATGGGGGATTCGATTACTAAGGCGCTGGAGGATTATGAATTTCTGGACAGTACCAGCGTAGTGGCGAAGAACGGGATTAACCTGCCTCATATTCAGCCAGAACTGGATCAGGCCATCGCATTGAATCCTCAGAACATTTTCATGTCATACGGGATGAATGACCTGGAGTACCTCTGGGGCAATCCACAAAAGTTCGAAGAGCTTTATGAGAACGCGGTCCGTACACTCCAGGAGAATCTGCCGGACACGAAGATTTACATAAACGGGATTCTTCCGATTCAACAAAAGGCCATCGATGAAAAACCCCTGTACGGCAATGTGGATGGATACAACCAGGCGCTGACGGAAATGTGTACACGCCTGGGCATACCCTTTATTGACAACAGCGGGTTGATGCAGCAGGAGGATATCTATCAGGAGGACGGGATTCATCCCAGACCTCCCTACTATCCGCAGTGGCTGGAAAATATGGCATCGAAAGCGGGAATCTGAGATGAAATATCTTTATAATATATTAAAAATCGGGATGGTGATGATCCTGGCCCTGTTCATAACGGCCATGCTGCATTATAATGCATATAGCGCCAAACCGATCCGGGAAGTGGAACAGAACATCTTGCAGTCGGCGGATCTAAGCACGATGCAGAAGGCCGATGCGAGAACACTGAAAAAACTCTATGGGCTGGACAAGGGAAGCTATGAGGAGTTTGCTCTGTACACCTCCACTGATAGTATGGATGTAAAAGAAATCCTGCTGGTAAAGACGGAAAACGACAGTCAGGCTGACGCTGTGGAACAGGCTGTAACGAAGCGGGTCGAGGCACAGAAACAGAACTTTGACGGTTACGGCGTGGAGCAGATGAAACTGATCGGAGATGCCGAAACTCTGGTCAAAGGAAACTATGTATTCTTCGCGATCTCACCGGGCGCGGAGTCTATGAAGAAAGCGTTTCTGGAAAGCCTGATTAACGACAACAGTAAGAAAGAATGAGGAAGCAGGAATGATATTCAGCAGTGTCTTTTTTATTTTTACATTTTTACCGGCCATGCTGCTGGTTTATTATATTGTCCCCAGAAAATTTAAAAATTTTGTCTTGCTGGCCGGAAGCCTCATCTTCTACGCGTGGGGAGAACCGGTCTATATTTTCCTGATGGTATTTTCCATCTGCTTTAACTATGTCTGCGGCATGGATATCCAGAGGTGCCGCGGCCGGAAAAAGGCCGCCCTGCTCAATCTGATCTTCGCGGCAGCGGTGAATCTTTTTATCCTGGGTTTTTTCAAGTATTACGGATTCGTTGTGGAAAATGTGAACGGAATTTTCGGTCTGCACATTCCGATCCAGGATCTGGCGCTGCCAATCGGAATTTCCTTCTATACTTTTCAGACCATGTCCTATATCATTGATGTATACCGGGGAGTTGTGGACGCACAGAAGAATATCGTTGATTTCGGCCTCTATGTCTCCATGTTTCCCCAGCTGATCGCCGGACCGATTGTAAAATACAAGGATATCGCAGAGCAGTTAAAGGGCAGAAGAGAGAGCTTTTGCAAGTTCGGCTATGGGATATCCAGATTCCTGCAGGGCCTGGCCAAGAAGGTGCTGATCGCCAATACGATCGGGAGTGTCTACCAGAGTATCAATCATCTGGGACTGGAACAGCTTTCCGTTCTGAGCGCATGGGTGGGTATTCTGGCTTTTACCTTCCAGATCTATTTTGACTTCAGCGGATATTCGGATATGGCCATCGGCCTGGGACAGATGTTCGGCTTTGAATTTCAGGAGAACTTTGACCATCCCTATGTGGCGAGAGGGATCACGGATTTCTGGAGAAGGTGGCATATCTCACTGAGCACCTGGTTTCGGGAGTATGTCTATATCCCGCTGGGAGGCAACCGGAAGGGAAGCGTGCGGACGATACGCAATATTCTCATCGTCTGGCTGCTGACCGGGCTCTGGCACGGGGCCAGCTGGAATTTTGTGGCCTGGGGCCTGTATTACGGCATTTTACTACTGATTGAAAAATTCGTGCTTCGGAAATTGCTGGATAAGCTTCCGGCAGTTTTTGTCCACGTGTATACCATGTTTTTCGTGGTGATCGGCTGGGTTTTGTTTGCAAGTCCGGACCTTCCATATGCCGGCCGGTATCTGGCCGCCATGTTTGGGCAAAACGGCGTACCCCTTGCGGATACCGCCGGGATCTATTATCTGTTTACGAATGCGGTGCTGTTCGCACTGGCCGCGGTCTGCTCCACGAAAGCGGTGCAGCGTCTGTTCCAATGGCTGATGTTCGAGGGGCGCAAAGGGCGTTCCAAAACGGCGGTGGCCCTGCATTTGCTAATATTTGTATTGTGTATCGCATTCCTTGTAACGGAAACTTATAATCCTTTCCTTTATTTCAGATTCTGACATTGGAGCAAGACGATCTATGAAGCGAGAAAATCAACGTTTTTATAAATTGCTGTTTATCTGTTTTCTGCTGGCATTGACAGCCATCACGGCAGTGAACCTGTTCATTCCGGATCAGGCTTATTCGGAAACGGAAAACCGTATGCTGGCGGAGCGCCCGGCCCTTACAGCCGCCGGCTTCCTGGACGGCAGGTACCCCAAAAAATATGAAAAGTACACGACGGACCAGTTCGCCTTCCGGCCCTTCTGGGTGGAGATCAAGACCACGGTAGACCGGATGGTGGGCAAAAACTATTCCAACGGGGTTTATTACGGAGACCAGCAGTATCTGCTGGAAGATATCGCGGTTCCGGATCAGGACAGCCTTTCAAAAAAAACAGACGCCATGAACGCGTTCGCCGCCCGCTATCCCCAAATGCGTTCTGCGGTGATGCTGGTACCCGACGCGGCGAATGTACTGCGGGATTATCTGCCGCCTTATGCCCCGGTGAAGGACCAGGATGTCTATATCAGCCAGGTGCGGGATTCCCTGGCGCAGCCCCTTATCTTCGTGGATGTAAAGGATGCTTTGGAGCGGGATTCGGTGAACCCGATGTACTATAAGACGGATCACCACTGGACGACGCAGGGAGCTTATGACGCGTTCCGGCAGCTGGCGCCTGTACTGAACCTGGACCCGGATGCGGTGGCGTATGACAGTTATCCCGTGACCAATGAATTCGTGGGGTCCCTGGCTTCCAAAAGCGGATATTATCTGAACAATGGGGATACCATCAGCGTGTTCCTGCCCAAAGAGCCGCTGGACTATGTGGTGACCTATGTGGAGGAGAAGCAAAAGACCGCTACGTTTTATGATGAATCCAAACTGGAGATCAAAGATAAGTATGAAGTATTCTTCGGGGGGAATTTTCCGTTGGTGCAGATAGAGAGTACTGCGGATCCAAATAGAAAGCTGCTTGTGATCAAGGACTCTTATGCCAACTGTTTCGTCCCGTTTCTGGCACCGTATTTCGGGGAGATCACCATGCTGGACCCCAGGTACTATACGGGGAACATCGAGGAGCTGATGCAGGCCGGGAATTATACGGATCTGTTATTTCTGTATAATGCGAATACCTTTTTCCAGGACAGCAGTTTGGAGACGGTGTTAAACCAATCCTGAGACAATGGCTGTCTCACGGTTTTGGCAGTACCGCAGAACGGAAGACTGCCCTGGCTTATTCAGACGTTTTGGCCTGAACAGACAGGGCAGTGTTCCTTTTTTTATTTCGTTATCTACCCTGGAAGGGCTTATGTTCCCGCTTTTCCAGGAAGGCGTTCATAGCTTCTGTTTGATCTTCGGTTCCGTAGAGATGCGCGAACAGGGAAGACTCCAGGAGCAGGCCGCGGTCCAGATCCATTTGGGAACCCTGGTCTACAGCGATCTTGATGTATTCCAGAGCCAGCGGGGGCATTTTCGCTATTTTCGCGGCATAGGCTACGGCTTCATCCAGTAAGCGGTCGGCCGGGAAGAGCTGATCGACCAGGCCCATCTGAAGCGCGCGTTCCCCCTTGTATTTTTCACCGGAGAACATGACCATTTTGGCTTTGCTGTTACCGATCAGGCGGGGCAAACGCTGCGTCCCTCCGCTTCCGGGAATCACGCCCAGGGTAACTTCTGTAAGGCCGATTTTTGCGGTGTCCGCGGCGATCCGGATATCACAGGCCAGCGCCATCTCAAAACCACCGCCGAGGCAATAGCCGTTAATCGCGGCAATCACCGGAAGCCGGCATGTCTCTATCCGGCTCATGAGCTTATTTCCTGTAATTCCTCCGTGAAAAGCACCGATAGTATCCATCTGTGCTTCTGAGCCGATATCGCCGCCGGCGCAAAAAGCTTTTCCCACGCCTGTGAGTACGACGACCCGAACCTCCGGGTCTTCTTCAAATGCATCCATTAGATATAACAGGTCCTCAATGATGTCGGAATTCAGTGCGTTCAATTTGTCGGGTCTGTTCAGAAAAACGATACCTACGCCGTCCTTTTTTTCGACCAGCGTACCCTTCAGGTCTCTTTGTTCCATACCGCATGCCTCCCCTTAGACAAAATATTGAGCTGATGCTGCACAATTGGTTACTACAATTTAATAATAGCCGTGTTCCCTGGCTAAGTCAACAACCTGGCTAAGTCAATGATTGACAAACCGGGCAAAACAAGGTATACTAAAATTCTCATTCTGGTTTAGAATGGTTGGATTATGTTATAAAGTTTCCGTGCAGCCGGGGAGTTAGCGGTGCCCTGTACCTGCAATCCGCTACAGCAGGGGTGATATCCCGCCCAGGGTTCCTTCTTGTAGAGCAGCCCTTTATAAGTGGCGTTGACGTCTGGGTCTTACGCAACAGGAATCTATGAACCGTGTCAGGTCAGGAATGAAGCAGCACTAAGTAGAAACTCCTGTGTGCCGTGAGGGCGCCTGGGCCGAGTTAACTGTAAAGGTAACGTCTATGATGGGGATTCAAAGCGGGATGCACGGATTTAAAATAAGAATGAAATAGATAATAACAGACAACAGGGTCACTGCCTTCGCAGATGCCCTGTTGTTTTGCGTTCGATATATTTTTGTCCTTTTGGGTCCTCCTGATTTATACCAGCTGTTCATTCTTTTCAAAAGTTTCCAGAATGATATCCCTGGTATAAGCCCCTACATGCTTGCGTTCTTCTTTGGACAGAGCCTTAATATCTATGGGGGCGCCGTATTCCAGAATCACATGGACGGGACGGATCTTTGGAAACTGGTTTTCAAATATGTTGGCGGTGTTATTTAAGGTGACCGGGATGATGGGACAGCCGGTCTTTTCCGCCATTTTCATACTGCCCTCCTTGAAGGGAAGCAGCTTGTCGCCGGACTTGTTCCGGGTACCTTCCGGGAAAATGCACATGGAGACCCCGGATTTGATCTGATCGATGCCTTTTAATATGGTTTTTAAACCGGCCTTGATGTCATCACGGTCCAGGAACAGGCAATAGAGAAGCTTCATCCAGTTGGACAAAAGAGGGATCTTTTCCATCGATTTTTTGGCCACATATCCGGTCAGCCGCGGGCACCTGGAGTAGGTGATCAGGATATCGAAGAAACTGTTGTGGTTGGGGATATAGAGAACCGGCTGGTCCTTTGGAACATTTTCCTCCCCGATGACCGTCAGCTTAAGCCCGGTTAACAGCAAAATGAAGCGGAATACCCCCTGCACGATGCGTAAGGAGCTGATATCTCTGGCGCGCGGGTTGAATTTTCCCAGAATCCATTCTGCGATCAGGATGGGAATCGACAGAATCAGAAAGCCTACTACGGTGATTACGATCAGGATAAATCGGAACATATCTCATACCTCTTCTTTTCTAAAGTAGATACATTGTTGAGCGGCGAATGCCGCGAACCCGCCCGGAGGGCATGTGTTACGGGATGCTGTAAAGCATACAGTCTTATTATAGAAAACCCCTCAGGAAATTACAAGCAAATGGTGTATAAATTTTCCAGTCCCTTAATAAAATGGTTAAAAAGGTGATAGGAATGTTGCTATGAAAAAACGATACCATTTCCGGCACCGCGTAATGCATACCCTTTGGGCGGGCGCGCAGCATTCGCTGGTCGTTCATGTATGGATTTTACTGGTCATTGCCTGCCTGCTGACCGGATGCAGTGTGGAAAATACAGATCCGGTCAAGCTTAAGGATCTGGAGTTCACCGTTGTGGAAAATGCGGAAGTTCCGGAAGAGCTTCTGACAATCATCGAAGAAAAAAAAGCGGCTAATTTCAAGCTGACCTACGAGGACGGCGGCTATTTGTATATTGTGGTGGGCTATGGGGAACAGAATACAGGAGGATACAGCATCGCGGTAAATGAACTGTTTCTGACCAGTAATGCCATATATATCGATACGAATCTGATCGGCCCATCCAAGGATGAGAAAATCGCAGATGCTGCCAGTTATCCGTATATCGTGATCAAGACGGAATATTTAGACAAATCAGTAGTATTTCAGTAAGCATAAATAGATATGGACGGGAATACAATAAAAAGAAGGATACTCGTGCGGAGGTATAGCTATGGAGTTGATAAAGAAAAATATTCATATGAATAAACTCAAAAATAAAGCCGTCAGTCAGCTGACTCTGGATGACGATTATAATGTACCGGACAGTAAACCCGATATCGGGAAAATCATACAGCAAAAAGGCGAGGTTAACATTGATGAAGTCAAGCCTACTGCCGATCACGTCGGTATCAAGGGGAGTCTTACATTCCGGATTCTCTACATGAGTGATACCGAGGATAAGCTGGTACATAGCCTGGATGGCAAACTGCCCTTTGAGGAAGTTATGAACCTGGAAGGAGCTGCGGATGGCGACAATATCCGCCTGAAATGGGATCTGGAAGATTTAAGCACCAACCTGATCAATTCCAGAAAATTAAGTGTAAAAACACTGGTTACATTTATGATGGCGCTGGAAGAGCTCTATGACGAGGAAACCGCGGTTGAGGTACACGATGACGAGACGGTTGCTTTCCGTAATGAGGGAATGGATGTTCTCCAATTGGCGGTCAGCAAAAAGGATACCTATCGGATCAAAGACGAAGTAGTGCTTCCTTCCAATAAGCCGAATATCTATGAAATGCTCTGGAACAGCGTGCAGGTAAGAGGACTGGATCTGCGGCTGGCAGAGAATATGGTCAGTATCAAAGGAGAATTGCTGCTGTTTGTACTCTATACGGGTGAAGATGAGGAAAACCAGGTACAGTGGCTGGAAACCAGTGTCCCGTTTCACGGGGAACTGGAGTGTTACGGCTGTAATGCTGATATGATCGGTGATATCGAAGTGGCGGTACCCCATATAGAACTGGAACCGAAACCGGATTACGACGGAGAAGAACGGCTGTTAAATGTGGACGTGGTGCTGGAACTGGATATGAAACTCTACGAGGAAGAACAGGTAGGCATTCTCGATGATGTCTATATGCCCAGCAAAGAACTGAAACCTGTGGTGCAGCCAGCTGTCTTTGACACGCTTTTAATTAAGAATTTTTCAAAATGCCGGGCCTCCGAGCGTATCCGTATCGGAAGCAATGATTCGAGAATCCTGCAGGTCTGCCACAGCGAGGGAGATGTCAAGATCGACGACATCCAGGTGGTAGAGAACGGAATCGAGATCGAAGGGGCGGTGGAAGTGCAGCTGCTGTATGTGACCTCGGATGATACCATGCCGTTTAACTCCATGAAGGGGATGGTCCCGTTCCATCACACCATAGAGGCACCCGGAATTGACGCGGACTGCGAATATAACCTTCGGACAGATATCGAACAGCTTTCCACGACCATGATCGACAGCGAGGAGATTGAAGTCAAACTGACGATTAACCTGAACACGCTGGTATTGCGCAAGCTGAAGAGAAATAATATCGTGGATGTGGAAGTGGAACCGCTGGATATGAATAAGCTGCAGGGTCTGCCCGGGATCGTGGGCTACTGTGTACAGCCCGGTGACAGCCTCTGGAGTATAGCGAAGCAATACTATACCACAGTGGAAAAAATCATGGCAGCCAATGAACTCACCAGCGATGAGATAAAACCGGGAGATAAACTGCTGATTGTAAAGATAGTAGAATCCATGCTGACGGCTTAACAGTTGTGCCAGCTGAAGCGGGGATGTTACAGGAAATGAAAAAATCAGGGCTGTCTTGTTAAGATAAAGGCAGATAATAAAAGGGAACCACTTTTGCATTCTGTGCTCCATCCAGCCGGATGGAGCACTAGGGTACACAAGCAGTTCTCTTTTTTTGCCTTTTTACTTGCTGAAGGGGAATAAGCAGTCGGAGGAGGAAAATAAGCATTCCTGTATGCGGGGATAAACGGAACATTTTACAATCAGATGCTATTTCTTAATACATCAGTTACCGCATCAATCGGGGCGATTTTACTTTCTTCGAAGTGAACCACAGGCGCCTCGACGATAGGATATAAGAAACCCTTTCCCGAAACGCAGGCTGCCGGGGACTAAGGCGGCGGGCGGTTCCCGGAAGACGTAAGGCCCCGCCGGTGCGGCGGCGGGTGCTTCAGGACCTGTGAAAAAACGACGAATTCAGCGGGTTTTCCAGGAAAATTATGTCGAGCGAATTTTATTGCGTCAAATAGCGGGTATGTTATAATTGGAAAGAGAAAAAATTGTAAAATTTTTACAATCCTGGAGGGACAAGTATGAGTAATGAACGAGGTACACGCTACATGATTTCTGACGCGGCCAAAAAGGTGTCGGTAGAAGCTCATGTTCTTCGGTACTGGGAAGAAGAGCTGGAAATCACCATCGCCAGAAATGAAATGGGTCATCGATACTATACGGATAAAGACATTCAATTGTTTAAGAATATAAAGGAACTGAAAAATCAGGGGTTCCAGCTGAAGGCGATTAAAATGCTGATACCGGAATTAATCTCCAACGGCGGAAAAAATATGGACAGCCTGATCATCCTGAAGGAAGAGCTGAACCGCCAGGTGATGGAGCAGACACTGAAAGAAACGGCGATGAAAGAAGTGGCCGCCTCCGCGCCAAAAGCGGAAGGGAAAAAAGAGCCGGAGCCGGTGGAAAAGGAGATCGTGGTGGTTGAGCAGTCATCTGCTGTGAAAAACATGGACAAGGGTCAGAAGATGAACCAGTTCCGAATGATTCTGGGCAATATGATCACCGAGGTCCTGAGAGAAAACAACAAGGAGCTGGGGAAAGAAGTCAGCACCCAGGTCAGCGATAACGTAATTAAAGAGATGGATTATCTGCTGCGCATGAAGGAAGACCGGGAAGAAGAACGCTTCAAAAAGCTGGACGAATCGATCCGGAACGTGCAGAGATCCCGGCGGGAAGTGGCCGCTGCCAAATCTGAGGAGAAAAAGCAGAGAAGGCACCGCATGAAGATGGCCAAGCGCAAAAAAAGAGCACTGCGCAGTGAACTGATTTAGGTAAATGGGGACATGTCCAAATCGGTTTGGGACATGTACATTCAGAATGTACATGTCCCAAACCGGATTGGACATGTCCCTTTCTGCACTTTAACAACAAATAACAACGTTTTGTATTTTCCGCCATCATCGCAGAATCTATTTTATAATTGAAGGGACAGAGAATAGAGAGGGTGACATGAGCATCATGTTAAGAATTGCGATCTGTGATGAGTGGGAGAACAGCAGAAGAGAAATGTATGACTTCCTGACGGACTTATTGAGTAAGAATCGTATGCACTTTGCGATCAGGGAATATCAGGAAGTTAATAATTTCCTGGAGCAGTATGAAAAAGAAGAGTATCAGATTATTTTTCTGGGTTTTCATGCCGACAGGCCTGAAAAAGTCCAGGCTGCCGAAAAACTCCGGGCACTGGATGACGACCAATGTATGGTCTTTTTTTCAGACAGCAGAAAATTCGCGTTAAAAAGCCAGGAAGTATTCGCGTCCGGTTATCTGCTGCTGCCGCTGGAACGGCCAAAAGCGGAATCGCTGATGTACAGGCTGATCCGCAGGGAATTTCCGCAGGCGGATAAGAGTTTCGAGATTAAGACGAAAAAGGAGCGCTGCCGGATTCCGTATCATGATATTTTATACCTCGAAAGCCAGAACCGTATTGTGATGATTCATCAGTTCGACGGTGCCGTGTATCAGATCTACGATAAGCTGAATCATGTGGAACAGGTATTGAGGGATTCCAGGTTTCTGCGCTGCCAGCAGAGCTTTCTGATTAACATGGAACACGTAAAAGAGGTAAATACAAAGTTCCTGCTGAGCAACGGCATATCGATCCCCATCCGCAGAGGGCAGGTACGCCAGATCCGGGATAGTTACTATCAATACCTGATTAATCAGAAGTAAGCGGGATACCGGCCACATGCTATCCCTGTGAAAGAAGCGGCAGGGTAATGGTAAAGCGTGTAAAAATACCCGGATCTGATTCGGCCGTTATGGAGCCGCCCAGTTCCTCCACTGTGGTTTTAACAAAGTAGAGCCCCAGCCCCCGTACTCCCTGATGATTCTTTGTACTAAACTGATAGTCAAAGATATGATCCATATGAACGGGCAAAATTCCTTCGCCGGTATCCGTGACCGATACTTCCAGTGTTTCCGGTAAATAGTTGATGCCGATGGTGATCCTGCCGCCCAGAGGCGTGTGCTCCACCGCGTTCAGGATAATGTTTTCAAATACCCGGAAGAGCCGGTTCCGCTGGCAATACAAAGAGGCATCCTGATCCGGGAGGGACAGGTCATAATAAATTCCATTGGCATCCGTGTATGCGCGCGTCTCCTTGTAGACGAATCTGAAAAAATCGGGGCAGCTTAAACGCTCGGACGTTTCCTGTATCCGGTCCTGGGCGTTAAAGATCTGCAGCGTCTGAATATTATCCCGCAGCTGGGCGGATTTGTTATCGATCACCGTCAGATACCGTTCCATTTCCTCATCCATATCGACTCCGCTTTCCCGGATAAAATCAATATAGGTCTGAATAACGGCAGCCGGCCCCTTCAGATCGTGGGCCACGGCGGACAGGAATTTCTTCCGTTCGTTTAACATACTGGTTAAGGATGCGGTCTTAAGCGAGACTTCTTCCTGCAGATGCTCGGTCAGACGCTGATTTTCCGAAATAATTTTACGGTTGTACCGGATGATCAGACCGGTAAACAGCATGACCATAATAAAACCGCAATACTCATTCTGCCAGCCAAAGCGGATGGGCTCAAACTGTCCTCCAGTGACATAATCCAACAGAATGCCAAAGCCGAAAACCGCGTTGCCGGAGAGAAGCCAGATGGAAAAACTTCGTCTCAGCGCGCCATAAAGGGCGGCAGCCATCAGGTAGATACACATAATCAGCTTTGCCAGGCTGATGAATGTACCATACCATGCTATGGTATGGGGGAACAGAGGAAACAGAATGTACATGGAAACAGGGGGCAAGATGCACAGCACGACCGAAAACAGATAGAAAACGATATGCAGCCTTCGCGGCAGTACCCTGCGGGTAAGCCAATAAGTCAGCAAAGTCATACAGGAAAGCATGGCAAAATAAGAGGAATCCTCGATGACATAGGCCAATTCCCCCAGACTGATCCCGCTCCAGTGGATAAAAGGATAAAGGGTATGGATGGAAAAGAAAAGGCAGAGCAGGCCGTAGGTCAGATAAAGCGGTTCCTTCTGGCGGTGGGCCCAGACAGCGATCGAAGCGGCCGCGCCGCCCAGCGGGAAGAAACACAACAGCGCATAGAATATAAAACGGACCGTCAGGTTCTTCAATAGATCATCGCTGCTGCCAAGCAAAGGCGGATAGGTGACACCGCTGTAGTAATGGGAGAAATTCGAGGTCTGTATAATCAGTTCTACGTGCCCGTCAGGCAGGCTCAACAAGGTATTGCGGACCCCGTACTTATAGTGATCCGGATCTACATTGCCGATATCCTGTACCTTTTCCCCGTTTATGTATATGCTGCAGGCCGAAAAAACCTCAGGAAGTTCGAGAAGCCATCCCTGGGGCTGATGTGCCAGTGTGAGACACTTGCGGTAGGTGGCGGTTCCAAAAGGTGAGCCGCCGTTGCTGTCCTGTGAGAAATTTCCGAATTGCCCGATATAGATCAATTCCGGTTCAGATACGGCGCCGGTCACAAAATCATCCGGTCCGTACAGGTGATCGGGATAGTACTCCCATTGATCGGTTAAAGGATAGAGCTCTTTGCTGCTTAAAGTATACTTATTATCATAGTGATAAGTAACCCAAAATAAGATCCCAGCCAATAAAAAGGAAAAGGCCAGGATCAGTATGGAAATCCGTATATTGTGTTCTGCTTCCTTAGTCATAGATCACTCCGTGTAGATGTAGCCCTTTCCCCACTGCGTCTTGATATATTCCTTATCGGGGGAAAGCGCCTGGATTTTTCTGCGTATCCGCATAACCAGGATTTGTATACTGTGGGTGTTATAATAATCTTCTCCCCACAAGGCCTGATAGATCGCCTCCTGGCGGTACGGTGTACCCTTGTGCTGCGCGAGAAACTGTAATATTTCATATTCATTCACGGTAAGATTTAGTGACTTGCCGCCTATGTATGCCTGCTTTTCCTCCGGATTGAGCTGCAGGGCGCAGTCCAAAGACTTTGCCGGGGCCGGTGGATTGTTATTCCGGATCCTGGCTCGTACCCTCATCTCCAGCTCCTTCATGCGATAGGGCTTCAGCAGATAATCATCGCCGCCGCATTCGAATCCTTCGATCATGATCTCCTCTTCCGTCAGACTGGTCAGAAATATGATCGGCACCCGGTATTTTTGCCGAATAAGCCTGCAGAGATCCAGACCATTTACATCATCCATTCGAATATCCAGTACAATACAATTATAATGATGTTCGGACAGAAAACGGAGTGCATCTTCCGCGCCCAATGCGATATCCACCAAATATCCGATTTTCTCAAAATAGATCTTATTCATATCCAGTAAATCCGCATCGTCATCCACAAATAATAACCGTTCCATAGTTCCCCGCCTTATATTATAGTTTAAGCAGTACAGGTGTAATTGTCCAGATGTTTTGGATGTTGTATCTACCCATTATCTCTTTATCTGCCATTTGTCTGCCTGTTCCTCTGTTCCTCTGAGAGAATCTGAGAGATATTCAGTAAAACTAATTTTAATTATAACGGAATAAAACTGCAATCTAAATAATTATCTGTTGTTATTTGTTGTTAAATATTGTTAAATATTGTAGATTTCGTACAAAATATGTAGATATATAGAAAAACAATTTGACTGTAACAGGTTGAACCTATACTATGAAAATGAAGGTGACATAATTTAGGAGGAGCTATACAGATGCGGAGTAAAGCACGTAGCAAAAGAGTACATATATGGGCGGGCATCGTTATTGTTTTGGCGGTGGTATTGATCAACACCAGTAACTGCTTCGCGTTTATATGGCCGCCTGCCAGAGAAGACGAACAAGAATTCCTGAAATGGTATGAGGAGCATAAAAACGAGGATGCCCGGTATGTGCTGTCGGGAGATCTGCAGCTGACCCTCGGCACCGGGGAGCAGCCAATCCTCCTGGATGGTACCGGACATATCAATATCGAGTGCGGACCTTATGCCATCGTTGCAGCCAGTCCGTTGGTACTGGATAATGAGAATCTTCTGATCACAGAGACCGGCGGTATCGCCCTGGTAGTGAACAGCGGGGAAACTGTAGCTTTATATAACGGTAAAATCTCAGTATCCAGCGGAGCTGGAATTATGTTATCCGGAGAGATCCGTACAGATCCCCAAAAAGGGGAATTTCAAATAGAAGCAACAGGTGAAAGCTGTACAGGAGTGTACTATTCCGGGGGAGAGACTGCGGAACTATCCGGGCTGTACATCCGTAGTTCGGGAACGGGGCAGATTCGCGGAGCATATAGTTTTATGGGGGACATCTCCCTTTCGGACTGTGATATCGCTGTCTCCAGTACTGATGATGCCTATGGAATCTATGGGAACAGAGAGGTATCGGTCAGCAACTGTACTGTAGAAGCCACTGCTGGTGAGGGCGGAAATGCGATGAGCGTATACAGCCAGCTGGATCAGATGACGATTATAAACAGCAGCCTGACGCCTCCGGTGGAAGGGGCTATGACAGTCTATCAGATAATAAATAACGGCAATCCAAAGCCTGTGACCGTACAGGTGGGAACCGAACTTACACAGGAAATGCTGCCGGATTCGGTCCTGACCCTGATAGAGCTTAAGGGAACGAAGGAACTCATTGACGTGGACCTGCCGGTCCGCTGGGAGGTCTCTCAGGCGGATACGGATGCCTTTGGTGTAACACAGATTACGGGTACTTATTTGCTGCAGGATCTTCCATACACAGTACTCAATCCGGAAAATATCACGCCCCGGATGGCAGTGATAAGTAAAAATGAGGAAAAGGGTATGTTTCCGGTATCATATCAGGTTTATGACAAGGACAGCGGGATATATGGGATACTTTTCCTAATGCCTTATCCCTATGGGGCGGACACGCTTGAAATGGAATACAGTCTCGATAAGGAAGACTGGAGTCTGTACCGCCTCTCCCATTCGGGCAGTGATCTGCTGAACGGTAGCGTGCCTACGGAGCTGGGCCTGTTAAGTTTTTATATGGAAATCCCATGTGAGAAGGATGAGCTTTATGTCAGGTTCCTGACGGGGCCCGGGAGCAGTTATGAGGAGCTGGGTGATATGTGGCTGCTGGATCTTACCAGTACCCAGACGATCCCTCCGGTCTGGTCCGGATCGAGTGAAGGGGATCGGGGCGGAGCAGGAGTCAATCCTCCGGACCGGGACCCGGACAACGGCGGCGGAGAAGGCGGTAAGCCGGAGGATATCCCGGCGGTTCCGGACGTACCGGACATCTCAGATAAACCGGATACTCCGGACAACGGCCAGGTGCAGCCGACGCCGGAGCCATCGGCACCTGCCGGGCAGGAGAATACCCCGTCGCAGAACCAGGACACACAAGGGGATCAGCAAAACAGCCAGAATCATTCCCAGGGGAACGAGGCAGATCAGTCAGCAGACACAGCAACAGTCAGCGCCCAGAAGAAGATCAGAACGTCCAGCAAACAGGCAGGCATTCAGGAATCTTTTCCGCCGGAACAAGGGGGAACGGCAGAAATAACGAAGCCTGCCGGACAGGAAGAAAAAGGGGCGGATACGGAGCCGGAGGTAAAACCGTCTCAGAAACCGGAAGAGGAAGCCAGCCAGGCTGGACGTGATAAAGACCAGTCCAAGCCGGGGATTTCCCCGTGGAAAGTGACAGTGGTGATTCTGTGCTGCGTGTTGATAACGGCGGCGGTAGTTTACCTGGGGTTAAAATTAATGAGAAAAGGACCCGACGTCCCAACGGATCAAAATTTAGATTCATGATACTATGGTTTCCGGCCGGATGGAACACTGGCAATTTCGGAAAAAGAAAAAGAGTCTGCTGCAGCCCGATATAAAACGGGTTACAACAGACTCTTTAGTAATTCGTTATTATTCAGCTGAGATAGCGCCGGTCGGGCAAGCGCCTTCACAAGCACCGCAATCAATGCAGGTATCTGCATCAATAACGAATTTGCCATCTCCTTCGCTGATAGCACCAACCGGACATTCGCCCTCGCAGGTTCCGCAGCTGATGCAGCTATCGTTAATTACATGTGCCATAATGCGTATCCTCCTTCTATAAACTTTTCTTAAATTAGCTTATCCTCGCGATATGCTTAGAATTATTCTAATACATTCATATCAATTATACAAGTAAATTATGTGCATTTTATTTAGGACAATACTGGGAGAAGAACCGGCGGACCGGGTGTAAACTTAAGTTCCAAATCCGGAGGCAGAACCGTTATAAAGCTTCCGGGAATAAGAAAATAACATGGTTTGCGAAGCCGCGGATCAGTTAACGGTTCCGGCCCCGAACAGAACGGATTCCCTCAAGGATATAGGACCTTAAGGCCTTCGCTTGCTCCTTAGGCATATCCTGCAGATGTTTCAGCGGATAATCAAGTCCCAGCGCCTCATACTTGGCGGCCCCCATGGAGTGATAAGGCAGAACATCCAGGGCCTTAAGCGTTGGAAGGGTGCCGATGAATGCGCCGAGCCGCTTCAGCGCCTGTGGATCATCCGTTAATCCGGGAACGACCACATGGCGGATCCAAAGAGGGATCTTGCGCTCACCCAGATAGCGGGCGAAGGCAAGGGCCGGATCATTCGGCTGTCCTGTCAGTGCCCGGTGAGCCTCCTGATCGATATGCTTGATATCCAGCATGACCAGATCGGTATAGCGGACCAGAAGGTCGAATTTTTCCATCAATGCCTTCGAATCACGGTGAAAAGTGATGCCGGAGGTATCCAGGCACGTATGGATACCCTGCCGGTGTGCTTCCCGAAACAGTTCCGTGAGAAAATCAATCTGGATAAGCGGCTCGCCGCCGGTGGCGGTGAGCCCGCCGTTTCGGTAAAAGGCTTTGTTTCTTCCGTATTCACAGAGAATCTCATCCACCGTCATCTCCCGGCCGCCGTCCGGATTCCAGGTGTCAGGATTGTGACAATACAGGCAGCGCATCGGGCATCCCTGGAAAAAGATGACCATGCGGATGCCGGGACCGTCTACGGTGCCGAAGCTTTCGATCGAATGGATTTTACCAGTCATAGTTTTTCGCCTCTGTCCTCTTCCGGCTCTTACATGCCCTCGTGGAAAGTCCTGGAGATCACGTCGTCCTGCTGTTCCTTAGTCAGTTTTGTGAAGTTGACCGCGTAACCGGATACGCGGATGGTCAGCTGCGGATATTTTTCCGGATGCTGCTGGGCGTCCAGCAGAGTATCCTTCGAGAATACATTGACGTTTAAGTGATGGCCGCCCTGTTCTACATAGCCGTCCAACATATTTACGAGATTGTCGATTTGCGCCTGGCTTGGATTAGTCATATGAGTTTCCTCCTTCTGAATTCTGTGGTTAACAATTACTATTTTGCACCTCTAACCGGGACCGCCTGGCTTTCAGACGGTTAATTACCGGCTTCGTTGTCGTCGATTCCTTCCATCAGGTTCGGAATACCGCAGGACATATCGGGACCGCAGTCACAGCCGGATTCCAGATCGATGGAGAGATCGCCGGAGAGGATCAGATCGTCTTTGCCGAGGGCCCCCGGGATGATGGAGAAGGTATTCGAGATACCGTCCTGCGCATCTTTAAACGGCAGTTTTGCCACCGAGGCAAGGGAAGAGACCGCTCCGTGGGAATCCCGGCCGTGCATGGGATTGGCCCCGGGGGCGAAAGGCTGCCCCTGCACCCGCCCGTCCGGTGTAGAACCGGTATTCTTTCCATAGACCACGTTGGAGGTGATCGTCAGAATGGACATGGTGGGTACGCCGCCGCGGTAGGTATGATTCCCGCGGATCATCTGCATAAAGGTGTGGACGATATCCCTTGCGATTTCATCCACGCGGTCATCGTTATTGCCATATTTGGGGAAATCGCCTTCCACTTTATAGTCCACGACGATCCCGTTCTCATCCCGGATGGCTTTTACCTTCGCATATTTGATCGCGGACAGAGAGTCAGCTACGACGGAAAGCCCGGCGATACCGGTGGCAAAATAACGTTTTACGTATTTATCATGCAATGCCATCTGGATCTTTTCATAGCAGTATTTATCATGCATATAGTGGATGACATTCAGGGTATTCACATACAGACGGGCCAGCCATTTCATCATATCATGATAGCGCTCCATCACTTCGTCATAGTCCAGATATTCCGAGGTGACCGGTCTGAACTTCGGTCCCACCTGCTTCTTGGAAATCTCATCCACACCGCCGTTGATGGCGTAGAGCAGGCATTTGGCCAGGTTCGCTCTGGCGCCGAAGAACTGCATCTCCTTACCGACACGCATAGATGACACACAGCAGGCGATAGCGTAATCATCTCCGTGGGTGACCCGCATCAGGTCATCATTTTCATACTGAATGGAAGAGGACTTAATCGACATCTTCGCGCAGTATCGCTTGAAAGTCTGAGGCAGCTTCACGGACCACAGAACGGTCAGGTTGGGTTCCGGGGCAGTGCCCAGGTTATCCAGCGTGTGCAGGTAACGATAAGACATTTTGGTTACCATGTGGCGGCCGTCGATTCCGACGCCGGCGATGGACTCGGTGACCCAGGTCGGGTCTCCGGAAAACAGAGAATTATACTCAGGGGTTCTGGCAAACTTCACCAGGCGCAGCTTCATAATAAAATGATCTACGAATTCCTGAATCTCTTCCTCTGTAAAAGTACCGTTCTCCAGGTCCCTGTGTGCATAGATATCCAGGAAAGTAGAGGTACGGCCAAGACTCATAGCAGCCCCGTTCTGCTCTTTGACAGCGGCCAGATAACCGAAATACAGCCATTGGATCGCTTCCTGAACATTAGCCGCAGGTTTGGAGATATCAAGACCATAGATCTGGCCCAGTTTCTTCAGATCCTGCAGTGCCCGGATCTGCTCTGAGAGTTCTTCCCGCTCCCGGATCACGTCCGAATACATAATCGTACGGGTGCTGTCCTTCTGCGCTTCTTTATCCTGGATCAGCTTGTCTACGCCATAGAGGGCTACCCGGCGGTAGTCGCCGATAATCCGGCCGCGGCCGTAAGCGTCGGGCAGGCCGGTAATGATATGATTCGATCTGGCGGCGCGCATCTCCGGTGTATAGGCGTCAAACACGCCTGCGTTATGTGTCTTGCGGTGTGTGGCAAAGAAGTCCACGATCTCCGGGTCCACTTCATACCCGTTATCTTTACAAGCTTTCTGCGCCATACGGATTCCGCCATAAGGCTGCAGGGAACGCTTGAACGGCTTATCTGTCTGAAAGCCGACGATCTTCTCCTTGTCCTGGTTCAGGTATCCCGGACCGTGGGAGGTGATAGTTGAAATGATCCTGGTATCCATATCCAGGACTCCTCCGGCTTCCCGCTCCTGCTTGCTTAATTCCATAACCTGATCCCACAGCTGTGCGGTCGCCTCGGTCGGTCCGGCCAGGAATTCCTCATCCCCTTCATAGGGAGTATAATTTTTTAAAATAAAATCCCGGACATCTACTTCACGAACCCATGCTCCCGGGTGAAAACCCTGCCACTGCGTTTCCATTCTGTGACTCATATATTTTTCCTCCTGTTCCTGACGTAATGCCATTAGAACCCAATGATTTCATCGGAATCTGTTAGTAAACAGCCAGATCAATAAAACAAATCTGATTCTTAGTGTCTTATTGTGCCCACATTATAAGGGAAATAACTGTCCCAGGTCAATAGTTTGCCGTGTACTTTTTTGAATACAGTATACAAAATTCCATAATCTGGAATAAAGAGAGGGGACTGGCATCTTTCGGTTATAAAGTTAAATTCTCAAGTAACACTCCCCTTTTTGACGAAAAAGCAGTCCGTTTCGATTATGAGCTGAACCAGTGGCAGGACTGCACACTGGAAACAGAAATCACTTTTCAGGGGAAAACCGCCGGAAAGATGTTGATTTCGCCCGTAGGGAAAAAAGGGACCTTCTGCCTGCAGCTGGATGAGGCGGCGCTGGGCGGCTGGAATGTGACAGAAGATTTCGCCTGGACGCCCGAGCACCCCAGACTTTTTGATGTGGAATACCGGCTGAAACAGAGGCAGGAGACGGTTGACACGGTGAAATCCTACTTCGGGATGCGGAAAGTTTCCATCGCCTCGGGAAAATTTCTGCTGAACAACCGCCCCTATTACCAGCGGCTGATACTGGATCAGGGCTATTGGCCCGAAGGCTTGATGAGCGCCCCGTCCGATGAGGACTATATAAAAGATATTACTCTGATAAAACAGATGGGGTTCAATGGTGTACGAAAACATCAGAAAGCTGAGGATCCCCGCTTTTTGTATCATGCGGACCGGATGGGACTGCTGGTGTGGGGGGAAAACGCCTCCGGCTATGTATATTCCCGGCGTCTGGCGCAGGACATGCTGCAGGAGTGGTCCCGGATCGTTCTCAGGGATTATAATCATCCCAGTATCGTGGCCTGGACTCCTTTGAATGAATCCTGGGGCGTGCTGGAGATCGCTAACCGGCCCGAGCAGCAGGAATTTTGCAGAGCCCTGGCCGCATTCACGAAAGCGCTGGACTTAAGCCGCCCGGTCAGTGACAACGACGGCTGGGAACATGTGGACAGTGATCTTCTGACGATCCATGACTACGAGTCCCGGGAAGAGGTGTTAAAAGAGAGATATGCTTCCCTGGAACAGATCATCAACGCTCAGCCGGCCGGTCGTCCTCTGTATACGGAGGGAAGCGGCTATCACGGGGAGCCGATTATAGTCAGTGAATTCGGCGGCATTTCCTATGCGGTGGAAGGCGCAAAAGGCTGGGGATATTCGACCGCCGGATCAGCCCGGGATTTTCTGGAGCGATACCGCAATGTGATAGAACCAATCCTTAAGTCTCCCCACATACAAGGCTTTTGCTATACGCAGCTAACCGATATCGAACAGGAGATCAACGGGCTCCTTACCTATGACAGAGCTGCCAAAGTGGACCTGGAGCAGATACGGCGGATCACTTCGGGGGAGACCATAACTGGATAAAGGCTTAGACGCAATGTGCACCTGTCCGTTTACCACTCCTTTACCGGGTGTTATATGCCTCTCTGTAAATATATCCATTTACAGGAATATAAGCCCGATTTCGTATAAAATATACTTTACGAATATTCATGAAAGTATTATAATGAGAAAACTGAATACTATAAGGAGGAAACGAAAATGGCACAAGTTACGAAGGACATGATTATTTCCGATATTATCGGGATTGACACCAATATTATTCCCATTCTTATGCGGGCCGGAATGCATTGCATCGGCTGTCCGTCCGCACAGGGAGAGAGCCTGGAAGAAGCGGCATTCGTGCATGGTATGGATGCGGACGAGCTGGTGAACCAGATTAACGAATATCTGGCAGGTAAGTAATCGGGGCCGCAGAGTTTCTCGAGGTTTTGGCTATAGGTGATCACAAAGCAAGAGTTTCCGCAGGGAAACTCTTTTTTGTGATCAAAAATCACCTTGATCTTTCTGATGGTTCTGGAAAACTTATTTACTATGGAGATGATTTTGCAGATATTCATTAGGCGTCATTCCATAAAACTTTTTAAACACATAGTGAAAATGTTTCGGGCTGATAAAGCCTGTTTTTTTCGCAATTTCATAAATTTTCCCGCTGGGGTTTGCGCAGAGCATCCGGGTAGCCGCTTCCATTCGGATGCGCAAAACATACTTTGAGTAGGACTCACCCACGCTTTTGTGGAACAAGTCGCTTAAGTAGCTGGGGGTTACTTCCAACAAGTCGGCTACCAGTGCAAGGCTGATGGGCTCGCTGTAGTGGGCGCAAATGTACGCGCAGGCACGCTCCGGCAGGCTGCCGGAATCCGGAGGGCAGGACCGCTCTTCTCCCGGCAGGACCAGGGAGGCTGCTTCGATGTTTCCTGCCGCTTTCTGTAAGATTTCCGCTATTGCCTTATCATTCAGCGGCTTCAGAAGATAATCCAGTACACCGCAGCGCAGGGCGCGTCTTGCGTATTCAAATTCGTCAAAGCCGGAAATGATGATCACCTTTGTAGCGGGTGAAGTATGGAAAACATAATTCGCGAGCTCCAGGCCATCCATTTCCGGCATTTTGATGTCGGTAAGAATCAGATGGAAGGCCTGCGTTTTTAAGAGCTCCACCGCCTGCACGCCGTCCTCGGCTTCCCCCCGCACCTCCCACATGGGGGCGATACGGGACAAGTTCTCGCGCAGATATTTGCGCATCAGCGGTTCATCGTCCACGATCATTACAGAATACATGACGGGTCATCTCCTTCCTGCATCATAGAAGGCAGAGGCAGGGAAAGCACGGCCTGCGTGCCTTTGCCCTGTTCTGAAAATATCTGTACGCCATAGTCAAGGCCGAATAACAGTTTAATCCGTTTGTTTACATTCAGAAGCCCAATGCTCTCGGTAAATATATCTTCTTCTGTGCGGCTGTCCAAAAGAGATTCCTCACTCAGACATTGATTTAATTCGGCCAGTTTTTCCGGAGCGATACCCGCTCCGCTGTCCCATACATAGAGGTACAGCTTCTGCCCATCCCTGGAGGTACTGATGGTAATCTGTGAGCTGCCGCGCTTTTTTTCGCAGCCGTGGACCACAGCATTCTCCACCAGCGGTTCCACACTGAGGGCCGGAAGCCGGTAGGTGAGCAGATCTTCCGGTACATCGATTTGGTAGGATAATTTCTCCCCGTACCGGCTTGTTTGAAGGCTCAGATATGCCACAGCGAGATCCAGTTCCTGGGACAGCAGGATTTCCTTATCCACATGCATCACGCCGCGCAGAAAAACAGACAGGCTTTCGATGTCTTCGACCGCTTTATCATTTTCCCGGCATTTGATCAGAAGGCTGATCGTATTCAGAGTATTATAGAGGAAATGCGGCTTGATCTGTCCGCAGAGCGCGTTATACTGGGCTTCCTTTTGAAGATAGCGTGCTTCGTAGATCTCTTTGACAAGCTGGGTATTCCGATTCAGTGTTTCGGCTACCTGTACGGTCATGTTATTGAAGCTTTCACTCAGATAGCCGGTCTCGTCGTGGCCCTCTACAGGCACCCGCACAGTAAGATCACCGCCCTCCACAGCTTTCATACCCTTCACGATCCGGGATACAGGCTGCAGGAAGCCCCGCACAAAAAGTGCGAGTACGCCTACGGATAACAGCACACAGACGACCGCCGCAAAAAAGGAGGCATTGCGCGTCTGGACGGAATACTGATTCAGCGCCTCAAAGGAATTGACAAAGGCTACCGTCCAGCCTGTGCTTAAGAGACGGCACGTATTTACCACATACCGCTGTCCCTCGATATGGCGGATGCTGCCGCCCCGGGTATCCAAAATCTCGGAAAGAAACGTTTGGTTAAGCGAAAAATCGCTGATCGGACTTTTTTGATTATTCTGATAGATCATATTCAGATCGTCATCCAGAATCAGCAGGGAGCTTCCGGGGCTGAGCCGCACTTTGTCGCAGATGCTTTTGATGCCGTCATAGCTGGCATCCACCTTGATCACGCCCAGTACGCGGTTGTTGTCTTCCTTGCTGCGCAGCCCCCGCACGATAGAGAAGATCAGAGTTCCCTTTTCGCCGAACACCCGCTCCATATGCACCGGAAGAAAAATAGGCTCCTGGGTGGCCTTTGACTGCCGGTACCAATCTGTCTGGGAATAGTCCTGCAGATCCATTGTGCTGTAGGGGGTCTTCTCATTGGAATAGATGTCCTTGTCCGTCAGGATGTAGACCCGCAGGATCTCTTTTCGGGGCAGGATCATAACCGAACCCAGAAATTCCTCGATACGGCGGCGCTTGTCCAGCTGCTTTTCTTCTGTGTCCGCATTGGTCTCCAGCTCCCGCATGACACTGTCATCATAGTAGGGAGACATGGAGAGACGGAATAATTCGTCCATATACGAGTCGACGTTAATGCCGATCTGTTCGATAATCTGCTGTGTCTGCCCCACCGTCTGGTTCGTCAGATAGCTGGAATAGCGCACGTAGTTCAGCGTGACCACCACCAGCACGGCCGCTGTCAGCAGGGATGAGATCATAATGAGCAGCTTGCTTTTCAAACTCCAGTCGCGGTATACCTTCATGTGTCTCATCTGCAGATCCTCCCCCTCACATCCCCGGCAAAAATTGGCAGCGCTTGAAAAAGCTTCGCCGCCTATTTTTCATACATCACCCGTAAGTGCCGTTAGTAAAAAATTATGAAGTTATTATAACTTACCATCTAAAATTGTGCAATCCTCACAACTTCAAATCCAAAAAACACGAACTTTTATCTAAAAAAACGGGAGTTTTCTATATGAGGGGATCGTGTTACTCTAAAAACAGAGGAACCGGCAGAACGATGCAAGCCGGTTATTGAAAAGGAGGAAGATGTGTAAATGAAAAAACTGATTTCCATGACACTATGTATGACCATGCTGGCCGGACTTCTCAGCGGCTGCGGCTCGGCGCCCGGTGAAGCTGCTGCCACGCCGGCCCCGGACGCTTCCGCGCCTGCTCCTGCGGATACGACGGCTCCGTCCGCCGGCGATTCCGCCCAGGCGAAGCCGGAGCATGTGAACCTGAAGCTCTTTACAGGTAAAATTGAGACCATCGACGTGATGAATGACATTATCAATGACTTCAATGCATCCCAGGACCGGATCACTGTGGAGCAGGAGTATCAAAAAGACGCCAGTAATATTATTAAGATCAAATTCGCGTCCGGCCAGGTGCCCGATATCATGACTACCTATGAGCAGGGCTTTGTGGACGAGGGGAAATATCTGGACCTCTCATCGGAAAGCCAATGGTGGGACCGGATGTCCCCCAGCATGAAAGAGATGTGTACCGACGTAAAGAGCGGCAAACAGTACCGGATCTGCACGAATATGACTATGGCCGGTCTCTTTTACAATAAGGATATTTTCCAGGAATTGGGACTTAAGAATGCGGACACCTGGGAGGAATTGGTCACGAATCTACAGACGATCAAGGATAAGAAGCCAGGCGTCACTCCCTGGTTCATCTTTGGAAAAGAAGCCTGGCACCTGGGCCATCTGATCGAATTCCTGCCCCACGGTTACATCAAGCAGACCCTGGGTGCTGTGGAAGCCAAGAAGGCATTCCTTGCAGACGACAAGGCGAAGCTGAACTTCGGGGCGGCGGACGGCCCCATGGCCGTATTTGCAAAGGATCTGGCGGAGCTTAAGGACAAGGGGCTGATCAATGCCGACGTGCTCACAGCCACCAGTGACAACTGCGTGCAGGACTTTGTGACCGGCAAGGCCGCCATGTTCAGCAACGGTATGTGGGTGCTGTCCAGCCTTCTGGAGGCCAATCCCGACATGGCCGACAAGATCGGATTTGCCCCTTATCCCGCTTTTATGCCGGACAGCAAACCCGTTGTCTTAAGCGCAGAGGATTCCGGATATTCCATTTCCGCCACGACTCCTTACAAGGAGGAGAGCATCGAATTCCTGAACTTCCTGTTCCAGCCTGAGAACCAGAAAAAATATGCAGAGGCCCTGAAGGCCCCCAGCGCATTTACCGACGTGGACGCGGAATGGGCCCCCGCGGGAATCGTGTCCCAGGTGAAGGACGCCCTGAACAGCGCCGTGAATATTGGTTATACCAACGAGAAGCCCGCCGGATTCTCCGGTGACGACGCCGGACGTATGGTACAGGATCTGCTGAGCGGCAAGTACACGCCCGAGACCTTCGCACAGGCATACGAAAAGGCCTGGGATGACGGCATGAAATAAAAGGCGGATTAATTTGGGACATGTCCAAACCGGAACGGACATGTCCCAAACCGAAATGGACATGTCCCAAACTTTAATATCCGGGAAATCGGAGGCGAGTATACAATGAAAACAAAACGGGTCGGTCTGCACACCTTCATGGCCGTGCCTGCATTTCTGTTGTTTGGTATATTTTTTATCTGGCCGCTGCTGCAGGGGATCGGGATGAGCCTGACGGACTGGGACGGCATTTCACAGGCGAACTTTATCGGACTTCGCAACTTTTTTGACTTTTTTAAGGATGACCGCGCTCTGAATGACATTAAGACAACCCTGCTGTTCGCCCTGGGCAGCGCGCCGCTTCTCAACCTCGTGGGTCTGGGATATGCGCTGCTAATGAACGGCCGCTTCCGGGGCAAGGGCATAGCGCGGACTCTCATCTACCTGCCTGCCGTCATCAGTCCGCTGATCATGGGTTATATCTGGTATCTGCTCCTTCAGCCGGGACGCGGCTTTTTGTTCCACGCGCTGGATCTCATTGGCCAAAGCGCGCTTTTGGGTAACTGGATGGACCGGTACGGAATCGAGATGCTGGTGCTGATCCTGGTAAATGTATGGCAGTTCGCGGGCATGACTATGGTTATCTACACCGCCGGTCTGCAGAGCATTCCCGATGATCTGTACGAGGCAGCTAAGATAGACGGTGCCGGCGGCCCGCAGCGTTTCCGCTATATCACTTTGCCGCTGCTCATACCCTCGATCCGTATTAATGTGGTAACCAATATCATCGGTTCCCTCTCGGTCTTTGATGTTATCATGGCGCTGACAGACGGAGGACCGGGTTACAGTACCGAGAGCCTCAGCATCTATATCATGCGTATGTGCTATGGAAGTAAGACCGGATACTCGACTGCGGTGGCGATCATCATGTTTTTGATTATCCTGGTGCCGGTGCTGGTCTCCATGTACCTGACCAAAGAAAAGGAGTGACGGCAAATGAAAACACATATCCTTGCCCGGCGCGCCGGAAAGACGGCGCGTATACTGGCCATTGTCCTGATCTGCCTGCTGTGCCTGATCCCTTTTTATATCCTGCTGGTCCTGGCACTCAATTCCCCGCAGCGGGTGTTCTATGAGGGAAATATGTTCGTGCCGGACTTTTTCTTCCGGAACTTTATCGACGGCTGGAACAAATCCCATATTGGCAGAGCGATTATAAATTCTGCCGTTATCACGGGAGGTGCGCTGCTCCTGGTCCTGCTCTTCGGCTCATCCGCGGCCTATGCCATCGCCCGGTTCCGCAGCCGGTTTAACCGCTTTGTATTCTGGACCCTGTTAAGCTGTATGATGATCCCCGGTATTATCAACACCGTGCCTCTCTATACCCTGATGATCCGCCTTCACGCCGTCGACACGCTGTGGGGGATGATCCTGGTGTGCGCCACATTGGCGCTGCCCTCCACCGTATTTATCTTCACGGGTTTTATTAAGGCGCTGCCCAGGGAGGTGGAGGAGGCGGCGATCATCGACGGCTGCTCTTGGTTCGGCGCATACCGGCGGGTGACGTTTCCGCTGCTGAAGCCCTGCGTCGCCGCCGTGGTAATCTTAAACGGCTTCGGTATCTGGAACAATTATGCCCAGGCTGTCTTCTTCCTGCAGGACAGCAGAAAACATAATATACCCCAGGCCCTCTCGGTCTACTTCCAGCAGTTTGCCGGCGCGCATTGGAATCTGATGGCTGCTACCGCGGTCATCGCCATTATCCCCGTGATCGTGGTCTTTCTGGTGTTCCAGCGCCAGCTGATGAAGGGACTGACGGACGGGGCTTTGAAAGGATAGCCTATGAGATACGACTTTTATCCGGAAAAGGCGCAATACAGGCCGGGAGAGGACGTGCGCCTCTGCTGCGCCGGCGTTCCGGAGTGCAGGGGAACGCTGCGCATTTATCATCTTTTCCGACTTATAGAAGAGCGGACGGTAGAAGTCTGTGAAGAGAATCCGATAGACGCCGGCAGTTATGAGGATACTTTTGCCGGGTATGGGGCAGAGCTTACCCTTACGCTTCCTCTTGCGCCTCCCCGGGATGAGATTCGCCTGGTGACAGCCTTCGACGTGACCCGGGATCCCGGCCGTGTGGTGCGCTATGGTTTCCTGAGTGACTTTGGACCTGGCGAAGACGACACAGAAGATGTGGACGTTCTGCGCCGCTATCATATTAACTTTGTGCAGTATTATGACTGGTCATACCGGCACGACGACCTGACAGCAGAGCGGGAAGTCTACACCGATATGATGGGCCGTGAGGTGGACCAAAGAGCTGTGCGGGCGAAAATAGAGGCATGCAGGCGCTATGGGATGCGCTCGCTGGGGTACGGCGCGGTGTACGCGGCTTCCCGTGCTTATTATGAAGCCCATCCGGAACAGGGACTTTATACCGGCGCGGGAGATCCTCTGGTTTTCATCGATACCTTCTACCTCATGAATGTGGAACAAAGCTGTCCCTGGCATGATCATATTATATCGGAATATGTGAAAGCGGTAAGGGAGGTGGGATTTGACGGTATTCATATGGATACATACGGATTTCCCAAAACAGCTTTTACCCGGGACGGTCGGCTGCTGCGCATGGATGAACACTACGCCGGTCTGATCGGGGATGCAGGGAAAGCGTTAGACGCTTTGGGTACAGAAAGTCATTTGATTTTTAATAATGTGGGAAACTGGCCTGTGGCTCCTGTGGCCAAAGCGCGGCAAGATGCGGTATATATCGAAGTGTGGGAACCATATACTACTTATGGCCACCTCCGCCAGATCATTCTGGATGCGCAGCGGGCCTGCGGCGGCCAAAAGCCGGTGGTGCTGGCGGCCTATCTGGCGCCTTTTCGGACGGACGCCCCCTTCCGCGCGCTGAACGCCGCGAGACTGCTCTTAGCCGGTACGGCCTCCTGCGGAGCCTCAAACCTGCTGCTTGGCGAAAAGAATGGAGTGCTTACCCAAGGATACTATGTGGACCATTCCCACCTGTCGGAGGAGCAGGCGGATATAATACGGCGGTACGCCGATTTTATCGTCCGCTACGAGGAGCTTTTTTTTGATACCAATCTGAAGGATGTGAGTTTTACCCACATCGGCTGGGACAATACGGAATACTGCTGTGAGAGCCATCCGTGGAGTCCGGACGGGCAGGCCGGCAGATTATGGCTTACACTCCGTGAGGGCAGACAGCGAAAGATGATCAGCATTGTCAACCTATGCGGCTGTGATAACCGCTGGAACGAGGGGAAGGAGACTCCGGTTCCCCAGGAAAATGTAACCTTCCAGGTTCAGGTTGATACGCAGGCCCTGGGTGTCTGGATCGCTTCTCCAGATGGAGTGTCCGGTATGACCGGGGTACCCTATCATACCATACGGACGCAGCGGGGGTGGGCGGTACGGTTTACGCTTCCGCTGGTCGAATTCTGGAGCCTAATATATATTCAACAGGAAAATACGCAATGAGCGCAGCCCGACGCTGGCAATGAATTTTATACGTTAAAAAAAACCCGCCCAAAAGGCGGGTTTTCTAGATACGTTTTATACCAGAGCCAGGTTCTGCAATGCCTGGTCAGAAATCATAACCTCGTAATGCTCCTTGAAGTAAGCTTCGCCGGCGGTTGTAAATTTGTCGCTTCGGCCGTACTCGGATAATATATTACATACTTTATTGAACGCAACCGGCGTGTGGGAGGATTGGCTTAATGTTAAAAGATATTCTCCGCTATCCGGATTCTTATATAAAGTATTATATCCGTTATAAAAATGATTCAGCACGTGAGCCGCGTCAATCAAATTATCCAGCTGCCGGAACCGGTAGAGCTTCGTCACATTCGGCGTACTCTCGGTAGTATCCCTGTTGCTGCCGGTCTGTGATTCTTTTTTCTGACGGTCTTCCCGGTATTTCTTGAAAAGATCCAGGATCTCGTCGGCTCCTTCCCGGATGGCACTGCCCCAATCCAGCGTACTTTCACTTTCATCCCGAAGCAGAGGAGCAAATTTGGAAAATCTGGTATCCAGCTCTTCCGGGTCCTCTACCTTCGTTACGATTAATACTATGCAGTCCGCTGAGAGAGGGACTGCTTCTATCATCAGAGGAATATCCTCCGCTTCAAAACCAAATTCATAGGAGGCCTGCTGCATAAGATCCCGGAACAAGGACTTTGCCTTTTCTGTTCCGTAAGCCAGTTCACTCAATTTTATTTGACGATCTGCTAAATCTTCTCTGGTTAAGGTACAACGGATCTGGTTTTCACTGACTTTTTCTATCTTCATAAAATCACTTCCTATTCTAAAATGAGATTAGAAACTGTCGGACTACCTACCTATAGTATAAACAAAAATGCCCGATAAGTAAAGCGATTACCATAAGTATAATTTGGTAGTAAAAAGTATATCCAATATAGTATATGAAGTCAATAGAACAAATCTTTCAATTTTATAAACATTTTGTAAAAAAGTATAAAATTTTACAATTTCCTTGAAAATGTTCCTCTTTTTCCCTATACTATTCTATAGAGAAGATATTATGTCATTGAAAAAGGAAAGGAGTGGTTCTATTACAGGAGGATAAGATTATCGCAGGCCGTTACCGCGTTCTCGCAGTTCTGGGGAGAGGTTACAGCGGCACCGTATTTCTGGCAGAACATACCGGTTTGCAGGCGCTGCGTGCAGTGAAGTGCATCAGCAGAAAACACGTTATGTACCGTCAGTTTCTAAAAGAAGCTATGCTTCTGAAAAATCTCAAGCACCCGGGGATACCCCTGATCTACGATCTGGAAGAAGAAGGGGAAAACCTCTATATAATAGAGGAATATATCGAGGGTGAGTCTGTTCAGACTATCATGCTGCATCAGCAATACATACCAGAATCTACAATTATTGATTATGGAATTCAACTCTGCGAAATTATCATGTACTTACATCATATGCGTCCGGAGCCCGTTTTATACCTGGATTTGAAGCCGTCCCATCTGCTGGTTAACGATGGCCGGCTCAAACTCATCGATTTCGGCGCGGTCTGTCAAAAGTCAGACTGCGAGAGCTATTCTCTGGGAACTCCGGGGTTCGCTGCACCGGAACAGTATGAAGGAGAGCTGCCCGATGAAAAGACGGATCTTTACGCGATCGGAGCAATTTTATTTTATATGGCTTCCGGAAGAACCTATGAGAAAAATCTGTCAAAGGAGACAGAGGGGATTCCTGTATCAAAAAAGCTTCAGGCTGTCATAAAAACCTGTCTGAATCACGACCCTGGCGGGCGTTATGACTCAGTGGCTGAGTTGAAAAGAGCACTAAAAAACGCATCAAAGTATGAAAGGCAATCGAATAAAAATGGCGGAATATCTTCTCTGATATCCGGATTAAACAGCACCCTGTCCATTCTTACCAGGAGCGGTGATCGTAAGCTGCTTCAGATAGAGTATAAAGCTACGGTAATCGGAATCCTGGGATGCCGCTCAGGAACCGGCACGACTCATCTGGCGCTTATGGCAGCGGGATATTTATCGGGAGTCCGGCATAAAAGAACCCTGCTGGTTCAGAGGGATGAAAATCCGGACTACACAATGCTGCAGCGCGCCTGTCAGGGCCAGACGGAAAAAGCCGGTCAGCGGAAAGTATTTCCCGTATTCGGATTTACATGCTGCAGGAATGCCACACACAGAGAATTGACCGATTTACTCAACGAGTCCTACGAGATGGTGATTATCGATTTTGGATGCGACTATGAGGCGAACCGGGATGAATTCAAGCGGTGTGACAGGCAGATCGTTACAGGCAGTCTGTGCGCCTGGAAAAGGGAAGCGTATCTTGGCTTTCTGGAAGACAGGGTAAATGAAAAGGGAAACGCTTCCGTTCTGTATACGGCGCAGTTCGCAGGCAGCCGGGAAATAAAGGAAATCGCGCATTTGACGAAAATCCGGATGCGGCCTGTCCCGTTTGCGCCAAATCCCTTTGTCTTAAATGAGGAAAGCCGGAAGTTTGTGCGGGAGCTGCTGTCCTGAAGAAGAAAGGATGAAACCTGTTGAATAATATATCACGAAACCTCCTGAACGGTCAGGATCATACAGGGGACATCCGCAAATTCAGAAGTAGGAGGCATCTTCTATGAACGAATCAAGAGATTACCCGGACCGGATCGGCCTTTTGCTGGAGCTGGAAGGCTATGAAAACGGCGGAATTACGGTCTGGCTTGACGGGACTGTCAGCAGCCCCTGTGAAATAGCCTACGCGTGCATGGTGGAGGAAGATAGCAATTCCTACATGCGCGACTATATTACGGATGAAAAGGGGGAATTAAAAGAGATCCGTTTTGACAGGATCAGGAATGGAAACCTGGATTAAAGAATAGAATTAACAAAATATGGATATCCTTACCAGGACGGCAGAGCGGCTGTTTATGCCGCTCTGCCTTGTGTGTGGGGGAGCTAGGACCGGGAAGAGAGGGAAGCGGCCGGGCCTTGGAACCGGCCGCTTCCCTCTCTTCCCTGCTTTGGTGAATCCCCCCCCTTTGATATAGCGGGTTGAATGATGATGAATATTTTTCTGGGATTCTCTTAATTTTTTGTAAACATGTAAAAAAGTTGATGAAGTTGTTGAATTATATGATATAATGTCGAGAGACATTATATCTGCGCCGGAGCGCTTTCCCTGGCGCGGAGTGTGCATCGCCCCGGAGGGGGCATGATTGCTTGCAATCATGATTAATGTCGAGAGACATTATATCTGCGCCGGAGCGCTTTCTCCGGTGCGGAGTGTGCGTTGTGGATTGAACATTTATATTAGGAGGAATGGGACGGAATGAAGAAGAAGCTGATTCCGATACTGGCAGCGCTGCTGCTGATAGTGATCGTGGTGGCGATTACATTGGCCAGCGGCTTGATTAAAAAATATAGTTTTACGGATGAACGTGCGGACCTGAATGCTTATTTTAACCTGCAGGGGGAGGATCAGGTAGGACTGGTGCTCCAGGATGAGGTGGTTGAGGATAAAGGGAAGCTGATCGACGGGGAAGTATATCTGAATTACAATACCGTTAAGAATTACTTCAACTCCAGGTTCTATTGGGATTCAAATGAGAATGTTCTGCTTTACACGACACCCACCGATATTATTAAGGCAGAAGTGGGAAGCAAGGATTATTATATTTCCAAAAATAAGAATACGGAAAATTATGCGATCGTAAAGGTGGATGGGGATCAGGCGTATATCGCGCTGGATTATGTTCAGAAATTTACGAATATAGAGTATGAGACGTTCCAGGAGCCGAACCGTGTCCATATCACTTATCAGTGGGGCGAGGTAAAGATGGCTGACGTCAAAGGGGATACCCAGGTCCGGGTGAAGGCTGGGAATAAGAGCCCGATTCTGACGGATGTTCTGAAAGGGGATCAGCTCTATGTCCTTCCGGAGGAAGCGCAGATCGAAGAATGGACGAAGGTGCGGACCGGGGACGGTTATATTGGATATATTCTGAATAAGAAGATTGGCGAGACCCGCACGGAGACTACCAGCCGGGAATTTGAAGAGCCGGTCTATACGAATATCTCCAAAGATTATCCGATTAATCTGGTGTGGCATCAGGTAACCAACGCCCAGGCCAACGGTAAGCTGTTGGAGCTGATTACGAATACCAAGGGAGTGAATACGATTTCCCCTACCTGGTTCTCATTGTCGGATAACGAGGGAAACATCGCTTCTCTGGCGGATAAGAATTATGTGACCCAATGCCATCAGATCGGAGTGGAAGTCTGGGGATTGGTGGATAATTTTAATAAAGAAGTAAGTACCTTTGATGTGCTGTCACATACGTCCAGAAGAGAGACGCTGATCAACCAGCTGATCGCAGCAGCGATCGAGTATCAGTTAGACGGGCTGAATATTGATTTTGAGGAGCTGTCCGGTGAGACAGGGGAACATTTTATAGAGTTTATCCGGGAATTATCCATCAAATGCCGGGCTAATGGGATCGTTCTGTCGATCGACAATTATGTACCCAAGGCTCACACGGCTCATTATGACCGCAGGGAACAGGGAATTGTGGCGGATTATGTGATTATCATGGGGTATGATGAACATTACAGCGGCTCCAAGGAATCCGGGTCTGTGGCCTCGATGGGATTTGTCCGGGAAGGGATAGAGAAAACGCTGGAGGAAGTTCCGGCGGATAAGGTAATTAACGCCGTCCCGTTCTTCAGCCGACTCTGGAAGGAGACACCCAAGACGGAGGAGGAGATCGCTGCGGAAGACCTGACCGAGGAATATGTTCCGTATCACCTGAGCAGTGAGGCACTGGGGATGCAGGCCCAGCAGGATATCATCAGTGTCAACGGCCTGGAGCCGGTTTGGCAGGAGGATATCGGGCAGAATTATGTGGAATACGAAAAAGACGGTTCCACTTATAAGATGTGGATCGAGGATGATCAGTCCATTGATCTGAAGGCAGGCCTGGTGAAGGAATATAATCTGGCCGGTATCGCCGCATGGCGGCTGGGGCTGGAGCAGCCCAGCACCTGGGATGTTATTTTGAAATATGTGAACTGACGGCAGCCGTTCTGTTGTCATGAATCGGGCGGGCTCCCACATATATTATATAAAATGTGTGTGGGAGCTGCTTTTGTGAAAAGAAAGACTCTGGAGATCGGAATGGGAGTTCTGATGCTGGCGGGAGTACTGTTTTTGTCCAGGCAGGGAGCTGTTCTGGTATCAAATATGAAACAGGCACAGGCTCAGCAGAAGGTAGTGGTGATAGACGCGGGACACGGCGGTGCGGACCCGGGTAAAGTCGGTGTCAGCGGAACATTGGAAAAAGATATTAATCTGAAAATTGCGTTTCAGCTGAAAGAGTTTTTGGAGGAAAATGACATTAAGGTGGTGATGACCCGGGACAGTGACGGCGGCCTGTATGATTCCAGTGCCAGCAATAAAAAGGTGCAGGATATGCAGCGGCGCTGTTCAGTGATCGACAGCGCGAAACCGGTCTGCACGGTGAGCATTCACCAGAACAGTTATCATGAAGAGGGAGTGCACGGGGCGCAGGCGTTCTATTATTCTCATTCGGCTGAGGGGAAGGAACTGGCGGAGATGATACAGGCTTCGCTGATCGGTACTGTTGATCCTGAGAATCATCGGGAGGCCAAAGCGAATGACAGCTATTATCTGCTGAAACGAACCGAGACGCCTGTGGTTATCGTCGAATGCGGGTTCCTGTCAAACTGGGTGGAATCGGCTAAGCTGGAGGATGAATATTACCAGGAGAAACTGGCCTGGGCGGTCCATATGGCTGTGATGCAGTACATAGCCGCAAACTGACCGAAGAGGCCGGTGCCGGAAGGAAATTGGAAGAAATCAATAGTTTCCCTTTCGATAATGAAGTGGTATAATAACGAAGGATGACGTATGCCTCTGGATGGCTTACGCACAAAAACTGAGGTAGATGAATGGAAGCAAAGATAATAAAAGTGGATAGACAAAATATAGATCCGGAAGTCATGCGGCAGGCGGGTTCGATTATCCGCATGGGCGGATTGGTGGCGTTTCCGACGGAGACGGTATACGGACTGGGAGCCGATGCGAGACAGAAGGATGCGGCTTCCAGGATTTATGCGGCCAAAGGGCGGCCTTCGGATAATCCGCTGATCGTCCACATAGCGGAATTTCAGGCGCTGCGGGCGATCGTAAGCGAGATTCCGGAAAAGGCCGTGCGGCTGGCCCAGACGTTCTGGCCGGGCCCGCTGACTATGATTCTGAATAAAAGCGGGGAGATCCCTTATGAGACTACAGGAGGCCTGGATACGGTGGCGGTCCGGATGCCGGATCACCCGGTTGCCCTCACCCTGATCCGTGAGGGGGGCGGCTATATTGCCGCGCCCAGCGCCAATACATCGGGCAGGCCAAGCCCCACGATGGCGGAACACGTCATGGAGGACCTGGGAGATAAGATCGAACTGATCATAGACGGCGGGCCGGTGGGAATCGGTATCGAATCCACCATCGTGGATATGACGGTGGAGCCGCCTATGATTCTGCGGCCCGGATATATAAATCGAGAAATGCTGGAGACCGTGGTCGGCCCTGTGGAAGAGGACAAGACTCTGTTTCTTGATCATCAGGACATGAAGCCCAAGGCGCCCGGCATGAAATACCGCCATTACGCGCCCAAAGCGGATATGATGATCGTGGAGGGATCGGAGGCTGCTGTGATCGCCAAGATCAATGAGCTGATACGCAAGGATCAGGGCGGGAAGATCGGGGTCATTGCCACAGACGAAACCAAGGCCAGATATATCGGCGCGGATGTTAAGAGTATCGGAAGCCGCAGTGAAGAGATCTCCATATCCAGGAATCTCTATCGGATTCTGCGGGAGTTTGACCGGGAAGAAGTAAACAGCATCTATTCCGAGGCATTCGAGCTGCCGGAACTGGGACAGGCAGTGATGAACCGGCTGCTAAAGGCGGCCGGCTATCATGTGATCAATGTAAAAAATGAGATTAAACTCCGGAACTATCGGAAAGTGGTGTTTGTCTGTGCCAGCGATACCTGCAGGGCGCCTATGGCAGAGGCGATCATGAAGAGCAAACATGTAACGGCTCCGGTCGTGATCCAGTCCAAGGGGCTGGTGGTCCTGTTCCCCGAACCGCTGAATCAGAAGGCGGAAGCTGTGATGATCAGCAATGGTCTGAAGATGGAACAGCATATGTCTTCCCCGCTGGAGGAAGAGGACTTCGGTGATGATACTCTGATCATTACCATGGATGAAGAGCAGAAACAGAAGGTACTAATGGGCTATTCGAAGGCGATAAATGTATATACACTGAAATCTCTGGTAGGAGAGGACGGCGACATTCCGGATCCTTACGGAGGACCGCTCACGGACTATGGAGAATGCTATGAGGAACTGTATCGTCTGGTTACCCTGTTGGTAGAAAATTGGAATGAGGAGGAACCATAATGATCGCATTGGGCAGTGACCACGGCGGCTATGAACTGAAACAGGAGATTAAGCAATACCTGGAGGAACAAAAACTGGAATATAAAGACTTCGGCAGTTACGATGAGGAGGCCTGCGATTATCCGGTATACGCCAAAGCAGTCGCACACGCGGTGGCGGACGGGGAGTGTGAAAAAGGAATCCTGATCTGCGGGACCGGAATCGGTATTTCCATTACGGCAAACAAGGTGAAGGGAATCCGTGCGGCGCTCTGTTCTGACTGTTTCAGCGCGGAAGCCACCAGGCTTCACAATGATGCCAATATACTGGCTATGGGAGGACGGGTCGTCGGCCCCGGACTGGCTGTTAAAATAGTGGATACGTTTTTGAACACGGAATTTTCAGGGGATGAACGCCATATGAGAAGAATCCGGCAGATAGAAGATATCTGAATGAATTGGCAGATAAAATTTAAAAATATACAATCAGGAGGAGACACATGTCAAAAGTAATGATTATGGATCACCCGCTGATCCAGCACAAAATCGGATTAATCCGCAAGGTGGATACCGGTTCAAAGGATTTCCGCCAGATGATCGGCGAAATCGCCATGCTGATGTGCTACGAGGCGACCAGGGACCTGAAACTGCAGGATGTGGAGATCACTACCCCGATCTGTACAACGACGGTAAAGGAGCTTCAGGGTAAGAAGCTGGCGATCGTGCCGATCCTCCGGGCAGGATTAGGCATGGTCGACGGTATGCTGACGATGATTCCGGCGGCTAAAGTCGGGCATATTGGCCTGTACCGCGATCCGGAGACGTTAAACCCGGTGGAATATTACTGCAAACTTCCTGCGGACTGTTCCGAAAGGGAAGTGTTTGTGGTAGATCCCATGCTGGCGACCGGAGGTTCCTCCGTGGCCGCGATCCAGATGCTGAAGGATAAGGGAGTCAATAACATCCGGTTCATGTGTATTATCGCAGCGCCGGAGGGGTTGAAGAAGATGCAGGAAATTCATCCGGATGTGGATGTATATATTGGAGCCATGGATGATCATTTGAATGATCATGGATATATCGTTCCGGGTCTGGGAGACGCGGGGGACCGCATATTCGGAACGAAATAAGCAGTAGTCGGCCGTTGGTGTTTGTTTTGGACAAAGGAGCAGGTATATGAGCGATAAAAGAGAAGATTATATAAGCTGGGATGAATACTTTATGGGAGTTGCCATTCTGTCGGGGATGCGGTCCAAGGACCCAAGTACCCAGGTAGGGGCCTGTATCGTCAGCCAGGATAATAAGATTCTTTCCATGGGATATAACGGGTTCCCCATAGGCTGTTCGGATGATGATTTCCCGTGGACCAGGGAAGGCGAGCCGCTGGATAACAAATACTTCTATACCACCCACAGTGAGCTGAACGCTATTCTCAATTACCGGGGAGGCAGCCTCGAGGGTGCAAAGCTTTATGTATCCTTATTTCCCTGCAACGAGTGTGCCAAAGCGATTATTCAAAGCGGGATCAAGACGATCGTCTATGACTGTGATAAATATGCCGATACACCTTCGGTGCTCGCTTCCAGACGGATGCTGGATGCGGCGGGGGTGCGGTATTATCAGTATAAGAGAACGAACCGGGAGATTAGATTTTCGGTTTAGGTGAGGTTGGCGATTCAAAGGGGGAACATCAAAAGGGGACATGTCCATTTCAGTTTGGGACAGGTACAGTTCAGAAAGTACCTGTCCCAAACTGAAATGGACATGTCCCCCTTTTGATCATCTTTATTTATTGTAGGCGGATGGATTCCGTGTTAGTCTTTGTATTGTATCTTTATATTGTTTTCGCGATCTCTCGCAGATAGTTACCGTCTGTACCGCAGCATCCTCCTAATATACGCAGGCTGAATTTGCGCTTTACATGATACATGCTTTGTGCCAGGGAGATTGGATCGGAACATTTCAGATCCCGGGAGCCGTCCAGTTCTTCATAAGATAAAGGGGAGGCGTTGGCCTGTATTCCCAGAAAACGCGACCGAACATTCCCGCTGCGGTTAAAGTCGTGGGATAGAGCAAGGGATAGAATATCGGGATGTACACAGTTAGTCATGTAGCAGAGCGGGCGGTGGTTGACGTGCCGGTCGATGGAATGGATAGCGCTGTCTATGGTTGTGCCGTCGATCAGACGTCCGTCCTGTCGGATTGTAAAGCTGATGATATAGGGGAGGCCGGTGTCTGACATGGCCATTGCCATACCTTTGGCCTCTTCCAATACCGGCATAATTCCGGCGAACAGGAAGTCTGCGCCGGCTTTGGCAAAGGTATTAGCCTGCCATGAGTGGAAATTGTGTGCTTCCGTGGAAGTCAGGCTGTCTTTGCCGGTGTAGGCGTCTCCCTTACACCCCATGAGGCCGCCCACAAACATTGGAGTATTTGCGGTGCGTTGGATCTCTTTGAGCAGGGCGACATTATCATATAAAAGAATGGAATGATAGCCTGCGGAATGTACCTGCGATTGATTGGCGCGTCTGGTCGGTGTCGTGGCAAGGAAAGGCAGATGGTATTCTTCCGCAATTGATAAGTATTCGGTCCATAAATTTCTCAGAGCAGATTTGCCGGAATGGTGATAGATGAGATCGGCCATTGCTACAGGCCCATCGATTGGCAGTCCATATTCTCTTTTTAATCTTTCGCCCAGAGCCCCTTCCATTAATAACGTCTGAGAATCCTTAAAACACTGTTCAAAATCCATAATATAGGCTCACATTCCTTAAGATTTATTTGCGGGATTAAATCCGGTTAAAGGTACGTGTACAAACAGTTTTGGACATGTCCCAAACTGGAATGGACATGTCCCAAACTGGAATGGACATGTCCCAAACTGAATTGGACATGTCCCCTTTTAGTCACTTGATTATTCCCGGGTTAGAATCTCACGCTGGAGATCGTCAAACCTGTCCTGATATATGATGGACAGCAGATAGTCCAGACGCCGCAGAGCCCGCAGCAGCATACCCTGTGAGATTAACTTGTTTTCCATGGCGTCGGCCAGTTCGTCCACATCCACGACTTTTATGCTTCCGTCGGGGGTTAGGATGACATCCACCAGCAGATCGGTGAAGGTATAAGCGTTCAGCTGCGTATCATAGGCGGTATCGATAATGTCGCAGTACCAGCATATGTGCTGGTTTTCATGGTCGTAAAAGCGGCTGACTTTGAATCCCTTTTTCATGAAATAGCAGGAATATCCGTGATCCAGCTCTTTTTTGGGACGGATGGTATTCCATTTCGTTACGATAATCCGGTCATCCCGGTAGAGGATCTGATCCTCCTTTAATTCGATACATTCCGAGGGGATGAGGCGTTTCCGGTAGAGAATCGGGTTGGTTTCCATTTCCATAAGCGCTCCTTACTGCATGATTTCGGTATTTTTGATAATGGTCATGGGCTCTTTGTCCATGTACTGCTTTTCCGTTGATTTATGCTTGTAATATGCCAGGTTGTAAGCGCCTTTATCGGGCATTGCGGAAAATTCGGTGGGGGTATATCCGGTCATTTCCTTGAAGACCCGGTTGAAGGTCCGGACGTTGTTAAAACCGCAGTTGAATGCGATATCAGTGATCTTATCGTTGGAGGTCCTGAGAAGGTCCGCGGCTTTTTCCACACGGATCATATTCAGATAGATGACAAAATTAATACCGGTAAGCTTCTTGAATATTTTTGAGAAATGGCTCTCGCTGAAATGCATCCTGCCTGCCGCGAATTCCAGAGTGATGTTCTCCATATAATGCTCTTCCATATAGGAGAGCAGCTGCTGTAAATCTTCCAGCATGATGAGCCGGCGGTTCTGGCTCTGCATGGCGGTGTCGCTGGTGGGGACATTGCGTTTCAGCAGATACCAGAACTGGCGGATCGAGGCGGTTACCACGTCCTGGTAATAGGGCTTCTGGCTTTCCATTTCATCGTCAATCAGGTCCAGCAGCCTTTCCAGCATGTCAAATAAACCGTATGCTTCCAGCTGTTCTCTGGTCACACACGGGTGCTGAAAATGTGAATTTGTATAGTGGGAACTGATGAGATTTGTATCAAATATCAAGAAATCCAAACAATTGTCCATCTGATAAGAATCGCTGTAATGGATATCCCCGCTGTCACAGATGATCAGATCCCCGGCTTTGGCATAAAAACTCTGATCGGTAACGCTCAACTTTGCGCTGCCGGAGCGAATATAGATCAATTCGATTTCTTTGTGCCAATGCGCCAAAAAACTGATATCTTTGTAAGATTTGTGCCAAACCATGAATTCCGTGGCGTATCTGCGCACTTCGTGAAATGCTTTCATGATGCACCTCCCGGGCGCGGGTGTCGGCCCCTGATGGGGATATTTCCTTGATTATAGCAGGAGTGTATCGAAAAGTCCAGAGTAACATCACAAAAATTGTCTATATCCGCACAAATTTTTACGTGTGTTTTTTACGGACATGTTGTATAATTAGCATATCTGGTTAAAGAATTCTACATATCCATTGTGGAAAACGTTGAAAGAAAAATATTATGGAGGTAAGAAGAAATGGCAAAGAGCAGATTAATTGGTGATTATCCTGTGATTGGTATCAGACCGACCATTGACGGACGCAGAGGTGCATTAAAGATCAGAGAATCTCTGGAAGATCAGACCATGAACATGGCAAAAGCTGCCGCTAAATTGTTTGAAGAGAACTTAAGATATTCCAACGGCGAACCCGTAAAAGTTATTATCGCCGATACAACCATCGGCCGTGTGGGTGAGACCGCCGCATGTGCTGAGAAATTTAAAAAAGCAGGTGTTGACATTACGTTAACCGTTACCCCTTGCTGGTGCTACGGAGCGGAGACCATGGACATGGACCCCAATACCATCAAAGGCGTATGGGGATTCAACGGAACAGAGAGACCCGGCGCTGTATATCTGGCCAGCGTACTGGCGACTCATGCACAGAAAGGCCTTCCGGCATTCGGCATCTACGGACATGATGTTCAGGATGCGGACGACACCAGCATCCCCGCTGATGTTGAGGAAAAATTGTTAAGATTCGGCCGTGCGGCAGTGGCCTGCGCTACCATGAGAGGTAAATCCTATCTGCAGATCGGATCGATCTGTATGGGTATCGGCGGCTCCATCATTGATCCTGCGTTTATCGAAGAATATCTTGGCATGCGTGTGGAATCTGTCGATGAGGTGGAGATCATCCGCCGTATGACAGAGGGTATCTATGACGAAGCTGAATTCCAGAAAGCTCTGGCCTGGACAAAGGCAAACTGCAAAGAAGGATTCGACAAGAATCCGGAAGGCCTGCAGAAGACCAGGGAAGAAAAAGACGAAGCCTGGGAGTTCGTAGTCAAGATGATGGTTATCATCAAAGACCTGATGAACGGCAATCCGAACCTTCCGGCCGGCCGCGAGGAAGAGATGTGCGGACACAACGCTCTGGCTGCTGGTTTCCAGGGACAGAGACAGTGGACAGACTTCTATCCCAACTGTGATTTCGCTGAGGCGATGTTAAATACCTCCTTCGACTGGAACGGAGCGAGAGAGCCCTATGTACTGGCTACAGAAAACGATGTACTCAATGGACTTGGCATGATGTTTATGAAACTTCTGACCAACCGTCCTCAGATATTCGCGGACGTGCGTACTTACTGGAGTCCGGAAGCGGTTAAGAAAGCTACCGGATATGATCTGGAAGGTGTTGCGAAAGATGCCGGCGGATTCATCCATCTGATCAACTCCGGCGCAGCCTGCCTGGATGCCTGCGGAGAAGCAAAAGATGAGAACGGCAATGCTGTTCTGAAACAGTGGTGGGATGTAACCGAAGCAGACCAGAAAGCGATCATGGAAGCGACTACCTGGAACCCGGCCGATAACGGATATTTCCGCGGCGGCGGTTTCTCCTCCAGATTCGTAACCAAAGCAGAAATGCCTGCCACCATGATCCGTCTGAATCTGGTAAAAGGCCTTGGGCCGATGCTTCAGATCGCAGAAGGCTGGACCGTAGCCCTTCCCGATGAAGTAACCGACATCTTATGGAAGAGAACCGACTATACATGGCCTTGTACCTGGTTCGCTCCCAGAACAACCGGTGAGGGTGCATTCAAGACCGCTTATGATGTAATGAACAACTGGGGCGCGAACCACGGCGCGATCAGCTATGGCCACATCGGCGCAGACCTGATCACTATGTGTTCCATGCTCCGTATCCCGGTAGCTATGCATAACGTACCGGACGATAAGATTTTCCGTCCGGCCAGCTGGAACGCATTCGGCATGGACAAAGAAGGACAGGACTTCAGAGCCTGCGCTGCTTATGGTCCGCAGTTCAAATTAGTGAGATAAGTCTTTATGACGAAATAACTGGATAAAGGAAAGCCCGTGAGGGCCAGGATGTGACGATTCGTCCATCCTGGCCCTTTTGTTGATTTGTACAAGTTAAATTTTCAATAGAAAGTAAATGATTATACACAAAAAAGCAAAAGTTCTGTGGGAAAAAATGAGTCTGAAGTAACCATTCATTCTATAAAATCAACGATTCCCCTCAATTATTACAATGCAAAAAAATTCATCAGAACTACAAAATTTTATTAAAAAATGCACAATGAATAAAAAATATTAACGCATTTAATTGACATCTTGTATAAGGGGACCTATAATAAAAACAGTTACACTGCAATGATTCAGAGAGGAAAAGAAGGGAGAAGAGGGTTGAACGAAGTGTTCAAGCTTCCATCCCTAAATGTGCGGGAAAGCGCACGGAAGGAGGAAATCATGGAAAAAGAAATTGTATCCACCGAGCTGGCTCCGGGAGCCATCGGGCCGTATTCCCAGGCGGCAAAAGGAGCGGGCGTCGTGTGTGTGTCGGGGCAGCTTCCGCTGGATCCCGTGACCGGAACCATGCCGCAGACGGTGGAGGAACAGGTGGCCCAGTCGATGAAAAACGTACTGGCCATATTGGAGGCCAGCGGATCGGACCGTTCAAAGATTCTGAAATGCTGCCTGTTTATCCGGGATATGGATAAGTTTTCCGCGATCAATGAAGTTTACGCCACCTTTTTCCCCGACGAGCCACCGGCCCGGGTTGTAGTAGAGGTGTCCCGACTGCCGAAAGACGCGCTGGTGGAGATAGACGCCATCGCTCTGTGCTGAGGTCCTGCTATGGCAGTTAAGATTGCAAAGCGGTACCGGGGAGTGGAAGGCGGATTGTTTTCCAAAGTGACGAAGGCTGATGTGGGTGACAGCTTTGCTTCGATGGAGGGGCAGGTCACGCTGATGGGGTGGGCGGATCCATTTTATCCGGACCCGGCTATTCCGGAACATATTCAAAAGGTGCTGATCGATACCGTAAAGACTGGTTTTCCTGCCCACTATACCATGCCCAGCGGTTCTCTGGAACTGAGGCAGGAACTGGCGGAGAAGTTAAAGAATTTCAATCAGATTTCTGCAGATCCCAGACGGAATATTATTATTACCCCGGGATCGGATTCCGGCCTGTTTTTTGCTATGAGCGCCTTTATCGGGCCGGGGGACGAAGTGCTGGTGCCGGATCCCAGCTATCCCAATAATTTCCTGAATGTACAGCTGCTGGGCGCTGCGGCGGTACCTGTACCGCTGGACCGGGAACGGGGATATCAGCTGGATGTGGATGCTTTCGCCCGGGCTGTGACGGATAAGACGAAGGCCATCGTCCTGACCCATCCCAATAACCCGACCACCACCGTATTCCGCCGGGAAGGGCTGGAGGCTCTGGCCAGGCTTGTGGTGGAGAAGGACCTGGCACTTATCGTAGATCAGGCATTTGAGGATTCGGTATTCGATGGGGTAGAGTATGTCTCCCCTGCTGCGCTGCCCGGAATGTGGGAGCGGACCGTGACCGTATGCTCGATTTCCAAGGGAATGGGACTGAGCGGGTTCCGTGTGGGGTATCTGGTTGCGGACGACCGGGTGATGGATGTGTTCCACGGCGCGGCGGTAAACGTTCTCGGAGCGACGAATACCCTCTCCCAGATCGCGGCAGTTGAGGCATTTCGGCATCCTGAGTTCCTGGAGGAGAATATCCGGGCATTCGGGCGGCGAAGAGACATGGCCTGGGAAGAGCTGTCGGGTGTACCAGGCGTACATATGTACCGGCCTGAGTCGGCGTTTTACTGTTGGCTCGATGTATCTGCCCTGGGGGATTCCACCGAGATCGTGGACAGAATCCTGCGGGAGGCAGGCGTGGCGGTCAATGACGGGAAGGCATACGGCAGCCAGGGAGCAGGCTGTCTGCGGATTATCCACGGTTGTCTGGGCGACGAGGAAGCAGCCCGCGATGCGCTCAAGCGTATCGCGAATGTTCTGACCGTGATTGCCCAAGAAAGAGAAGTGAAACAAGGAAACACGCTTTTAGGCAAATGAGGAAGTGGAGGAGAGAGAAAGCATGAGTACGTTGATTTCAGTAGACAACAATATTGGTTTGATGGCGGTGCTGTGCGGCATTGTCGCGCTTGCAATCTGTCTGGAGCAGAGGTACAAATGGGCGGCGAAACTGACCGGCTGTATCCTGGTCCTGTTAACGACACTGATTTTATCCAACCTGCGTATCATACCGGAGGATGCGCCTGCTTACGGATTTGTGGGTACCTATCTGGTTCCGATGGCTTTGCCGCTGCTGCTGTTCAGGGCAAATATCCGCGAAATTGCGAAAAACAGCGGCAGGCTGTTAATCTTATTTTTACTCAGCGCCTGCGGTACCATGCTGGGCTCTGTCATTGCGTTTTTCACGGTTGGACGGTTTATCCCTGAAGTGGGTAAATTCCTGGCTATGATTACCGGCTCTTACATAGGCGGAGGAATCAACTTTGTGGCTATGGCGGAGAACTACGGTGCCAGTGGAACCATGGTTTCCACTGCCAATGTGGCGGACGCGATTACCATGATGTTTTTCTTCTTCGCACTGATGACGATTCCGAGTATGGCATTCTTTAAACGGCATTTCCGTCATCCGATCGAAGATCACCTGGCCACTGTGGAGGGACAGAACGCAACGGGTAAGACCAATGCTGCGAATTACTGGTCCCGCAAAGAAATTTCCCTGAAGGATATCGCACTGGCACTGGGCATTTCCGTTGTGATCGTGGCAGTATCCACCCCGCTGGCGGATTTCTTCGCATCGGCGATCCCTACCAGTAATTTTATCCTGAAATTCTTCAACGCGCTGCTGGGCAGCAAATACCTGATCATCACCCTCATTGCGGTTGTGGCGGCTACCGTTTTCCATAAACAGCTGAACGAAATCAAGGGAGCGCAGGAATTTGGTACTTACTTTATCTATATGTTCTTCGCTACCATGAGTGCGCCGGTTTCCCTGCGCCTGCTGGTAAATGACGCCCCCATTTTCTTCGTCTGCTGTATCATCATCGTAGCGGTGAATATTATCGTGACTCTGGTGTTTACGAAACTGCTCAAGTTCGGTATCGAGGATGCTATGGTCGCATCCAATGCCAATGTAGGCGGAGCGTCTACCGCGGCAGCCCTGGCTATCGCTAAAGGATGGGACAGCCTTGTGGTTCCCGGCATCCTGGTAGGAACTCTGGGCAACGTGATCGGTAATATCTGCGGAATCCTGATCGGCACTATTTTCGGGGCATAAGTTCAGAACGTAAAATGCTTAATACAGAAAGGAATGATCATTTTTGTTTATTGATAATCGGGAAATACCCAAGGGAACAAAGTTAAAGTGGAACTTTTTGGCCGCTGAAATGACAGTTAATAAGATCGAAGTTCCGGTCACTGTCATCAATGGCGCGAAAGACGGCCCTACCCTGACGATTACGGCCGGAGTTCATCCCAATGAGCTTATCGGAATGGCGGCGACGATCCGTCTGTCCAACGAGATCGATCCTAAGGACGTGGCGGGAACCCTGATCCTGGTCCATGTGGAAAATGTGATGGGACTCCAGTTCAAGTATGCCAACCGCTCTCCGCTGGACGGCGTAAATATGAATTCGGTATTCCCTACCGGAGAGCAGACCGGAGAGGATTCCGGCAAAGATCAGCTGCACCTGGGAATTTCCCCCACAAAGCAGGCGGCTGAGAGGATCTTTCAGACCTTTATCTCTATTGCTGACTGGCATGTGGATATGCACGGCGGTGAACTGCATGAGGATCTGGATATGAATATCGAGATTCTGCCTATCGGGGAACCGGTGGATGAGAAGACCAGGAAGCTGGCCAGGATGTTCATGTCGGAGAAGATCTGGGAAGTACCCCAGGGGACGATCCCGCAGATGCCTAATTATCCCGGCCGCGGTTCTGCTGTTGCGGAAGCCAACCACCGGGGAATTCCCTCCGTGTTCTTTGAGATCGGCGGAGAAGGCAAGCTGGTGAAGGAGCATGTGGACTTTGCCTGTGACGCGCTGAAAAATGTGATGAAATCCATCGGTATGCTGGAAGGTGAGCCGGTGGTGGTAGAGCCCACGGTCTACTCAGGCGGAAATGTTTTATTTGCCCAGAGGGGCGGGCTTCACTTTATCAACATTAAGAGCGGCGATCTGGTGTATGAGGGCCAGGAATTAGGCTACACCATCGACTGGAACGGCGATGTGATACACCGGGATATCTGCCCGTGCAATGGCCTGATGACCAATATGGTGGTGCATGGCGGCGTGGAACCCGGCGATATGCTCTACGTGATCGCGAATGCAGTCGAGTGAGTGTGAGGCCACGGCACAAAGGCATCTCATAATATACTAAATTTAGGGGCTGTTGCAAAGTAGATGGCGGATTTTAAAACCGCTGCCCGCCATCTATAGAGCAGCAGCTCTTTTACGTATACGAAGAGTGTGTACAGATAATAGACAGGCGGTTCACGACAGGGAACTGCCGGTAAGATCTGAATTGACAAGAGGCTGTTTCGTACGGTAATATTTTATTCATGAAAAAGAGTTTCGCTGGCTGTACTCTTTTCCATGAATTTTAGGATAATCTGGCAGGAGGAGCCATTATGAAATATGAGCAAAATATCGTGTTAACGGAAACAGACCGTGCAATACTGGAAGCGTTCAAGACCTATGTGGAAGGACTCTCCGACTACCTGGGGGAGGGATATGAAATCGTTTTGCACAGTCTGGAGAATCTCGACCGGTCGGTTATCAAGATCATAAACGGACATTATACCGGCCGCAAAGAAGGAGCTCCGATCACGGATCTGGCGTTAAATATGCTGGCGAATATAAGCCAGGACGAGAGGAAGCCTTATGCCACTTATTTCGCAAAAAACAAAAACGGTGCGCCCATTAAGGCCAGCACCATCGCGATCCGCGGCGAGGGCGGCAGGATTATCGGCCTGATGTGCATGAATTTTTATCTGGATATGCCGCTGTCTTCCATGATTCATGCGTTCTCACCGGATGTAAAAAATGACAGTGTGTCGGAGACATTTGCGGAAAATGTATCCGAGGTTATCGAGAAAGCGGTGATTCAGGAAAAGGCTACGGTAATCAGCGATAAGGATATCTCTCCCAGTAATGTGAACAAGGAGATTATCTCACGGCTGAATGAACGGGGGATCTTTAATCTGAAAGATGGGGTCGGCCAGGTGGCGGAGATGCTGGGATTGTCTAAAAATACGGTTTATCTGCATTTGAGGAATCATAAGTAGGAGCTGGCTTTGGCGATTGCCGTGGGCCGGGATGAACCCGTAGGAGAGGGGACTGGCATCTTTCGGTAGGAAAGCCAAATTTAATAGTAACTATGTGGAGAAAGGGGCCTGTCCCCGGATGCCGGTCTGTTCGAGGAAAAAAGCGCCTGCTCCCTCGGATTCCGTATGGGCCTAGCCAACATCCGGGGACAGGCCCCTTTCTCCACGCAGTTACTATTAAATTTGGCTTCCCTACCGAAAGATGCCAGTCCCCTCTCCTACGGCCGTCAATACGAATGAAATAACATAAAAAATATGAGAAATGATTGACATTTCTATATTTCCAGTATATGATGATCCTATAGAGCGAACCGGTTCGCTCTCTGAAAAAGGAACAGGAGGGATTTCGGTGGCAGCTACCATAAGAGACATTACAAAAATGACCGGCCTATCCCTGGCTACGGTGTCCAAATATCTGAACGGCGGTAACGTACTGCCGGAGAACCGGGCACTGATCGAGCAGGCTATTCGTGAACTTCGCTATGAAGTCAACGAAGTGGCCAGAGGACTGGCCAAGAATAAGACCAAGACGATCGGAGTACTGATCCATCATTTGGATAATATATTTGCCAGTACGATTATAGCCAGAATAGAAGACATTCTGAGGCAGCACGATTATGGAACGATCGTGTGTGACTGCCGGGGGGATCTGAATCTGGAGGAGCAGGAGATCCGGTTCCTTCTGAATAAACGGGTGGACGGGATTATCACACTGCCCACATCAGGAAACGCGGAATATCTGCAGCCGGCGGTCGAGCGGAAAGTACCTGTTGTATTAATAGACCGTACATTTGGTAACGGTATGTTCGATACGGTTCTGGTCGATAACCGCGAAGCGGTTAGGGGAGCGGTTTCGGTATTAATTGGGAAAGGACACCAGAGAATCGGTATGATCTGCGGTGGTGATCAGGAGTATACGGCGAGAGAGCGGCTTCGGGGTTACTTTGAGGCATTGGAGAGCGCCAACCAAAAGATTGAGGACAGACTGATCAAGCGGGGCGAACTTTCGGTGCAGCATGGGTACCGTGGAATGAAGGAACTGCTGGAGATGGAAGAACGGCCGACTGCGGTATTCCTGAGTAATTACGAGATTACTCTGGGGGCGATTGTAGCATTAAATGAGAGTGGGCTTAAGTTCCCGGAGGATATATCGATTGTGGGATTTGATAATATGATGCTTTCCCAGGTAATCCGTCCCAAACTGTGGATGGTCGTGCAGCCTATGGATGAGATCGCGGAACAGGCCGCAGAATTGATGCTGAAACGCCTGGAATTTGACATAGAGGGCGAACCGGTTAGCGTTCATCTGAAGACAGAACTGATCTGTGGGGATTCCATAAGGGAGATTTAATACATAAATTTGCCGGTTTATCATTTACCTACATAAATCAGCCTGGTGAAAAAAGGAAGAATAAAAAGAAAGGAAGAGAAGATTATGCCACTGGTTACAACAGAACAAATGTTACTGGATGCAAGAGATGGAGGATATGCGGTAGGCGCCTTTAACGTGGAAAACATGGAGATGGTGCAGGCGGTCCTGGCGGCAGCGGAGGAGTTAGGCGCTCCGGTTATTATGCAGACGACCCCCTCCACAGTGAAATACGCCAGCCTGGATTATTACTATTCCAATGCGCTGGCGGCGGCGAGGAACTCCGGGATTCCGGTTGCGATTCACCTGGATCACGGCAGCAGCTTTGAGCTGGCCATGCAGGCGCTCCGTGTCGGATATACCTCCCTTATGATCGATGGGTCCCACAGCGTATTTGAAGAGAATATCGCGGTGACGAAGCGTGTAGTGGACGCGTGCGCGCCATCCCGGGTTCCTGTGGAAGCGGAACTTGGCAAAGTGGGTGGGAAAGAGGACGATCTGGACGGAGGAAATGGCGGCTATACAGATCCGCTGGAGGCCAGGGAATTTGCAGAGAGAACAGGCGTGAACTCGCTGGCTGTGGCGATCGGAACCGCTCATGGTGTATACAGCGGAGAACCCAGGCTGGATCTGGAGCGTTTAAGTGAGATCCGCAAGGTGGTGGACATTCCGCTGGTGCTGCACGGTGCGTCCGGGTTGTCCGATGATGCAGTAAGGGAAAGTATAAAAAGAGGAATCTGTAAGGTGAATTTTGCAACAGAACTGCGGATCGCCTACAGCGACGGCGTAAAAAAAGTGCTGGCAGAAGCACCGGAGACTTTTGATCCGAAGAAATACGGCGCCGTGGGACGTGAAAATGTAAAGCAGCTGGTCATGAACCGCATGAAGGTCTGCGGCTGTGACGGAAAAGCCTGAATGACAAGGTGATAGCGGGGGATTAGGATGGATCAGTTACTATTGGGAATCGATATTGGAACTTCAGCGTGTAAAGTAGCGTTGTTTGAACCGTCCGGTAAGGTTTTGGCCCAGTCAAACCAGGGCTATCCGATCTATTATCCGAATCCGGGCTGGGTGGAGCAGAATCCGGAGGAATGGTGGGCGGCGATCTGCAAGGGAATCCGGGAGATCATCGAAACGGCGCAGATACGGCCGGAACAGATCGCTGGTGTCGGGATAGACGGACAGAGCTGGTCCTGTATACCGGTGGACAGAGATGGTAAATGTTTACATAACACACCTATATGGATGGATATAAGAGCCAGAGACATTGCCGGACGAGTGACGCAGGAGATCGGGTTCGACCGGATCTTCGGGGTATCGGGCAATGGATTCGAACCTGCCTATACCACACCTAAAATGATCTGGTTCAAAGAACAGAGGCCGGATATCTATAAAAAAACAGATAAATTTCTGCAAAGCAACAGTTATATCGGGATGAAGCTGACCGGTGTGGTGTCCCAGGAGGTCTGCCAGGGGTACGGATTGCATTTCTTCGATATAAATACACTGCGCTATGACGCGGAGCTTGCGAAGGATATGGGGCTTTCCGTGGAAAAGGTACCGCCGCTCTATGCCTGCCATGAAGTGATCGGGACAGTCAATGCTAAGGCGGCGGCCCAGACCGGACTGGCGGTCGGGACCCGGGTAGTCGCAGGCGGCCTGGACGCGGCGTGCGGAACGCTGGGCGCAGGGGTATACCTGCCGGGCCAGACCCAGGAACAGGGCGGCCAGGCGGGAGGGATGAGCATCTGTGTGGACCGGGCGACACCGCATCCGAAGCTGATTCTGGGCCCCCATGTGGTGCCGGGCCTGTGGCTTCTTCAGGGCGGTACGGTAGGCGGAGGCGGAGTCCTTAGATGGTTCAAACAGGAACTGGGAGCTGGAGATTCCTTTGATGACCTGACCGCACTGGCGGAGAAGATTCCGGCCGGAAGCGACGGAGTGATCTTCCTGCCTTATATGTCCGGCGAGCGCTCGCCGATCTGGGACCCGGATGCCAAAGGTGTATTCTATGGTCTGGGATTTGACAAGACCAGAGGACATATGGTGCGGGCTGCGCTGGAAGGCGTAGCGTTTGCGCTTCAGCATAACCTTGCCACAGCGGCAGAAACCGGAGTGCAGGTAGAAGAACTGGTCGCCATGGGAGGAGCTGCGAACAGCCGGCTGTGGACCCAGATCAAAGCGGATGTAACCGGAAAAACGATTCAGGTGCCCACTTCGGATACGGCAACCACCCTGGGCGCAGCGATATTGGCCGGTGTGGGCGTGGGCGTGTATGATAACTTCGCGCAGGCGGTGAGGGAGACGATCGTCATAACCAGAGAACATAAGCCGGATATGGAAAAACACCGTTTCTATCAGAAATCCATGGAGCTTTACCTGGAACTATACGAAGATCTGAAGGGAACCTTCCATAAATATCACTGAAGCGGCCCGCCGCAGGCGGAGAGTTTCGCAGGCGCACTATTTCATTTCAAAATTTCAAATCGATACAACTAACAGGATAATATGAAAACGGAAAAGTGAGGTTAGATCATGAAAGCAGGAGTTGTTCATGCAAGAGAGGATATCCGCTACGAGGAAATACAGACCCCTTCCCCCAAAGCCGGCCAGGTTCTGATTAAGGTAAAATATACCGGGATCTGCGGATCTGATGTTCCGAGAGTAAACGGGGATGCCTGCCATTTCTTCCCCAATGTGCTGGGCCATGAGTTTTCCGGAGTGGTGGAAGAGACCGGCGCAGGCGTTGCCAGCGTGAAGCCGGGCGACCGGGTAGCCGGTGTACCCTTGGTTCCCTGTATGCAGTGTGAGGACTGTCAGAAGGGAAATTATTCGCTTTGCAGGAATTATAGTTTCATCGGTTCCAGGGAATACGGAAGTTTTGCGGAATACGTGGTGGTGCCGGAACGCAACGCGGTGAAATTTGAGGACAACGTATCATTTGAGCAGGGGGCCTTTTTCGAACCATCTACGGTGGCTCTGCACGGCTTACTGCGTGTGAATTACCAGGGAGGCGGTACCGTGGCGATCCTTGGCGGAGGGACCATCGGGCTGTTCACGATGCAGTGGGCGAAGATTTTCGGCGCCAAAAAAGCAGTGGTATTCGATATCAGCGGGGAACGTCTGGCCCTGGCCAAAAAACTGGGGGCGGATGACGTAATCAACACGCTGGAAGAGAACTATATGGAAAAGGCGCTGGCCCTGACAGACGGAAGAGGATACGACTACGTATACGAAACCGCCGGAAATACGGCGACTATGCATATGGCGTTTGAAGCGGCCGGAAACAAGGCGCAGGTTTGCTTTATCGGGACGCCGACGAAAGAACTGACCTTTACGGTAAAAGATTGGGAAAATATGAACCGTAAGGAATTTACCCTGACCGGTTCCTGGATGTCCTACAGCGCTCCGTTCCCGGGCAGGGAGTGGGAATTGACTGCTCATTACTTTAAAACAGGAGAGCTAAAGTTTGACGAATCCCTGATTTACAGGAAAATCCCCCTGAGCAGGATTGACGAGGCATTTGCGATGTATAAAATACCCGGGCAGGTGAAAGGGAAGCTTTTAATTGATTCAGAAGCATAAGACCGGGAAAACGCCAAAAGACAAATTACTGATTTATTTCAATAAGTAAATAAAACGTTAAAAATGTGAGAAGGGGCCAAGAGCTCATTATTTAAAATTCAAATCAGAAAAGAGGTAATGTAAAATGGAAAACCATGTAATTCCCGAAGACGCGGTCAATCCCGCAGAAGTACCGCAAAGGCTCCTGTATACCGGGGCTAAAATGCCCGGAGTCGGCATCGGAACCTTCGGGTCCGACCGGTTCGGAGCGGATGACATAGCGAATGCGGTAGAAGATGCAGTAAAATCCGGCTATCGCCTGATCGACTGTGCCTCCTGCTACGGAAACGAGGACAAAATAGGTATCGCGCTGGAAAACGCTATGAAATCCGGTATCAAGAGGGAGGAACTGTTCATCACCTCCAAATTATGGAACGATATGCATGGAAAAGGAGATGTACTGCTCTCATGCGCTAAGACATTAAAGGATCTGAGGCTTGATTATCTGGATCTGTACTTTGTCCACTGGCCGTTCCCCAACTATCATCCGCCGGGATGTGATGTGGACACCAGGAATCCGAATTCCAGGCCATACATCCATGAAGAATTCATGGAGTGCTGGCGGCAGATGGAGCGTTTGGTTGACATGGGGCTGGTAAAACACATCGGTGTATCCAACGTCACGATTCCGAAACTCCAGCTAATCTTAAGAGACTGCCGGATCAAGCCGGCCGTCAATGAGATGGAACTGCATCCCTGCTTCCAGCAGCCTGAGCTCTACGATTTCTGCAAAGAAAACGGCATAGAGATCATCGGCTTCTGTCCCATCGGTTCTCCGACCCGTCCGGACAGAGATACAACCCCGGACGATATCGCGGACATCGAGCTGCCGGAAATACAGGCGATCGCAAAAGCCCACGGTGTGCATCCGGCCATCGTATGCCTGAAATGGGCGGTACAAAGAGGCCACACACCGATCCCGTTCTCCATTCACCGGGACCAATATCTAAGCAACCTTCGCTGCAGCTTCGAAGATCCCCTGACCGAAGAAGAATTAGAACTTCTGAAAGGTGTGGACAAAAACTGCCGTCTGATCAAAGGTCAGGTATTCCTCTGGGAAGGCGCAGGCGACTGGGAAGACTTGTGGGATCTGGGAGGCGAGATTCCGGGCTGGAACGGTTATACCAAAAAATAGGAGGCCCATATGATAACAGCAGTCACATTAAACACATCAATAGACAAGGCCTACCAGGTCGAGGATGTAATAAAAGGGACCGTCATGCGGGTAAAAAGCTGTAACAACACAGCCGGCGGAAAAGGGTTAAACGTAGCCCGCGTAATCAGGATCTGCGGCGAAGAGATACTGGCAACCGGCTTCTGCGGCGGACATGCCGGCGCCCTGCTGGAGGAGATGTTAGATAAAGCAGGTATCGCATACGATTTTGTCCATACAGCGAAAGAGACCCGGAACTGCCTGAACATCCTGTCCCAGGACGGTGTCTCCACCGAATTCCTGGAGCCCGGTGAACCGGTCTCCGAAGAAGAGATCAGCGCCTTCCTGAAAAAATACGAATCCATTGTCGGCAAAAGTAACGTGATCACGCTGTCCGGCAGTATCCCCCAGGGCGTCCCGGCAGATATCTATGCCACCCTGATCCGCATCGCCAAAGACAAAAAAAGGAAAGTGATCCTGGACACCAGCGGTGCGGCGCTGACTGAAGGGATCAAAGCGCTGCCCGACATGATAAAACCCAACGCGGATGAAATAGAAACTCTTCTAGGCATATCCATAACCAACCGGGATGACATCATCCGGGGAGCCGTCAGACTTCACGACATGGGTATCCCTTATGTGGTAGTCTCTCTGGGAAAAGAGGGTGCTGTCTGTGTATCCGGCCAGGGAATCCAAAAAGCCGTCCCACCGGCCGTCAACGCTATCAACACCGTAGGCTGCGGTGACTCGATGGTAGCCGCCTTTGCGGTAAGCTTTGAACGCGGATACAGTCTTAAAGAGGCCCTGAAATACGCAGTCGCGGTCTCCGCGGCCAATACGCTGACGACCACAACAGGGCATTACCACCCTGAGGATATGCGAAAAATCTATCATCTGATAGAGGTTGAGGCTTTATAAGAGGACTGCGCCCGGACGGACCGGGAGGGCCAAGAAAACTGGAAGGGCCGGGAATGCTGCTGCGGGACAGACCGGATTCTGCCAGACGAAGGGGAGCGTCCGCCGGTTTGGGCGGGAAAAAAGAGCGGGCTGTGAAATGCTTCGGCCAGACATAAGAATATCCAGCTGCGAAGGGATGAGAACCTTTTATTCGCAGGTCCGGGCCAAACTCGCCAAAAGGCGGCTCAAACAGTGGCCCGAACCTGCAAGGTTCTCCTCCCTTCTCCGCAGGATATTCTAATGTCTGGCCTCAAGCATTTCACAGCCCGCTCTTTTTCCCCGCCCAAACCGGCGGACGCTCCCCTTCGTCTGGCAGAATCCGGTCTGTCCCGCAGCAGCATTCCCTACACTGGTAAAGCTTTGATGCCTGAATTTTGAGACAGCCTCCCCGGCTTTAGAGATATCTTAGATTTATGCGCCTCCTAAGCCACATTCAACAAAGTGTATAAGGTTTCATTTCTGTCCGCTGTATGTGCGCAGAGATGAATAGTTTGATAACATGTAAACCAAAATACACCATGCAAACTGAAATACACCATTCAACAATACTACGAAACCATAAACCTTACGGAACATGGAACAAAGCCTTTTATAAAGCAGGGAGTGGAGGGAAGCGGTCCGGCCTTTTGCACCGGGCGGCAAATCCCGTGGGGCCAAATCACTTGAGGCCGGGCCTTAGAATGGCTTACGCAGAAGGTGGGAGAACCTCGCAGGGCCCGGAACACTGTCCGAGCCGTCCTTTGGCGAGTTTGTTCCGGACCCTGCCAATAAGAGGTTCTCCCGCCTTCGGAGTTAGCCATTCTTAGGTCCGGCCGAAGTGATTTGGCCCCACGGGATTCGCCGCCCGGTGCAAAAGGCCGGACCGCTTCCCTCCACTCCCGGAACTCCGGAACTCCCGGAACTCCCGGCCCCCGTCCAGCCCCGCCCCTTGCGTAAATCCCATATATCCGGTAAAATAGGAGACAAGTGATTAAACTTGGGAGGGATAGCCATGTACCGGGTTTTATTGGTGGATGATGAAGTTCTGATTCGTGAGGCAATTCAGGAGAACATCAAGTGGGAGCAGCTGGGGTTTGAACTGGCCGGGGCTTGTAAAGATGGACGGGAAGCGATGGAAGAAATCCGGAAGAATCCTCCGGATTTATTATTGACGGATATTTATATGCCGTATGTGGACGGCATGGAACTGACGAAATTTGTGTATGAGAATTATCCGAATACCAAAGTGGTTATTATCAGCGGGTATGATGAATTCGAATATGCGAAGCAGGCAGTGAAGTATCAGGTGGTGGAATACGTACTGAAACCGGTCACTGCTTTTGAACTCACAGAGACGTTGATGAAGATTAAAGAGAGCCTGGATGAGGAGAACCTCCAGAGCCAGAATATTAAGAAAATACGGGGAGCTTATATGAGCAACCTGCCGGTTCTGAAAGGACGCTTTCTGAACAGCCTTCTGCTGGGAAAACGGCTGAAGGAAGAGATTCGGGATAAAATGGAGGAGTTCGGTATCTGTCTGGAGGGCCGGGCTTTTACCACGGTTATGATTGAGGGGGATGATCTAAGCGCGTTTACGGATAATTATCCGGAGGAGAAGAATGATCTGGCCCTGTTTGCGATCTTTAATGTGACCGAAGAGCTGGTTAACAGCTTTGGAAACGGCGTGGCGTTCCAAAATGTGGAGGACAAGACGATCCTGATACTGGCCGGGGCGTCGGAAAGCGATCTGGAAGAGAGAACCGCAAAATTCTGCGAGACGGTCAAAGAGACGATCTATCGGCTGCTGAAACTGGAAGTGACATTGGGAGTCGGCAATACGGTGGGTACGATGAGCCGCCTGAGTGAAGCGTTTTCCGGAACAAAGATGGCGCTTGAGTACCGGTTCCTTGCCGGCGGCGGACAGGTACTGTATGCGAAAGAACTGCGTAACTTGTCAAAACCCGGGAATGTCAATATTAACGAATGGGCGGACCGTATTGTTCTGGCGGTGAAGTCCAATCATGAGTCGGAACTGCGCAGGGAGGTTCTGGATTTTATTAAGGCCCTGAAGGAGGTCTATGTGCCGAAAAACCGGAGCATGATTTACGTGCAGAACATTATTATGTCTGTCATGAATGTTCTGGATGATTCGGATCTGGCCGACAGTCCGATTTACACCACGGAAAATGAGATGATGTCCCGGATCTATGGGGAAGAACATCTGGATGATATCGGGCGGCATCTGCTGGATTTCTGTCAGGAAGCTGCCAGGGCACTGTCCGATGAGCGGGATAGCTACTGCAAACGCCAGGCGCTGCGGGCCCTGGATTATATTGATAAAAATTATAAGGACCCTAAGGTGTCGTTAAACTCGGTCTGCACCTATCTGGCTATGAGCACCAGTTATTTCAGCTCCGTGTTTAAGAATTTTACCGGCGAAACATTTATTGAGGCATTGACCAGAAAAAGGATGGAGAAGGCAAAGACACTGATAGAGAATACCTCCATGAAAGCCTACGAGATCGCGGAAGAAGTCGGTTACAGCGACCCTCATTATTTCAGCAGTATATTTAAAAAGACTACAGGCAAGACACCAACGGAATATGCGAGAGAGAAGAGAGCTTATGTCGGATGAGAAGGAGAAGTGGCAGTTGAAGCTGAATCCATTGTTTCATTTTCGAAGTATCCGGACGACGATCCTTGTTTCTTTCTCTGCGCTAATCGTATCCGGACTGCTGGTGTTTTTGCTGCTGTCCCTTGATTACACCACGGACACGGTGCTGAATAATTCTTCCAGCTATACCCTGCAGCTGATTGATCAGGTAAATGCGGATATTGATTCCTATATCAGTTACATGGACAACCTGTCCGATATGATGGTCGGAAGTGTGGATGTCAGGAATTACCTGTTCCGCTACAACAGTGAGGAAAATAAAGAGGCCATTACCCAGCGGCTTCTGAATACATTTAAGACCTTGAAGGACTCCAGAGAGGATATTTATAACATTGGGATCATCAGCAATAATGGTGCATACCTGATTAACGATGGAACGGACAAACTAAATGCCTATATGGATTATCGTGAGATGGACTGGTATCAGAAGGCGCTGCTGTCGGATAAAGAGGCGGTGATTTCCAGCTCCCATGTGCAGAATGTGGTTCAGAATGATTATAAATGGGTGGTCACATTGAGCAGGGGATTAGTGAACCCGGTGAGCAATCAGGTAGAAGGGGTTTTCTTTGTGGACCTTAACTATAGCTCCATTAACGATCTCTGTGAAAAAATAAGCCTTGGAAGCAAGGGTTATATCTTTGTGGTGGAGGAAAACGGAGGTATCGTCTATCATCCCCAGCAGCACCTGCTGTACAGCGGCTTGAAAACGGAGAGAGTGGACGAAGTCCGTAATTCTAAGACCAATTCATTTATTACGGATGAAGGGGACAACAGTAAATTATATACCATATCAAAATCCGACCGTACCCACTGGACCGTTGTGGGGGTAGCCTATCTGGAAGAACTGTTGGGAAACCGCAAGGAGACACAGTTGACCTATATGCTGATTGCTGCGGCGCTTTTTGTGGCAGCGGTCCTGATCGCTATTCTGCTCTCCAGCATGATCACCAAGCCGATGAAGGCCCTGGTGAAGTCCATGAAAAAGGTGGAGCAGGGGCAGTTTGAGAATGTGACGCTTCAAACGGTTGGTCACAATGAAATTTCGGCACTGACCAATTCCTTTAATATTATGACAAAGGAGATCCATCATCTGATGATCCAGAATATGGAAGAACAGGAGCAGAAGAGGAAGAGTGAGCTGATGGCACTGCAGTCCCAGATCAATCCCCACTTCCTATATAATACCCTGGATTCTATTATCTGGATGGCGGAGGGCGGCAAAAACCGTGAGGTGGTACTGATGACCTCTTCACTGGCGAAACTTCTGCGCCAGAGCATCAGCAATGAAGAGGAGATCGTGACCATCGCAAACGAGGTGGAATACACCCGCAGCTATCTGACGATCCAGAAAATGCGTTATCAGGACAGGCTGGAATTTTCTATCGATGTGGATCCGGATGTCCTTGACCTTAAGATTGTAAAACTGGTACTTCAGCCTTTGGTGGAAAACGCCATTTACCATGGTATAAAATATAAGGAAACCAAGGGAATGATCTGGGTGACAGGGCGTAATCTGGGTTCCATTATCGTGATCCGTGTGGAGGACAACGGGATCGGCATGACGCAAGAACAGCTGGCCCATGTATTTGAGAAGAAAACAAACAGGAAATCCAATGGAGTGGGAGCGGGCAACGTGAATAAGCGCCTGCGGCTCTACTACGGCCCTGAGTATGGCCTGACCTATGAAAGCCAGCTGAATGTAGGGACTACCGTAACGATCCGGATCCCGAACTCTGCGTGGGAGGAAGAAAATGAAGAAGAGCTATAGAAAATGGCTGATCATAGTCAGCAGTATCCTGTGTCTTGGTCTCCTTTTGTTTCTTATTTATAATATACAGACACACAAGGAGAAAAAAGTGATCCATATGGTGTATATCCCTAAGCTCATTGACGAGACTAACGATTTCTGGACCGCGTTGATCGAGGGAGCCAATATGGCGGCCAGGGATTACGACATTGATCTGGTCATAGACGGAGGGACTAACGAGACCGATTATGAAGATCAGAACAGGCGGATACAGAACGCGATCGACAGCAATGCGGATGTGATCGCAGTCTCTCCGATCTCCTACACGAATTCGACGGAGATGGTGAAAAAGGTAAAAGAAAGCGGGATAAAACTTATTTTCGTAGATTCTGGAGTGGATGAGGATGTGGCGGATGCCCTGATCGCCACTGATAATTTCGCGGCAGGCATGAAGATGGGGAAATTCATGCAGCAGAGTCTGGATGAGGATTCCCAAATCGCCATCGTCAGTCATGTAAAAGACGCATCAACGGCCATTGACCGGGAGAGAGGCCTTCGGGCAGGAATCGGCCCTTACGAAGATCAGATCGTGGAAGTCGTCTACTGTGATTCCAATTATCAGAAGGCCTACCGCCTTACCAAGGATCTGCTGGAAAAGTATCCGGATCTGGATTATATCGCGGGACTAAACGAGTATTCTGCCGTAGGCGCAGCCAGGGCTGTTGATGAAATACAGGGGGAGGCATCCCAACGGGTGAAAGTAATCGGATTCGATAACTCGATAGAACAGATTAAGTTTTTGGAAAAAGGGGTTTTTCAGGCGATCGTGGTTCAAAAATCTTTTAATATGGGCTATCTGGCCGTAGAAACCGCGTTAAAGGTTTTGAAGGGGGAAAATGTCCCACCGGTTATTGACTCCGGTTCGGAATTGATTACGAAAGAAAATATGTATACAGAGCAGAATCAGAAACTTTTGTTTCCATTTTTTGATAAATAGGGGACTGGAATTTTATCGATCGGAGAGACTTTTAGGGGGATTTTTTTCAATGGGAAAATAGTTCTTGTTAATTGAAAAAAATGTTCTTCCTTGAGATATATATTATTTACTATGAGAACTTAGCAGCCGTATTTTGGGAGCTTATGAGCCATATATGAAAATTTCGGCGGGGTATTTTCGAGCGCTGCTTTTTTATGTTCTTGCATATATCTCAAGGAGAACGGTTCAATTCTTAATAGGTATAACAGATCTTCAATACTTAATTCTTGTACATCCGGGCTTTAAAGGACTCGATAGAATCTGACCGGGCAGCTAATTTCAGCCAACGCTTTAACGTCTCAGAATCCGTTTCCGATTGAATGGCGTTTTTTAATTCAGCTGGAACCACCGCGCAGCATTCTCCCAGTAATTCGAGTATATCTTCCGCCTTCCCCTGGGCTTTACCCTCCTCATAACGTTCCTGGCCTATGTCGGCCAGAACCTGTTCTTCATCATATTCTGTCAGGATTGAATTCATCACTTCCGCCCTCCTTGTCAACAGGATTTCTCTCAATATTCCCTCACCAATGCACTCGTCTACCGCCTTCTTAACTGCCTCGCTGAAGTTCATTTCTCCGCGGTAGGTTTTTACCTTGCCGACCAGGATCGCATATTCTTTCAGGGTGGGGCACCGTTCCATTAAATGGGTATTATGACCATAATTGATATTGAGGATCTGTACCTGTAATTCCATTTTAGACTGCTCATTCCCATGAATAAAAGCATCGGATAACTTCAGCCATTTTTCTTCCCCTATCTCCTGGTCACCATTGTAAAATACGATGTAGACAGGGGTCGGCAGGGTTACCAGCTTTGTACCGTAGATATGCTTTCCATGCAGAATCCCCCGGAACATATCTGCGAAATAAAGCAGGCCGCGGACCGGCAGGTTCGGATTCATAGTGCTTTGATGCTCGTACAGAGAAAGGATATCACGGATCAGATAGGCCACATCATTTTTCATCTTCATCCAGATGGCATCATCCAGGGTCTTGATTTCCAGTTCCTCCGCGTTCCTGTAATCCGTATGGTTTAATGCGTTATACAGCTCGAGGCCGTACTTCTTTTCGGCAAACAAAAGGCGGAACAGCCGGTCCTTATAACTTTTGTTCGTCCCGATGTAATCGGTTGTGTTCATATTTTTTCCTCCTTGATGTGTTTTCAAGGAAGAAACAGGACTCTGTCATATCTATTTTGTTTCGCTGTGTTATTTATAGGAATATTATACATTGACGAGCAGCGGATGCTGCGAGCCAGCCCGTAGGGCATGTATTAATGGGATACTGCAAAGTATACACTAACGAGCAGCGAATGCTGCGAGTCCACTCGAAGGGTATGCATTAATGGGATACTGTAAAGTATAAGATTATTATAAGGGAAATAACAGAATACTACAAGCAATGAATGATTCGTTTCCTGAATGCCGGAATCAAATGCTTTCCAGCAGATATACAGCGTATTTGCGCGAAGTGCAAAATAGAGATCAAGAAGCTGTTTCTTCCTTAGATGTGTTCCCATATTATGTCATTTTTGGAAGATGCCGCTTACGCGGCCCGCCGCAGGCGGAGAGTTTTGCAAGCGAAACTTATTTATGTTCTTGCATATATATCAAAGAGAACGGTTTAATTCTTAATAGGTATAACAGACCTTCAATACTTAATTCTCGTACATCCGGGATTTAAAGGACTCGATAGAATCCGACCGGGCAGCCAATTTCAGCCAACGTCTTAACGTCTCAGAATCCGTTTCCGATTGAATGACGTTTTTTAATTCATCTGGAACCGCCGCGCAGCACTCTCCCAGCAATTCGAGGATAGCTTCCGCCTTCCCCTGAGCTATACCCTCTTCATAACGTTCCTGGCCTATATCAGCCAGAACCTGTTCTTCATCATATTCCGTCAGGATTGAATTCATCACTTCTGCCCTCCTTGTCGACAGGAAATCTCTCAATACTCCCTCTCCAATGCACTCGTCTACAGCTTTTTTAACCGCCTCCCCAAAGTCCATTACTCCGCGGTAGGTTTTTACCTTACCAACCAGGATCGCATATTCTTTCAGGGTAGGACATCGCTCCATTAAGCGGGTATTGTGACCATAATTGATATTGAGGATCTGCACCTGTAATTCCATTTTAGACTGCTCATTCCCATGAATAAAAGCATCGGATAACTTCAGCCATTTTTCTTCTCCTATCTCCTGGTCACCGTTGTAGAATACGATGTAAACAGGAGTCGGCAAGGTTACCAACTTTGTACCATAGATATGTTTTCCATGCAGTACACCCCGGAACATATCCGCGAAATAAAGCAGGCCGCGAACCGGTAGGTTCGGATTCATAGTACTTTGATGCTCGTACAGAGAAAGAATATCACGGATCAGATAGGCCACATCATTTTTCATCTTCATCCAGATGGCGTCCTCCAGGGTCCTGATTTCCAGTTCCTGCACATTCCTGTAATCCGTATGGTTTAATGCGTTATACAGCTCAAGGCCGTACTTCTTTTCGGCAAACAAAAGACGGAACAGCCGGTCCTTATAGCTTTTGTTCGTTCCGATGTAATCGGTTGTGTTCATAAGTTTTCCTCCTTGATGTGTTTTCAAGGAAGAAACAGGACTCTGGTATATCCATTTCATTTCGCTGTAAATTTATGGGAACTTTTACATTGACGAGCAGCGGATGCTGCGAGCCAGCCCGTAGGGCATGCATTAATGGGATACTGTAAAGTATACATTGACGAGCAGCGGATGCTGCGAGCCAGCCCGTAGGGCATGTATTAATGGGATACTGTAAAGTATACATTGACGAGCAGCGGATGCTGCGAGCCAGCCCATAGGGCATGTATTAATGGGATACTGCAAAGTATACGTTAATCGGATACTGTACGGTATAAGATTATTATAAGGGAAATATAAGATTACTACAAGCATTGAATGATTCGTTTCCTGAATGCAGGAATCATGCTTACAGGTAAATATACAACGTTTTGAGCGAAGTGCAAGAAAAGATATCGAGAAGCTGTTTCTTCCTTAGATTTTTATATTATGTCATTCAAATAAATATATGTCAAGAACTGTAATTTTCTCTATTAAAAGAAGAAAAAGATCCTCAAAAGAGGTAAGGGGGAAAATATTCTACAACTTCGTAAGATTTTTACCCTTTTCCATAAGATTCTCTATTAAAACGTTCATAATTTAGACATATAATAGACACATATCAGAGAGACAGTAACGAGTTCTGAAGAGAAATGGATGGTGAGATAGTGGGCGACGTAATATTGACAATGAAAGGGATAGACAAGTCCTTTCCAGGTGTCCATGCACTAAAGGAAGTAGACTTTGACCTGAGAAAGGGAGAAGTTCATGCGTTGATGGGCGAGAATGGTGCCGGAAAATCCACGTTGATGAAAGTGTTGACGGGCATTTATTCCAAGGACAGCGGAACGATCACTTTTGAGGGGCAGGAAGTGAACTTTACCACCCCGAAAGAGGCACAGGATATTGGAATATCCATCGTGCACCAGGAACTGAATATGATGAACCATCTGACGGTGGCGCAGAATATTTTTATCGGCCGTGAGAAGATGAACGGCAAGCTGATTAATGATAAGAAAATGAACGAGGAAGCGGCAAAGCTGTTTGAGAGATTGAATATCAAGATCAATCCGGCGGAGAAGATGGGGAACTTAACCGTAGGAAAACAGCAGATGTGCGAGATCGCGAAGGCAATTTCCAGAGATGCGAAAGTGATTATTTTCGATGAGCCCTCGGCGGCTTTGACGGAGGCGGAGATCGACGAGCTGTTCAAGATCATCCGTGACCTGCGGGCGAAGAATCTGGGGATCATCTACATTTCCCATCGTATGGATGAGATTAAGGTAATAACGGACCGTGTAACGGTTATGCGTGATGGTGAGTATGTGGGAACACTGATCACTGAGAAGTGCACGAAAGACGATATCATTAACATGATGGTCGGACGTGTAATCTACGAAGACCCGAAGGAAAAGAGCAATGTACCGGACGACGCGCCGGTGGTGCTGAGTGTGAAGAACTTAAATGCCGGTAAGATGGTAAGGGATGTCAGCTTTGATCTGAGAAAAGGCGAGATCCTGGGATTCTCCGGGCTGATGGGCGCTGGCAGAACAGAGACGGCCAGGGCGATCTTCGGAGCAGATAAGATCGACAGTGGCGAGATCTTTGTAAATGGGAAAAAGGTAGTGATCAAGAGCCCTCAGGATGCCGTTAACGCCGGTATCGGATATCTGTCGGAGGACCGTAAGAGATATGGTATCATCGTGGAAAAGACCGTTGCGGAAAATACCACGATGGCTTCGCTGGAACACTTTACCAATGGTTTGTTTATAGATAAAAGCAAAGAAAAAGAAGCTGCGGTGGAATATGTAGACAAATTAAAGACCAAAACTCCTACCGTGGATACGAAAGTAGTCAGCCTGTCCGGTGGTAACCAGCAGAAAGTCGTTATTGCCAAATGGCTGGTCCGGGATTGTGATATCCTGATTTTTGACGAACCTACCCGAGGCATCGATGTGGGTGCCAAGAGTGAGATCTACCATCTGATGAATGAACTGGTAGCACAAGGGAAGTCCATTATTATGATATCCTCTGAATTGACAGAGGTGTTGAGAATGAGCGATCGGATCGTTGTCATGTGCGAAGGCAGAAAGACTGGTGAACTTTCTATCGAAGAAGCGAGCCAGGAAGCAATCATGCGCGCAGCAACATTGAGAAATTAGGAGGGTAAAAGAAAATGGAAAAAAGTGTTGAAAAGAAAACCAGGGCAATGGGAACACAGAAGTTAGTTGCCATTGTAGCAATGGTAGCGTTGTTCATATTCTTCAGTATATTCGGTAAGGGATTCTTCAAATACAGTACGATTGTCAGTGTATTTGACTCGGCTTACTACATTGGTTTCATGGCAATCGGTGTTACATTTGTTATTATCACAGGCGGTATTGACCTGTCCATCGGTACCTTGTGTATCTGCTGTTCCCTGATCGGCGGTACCCTGTATCAGGCAGGGGTTCCCATGGCATTGGCCCTGGTCCTGATCATCGTGATCGGCGGCGTGTTTGGACTGGCCAACGGACTTATGGTTTCCGTGATGGGGCTGCCGGCCTTCATAGCCACATTGGGTACGATGATGATAACAAGGGGGCTCGGCTCCATCGTTACAGGAACCGCATCCGTATCCTTCCCGATGGGAGATGAGGCAGGCGCATGGTTTAAAAATATCTTCAAGTTCCAGCCTGACTGGCTGCCCCAGAACATGGCGGCAGGTATTCCTACCGGTTTCATCCTGTTGATCGTATTGGCTGTCATTATGGCGATCATTTTAAATAAGACCCGGCCCGGCCGTTATATCCTGGCTCTGGGCAGCAATAAAGAAGCTACCAGATTATCCGGTGTCAACGTAGTAAAATGGGAAACCCTTGCATTTATCATCAGCGGCCTGTTCGCTGCTCTGGCAGGTATCTCTTATGCAGCTATCAACGTAACCCTGATGCCTGGTACCGGAAACGGATTTGAGCTGGATGCCATCGCCGGTGTTGTAATCGGCGGAACTTCGCTCTCCGGTGGTGTTGGATCTATCGCAGGTACCCTGATCGGTGTATTTATCATGGCAATCCTGAAAACAGGCCTTCCTTTCGTAGGACTGCAGCCTCACTATCAGTTGTTTATCACCGGTTTCGTATTGATCATCGCAGTATTTGCCGATGTAGCCAACAGAAAAAAACAGGGTAACTAATCCATTCACAATATCATCTACTTATTTATTATGTTATTAACTGTCCTGCAATAGGGCAGGCAGTTATTATAAATCTATCAAATCAAGGGAGGATTTAAAGAATGAAGAAAAAAGTAATTAGCGTACTTTTATGTGTAGCCATGGTAGCAGCTATGGTAACAGGCTGCGGAAGCAAGACCGAAGAGCCTGCAGCAGAACCCGCAGCAACCGCAGCTCCTGAAGCTCCGGCAGAGACCAAAGCACCGGAAGCAACCGCAACACCGGAAGCTACGGAAGCTCCCGCTGAGAGCGAAGCTCCTGCAGCAGCAACCGGCGACCTGAAACCCGATCCCAGCGTAGATTACAGCGCACTGAATGTGCAGGTAGTTGCAAAAGGTTTCCAGCATGACTTCTGGAAAGCTGTTAAATTAGGCGCTCAGAAAGCTGGAGAAGATTACAAATTATCCGCAAATCCCGCTGACAGCTTCGTTGGACCGAACAGCGAGCAGGATATCGCTCAGCAGGTTGAGCAGGTGAAGAACGCAATCAACAAGAGCCCCGACGCGATCTGCCTGGCAGCTCTGGATACCAAATCCGTTCTGGATTCCATCAAACAGGCTCAGACCAGCGGTATTCCGATCGTAGGTTTTGACTCTGGTGTTCCGGATGCTCCGGAAGGCGCTATCGTTGCGAATGCTTCCACCGACAACTATGCAGCAGGCGGACTGGCAGCAGATGAGTTATACAAACTGATCAAAGATAAAGTAACAGATCCCGCTGAAACCGTAAGAATCGGTGTGGTTTCCCAGGAAGCGAACTCCCAGTCTATCGTAGACCGTACTCAGGGATTCCTTGACAAAATGGTTGAGCTGATCGGCGAAGGCAAAGTTTCCATCATCGGACATGACAAATTCAAAAAAGAAGTTGCTGATGCTAAGGTTATCTTAGAGATCGGTATCCCTGCAAACGTAGTAGACGCTGACTGCCAGACCGCTGCTTCCAAGATCATGAACGAGTCTGACCTGATCGCTATCTATGGTTCCAATGAATTCGCAGCTAAGAACATCATCACCGCCAACAAGAACTTAAACGTTCTGGGCGCTGACAAAGTTATCGGCGTTGGATTTGACTCCGGTAAAGTTCAGCTTGACGCTGTAAAGAATGGTATCTTCGCTGGTTCCGTAACACAGAACCCTGTACAGATCGGTTACAAAGCTGTTGAGCTGGCTATCATGGCTGCAACAGGACAGGAAGTACACGATGTTGACACCGGCTGCTTATTCTACACCGCTGAAAACATGGATTCCGAAGAGGTAAAACCTTGCCTGTACGAATAAGATTTGGTATAATTGCTTAAGGAATTGTTTCTGAGCATGGATAAACGAAATGCCCCGTTCTTCGGGGCATTTCATTTAGGTAATTTTAGGAATCGAAACGATTTTTTGGGTCAGAATAGGTTCCTGTTACAATCCCGTTTTATTACTATCGTATAAAAAAGAGGAGGATTATCATCATGTTAAAAGGAGTACCAAAAATCTTATCTCCTGAGTTACTGAAAGTATTATGCGAAATGGGTCACAGCGACCGTCTGGTTATTTCAGATGGAAATTTCCCCGCGGAGAGCATGGGAAAAGACGCTGTCGTAATCCGCTGTGACGGGCATGGGGTACCGGAACTGCTGGACGCGATCCTGCAGGTGTTCCCGTTGGATACTTATGTGGAGAAGCCCGTGAACCTGATGGAAGTCATGAAAGGTGATACCGTTAAGACCCCGATCTGGGAGACCTACAAAGAGATCGTGGCGAAACATGATGACCGCGGAGCGGATGCTATCGGACAGATCGAACGTTTCCAATTCTATGATGAGTCTAAAACAGCTTATGCGATTATCGCAACAGGTGAGAGCGCGCTATATGCGAATATCATGCTACAAAAAGGGGTCGTTACGGACTAATCTGCCGTATTCCCCTGAATTTCAGGATCGAACCTGCAGCAAGAGAGATTGTGAACCTGCCTGAAGTGCCAGGTGGGTTCTCGATCTCTTATTTTTATGGGAATTACTTCTAGAGAATAAGAAATATGGAAGGCGCCATCGTCAAAACAAATTTCTTAAATTTTTCTTATAACTTTTTAAATCCTCTTGTAATTCAAAGAAAGCGTGCTATGATAAACTTGAATTTTGCAAGAAATAAATCTATTCTTTACAATCAGGCTTGTCCTGTGGTATAACAGGTTTTGTTTGTTGGATTCAAAAGGGAGAGGAATCCATGGCGCAGTAATTGCGCCACAGGAGGTAATTATGAAGAAATTTGCGAGTTTGCTGGCGGCTTTTGGCATGATGGCGGGATTGTTGTCCGGCTGCGCCGAGGCCCAGGTACAGGCAGAGGAAAGCGAGATTGAACGGATCGACCCGATCGCAGTCAATGGAATTGACTACCAGTCCGTATTCGGCATAACGCTGGAGCCGGGAAGCGAGATCGTGATGATCGCCAAGGGGAATGCCAACCAGTATTGGAAGGCGGTCAGAGACGGCGCGGAACATGCGTTGGAGGATCTGAATGTTTCTCTTGGATATGAGGGATCGGATCAGGTCAAATTGGTCTATGAAGCACCCGATGTGGAAAATGATGTGGAAGATCAGATCAATATGCTCGATGAGATACTGGAGAATCAGCCCGCGGCACTGGCGCTGGCGATTATAGACATGAAGTCCTGTGAATTCCAGCTGGAGCAGGCGCAGGAAAATGACATACCAGTGGTTGCTTTCGATTCCGGCAAGAACAGCGACATCGTTCAGGCTACCTGCGCTACGGATCACTATGAGGCAGCCGCCCGGGCGGCTCAGGAGCTGTGCGACGCGATCGGCGGAAAAGGGCAGCTGGCAGTTCTGCTGGCAGATGATTCCTCGGAGGCTGGTGTCCAGAGGAGAAACGGGTTCATGGATAAGATCCGGATGGATTACCCGGATGTGGAAGTGGTGAATGTCTCTTATATGCTGGATCAGGATATGACGGCGGAAGAGATCGCGGAGCAGGTGATCCGGCAGTATCCGCAGCTGGACGGCTATTTCGGCGGCAATGAGGTGGCCAGCATCGGTATCCTGAACGCGGCCGATAAGCTGGCGGACAGCCAGCTGAAGATCGTAGGTTTTGATTCCGGCCAGGAGCAGATCGAAGCGGTAAAGGAAGGACGTGAGATCGGGTTTGTTTCACAGAAACCTTACGCTATCGGATATACGACCTTTGTGGCTGCTGCCCGGGCAGCCTCGGGTATGCCCAATGCATCGGAGATAAACACAGGTTTTGTGTGGGTAAATGCGGATAATCTGGAGAATGACAGCATTGCCAGAAATTTATATGAATAATAGAAAAAGATCCTCCCCGCAGGAAAGTTATTTTCCGCCGGGAGGATCTTTTTCTGATCAAGGGTATTTTCTTGTAAAGTTTACATAATATTTACAGAAGCTTTATCAGACATCAAAAATAAATATTAAAGAGCGGCATAAGTCCTTATCTGCCAGTGAATCGTGGGAAATATTAACATAAAATATCAATTTTACATTATGTAAATTAGGAATGTGTAAAATGGTTGATTTATCCTTGCAGAATGTGTATAATAAGACAAAACTGAACAAAATTCATAAAGGCAAAACTGTCGAAAGGCAGTGACGCAAAGCTATAGGGTCTACGTCTTATAAAATGAAAAGATATGACGGCCAGTTGCGACTTTTCAGTTTCCGGATAAAGGGGGACTGTTTACTTGCGCTGTGCTTGACTGAAATTTTGCGAGAAACAGGACGGTATAGAGAAACAGAAGGAGCCGGACTGTTTTTTTAGCTTTGAGCACTTAAGGCCCGAGAAATAGGAATATCCCTGTTGTGTAAAATCGCAGGGGTCCACACAGCGGAGAAAAGGGAGATATTGCGGAAGCGGATCGCCGCAGGTATAGAGTTTCCCAAGTGAAACTCTATGTCAAAATTCGCAGGAATAGGAAAGCAAGCAGGGATTTTATGAAGAAGCTTATGACTAAAAATAATCGCGGATTTACCCTGGTGGAAACCATCGTAACCTTGATCATACTGGTAATCTTGTTATCAGTCGCGGGCCTGGGGCTCACGGCTTATATTCGTCACGCGAATTATATTAGAAACAATAATTATGCGGAGACGATTTTTTATGCTGCGCAGACATCCTTAACCCACTATAAGGCAAACGGCCAGTTAAAGGATCTTCAGATTCTGATGGAGGATGAGAGCAAAAATGGAATCAACAAGGGTATGGTGGACATCAGCCGCATAAAGAACCCGGAGATAACGGGCGATCAATATGAAAACCGTCTCTATTACCTTATGATATCAAAGGATGAGAGCAGAAACGATGAGGCCTCTTTGGCGCTGCTGGACCTTCTGTCCGATTATATTTACGACAGCTCCATCCTGGACGCTTCCATCTGCCTGGAGTTTGATCCCTATGACGGCACCGTGTATTCGGCGCTTTACTGCGACAGGCAGCAGGCTTTTACATATGGGGAATCCACCGACACCGAGACCGGAATATCCGACCGTTCCGAAGAAATCAGAAAAGACAAATCTATCGGATTCTACAATGTGGATATGTCAAGTGCCGCTCCCGGCAGCAAGGGAAAGACCGCCCTCAACCGTGTACAGCTGATCAATGATGAGCGTTTAACCCTGAATTGGGCTATGAGCAAAGAATTCGAGCATCTGAGTTCCTTTTTAAGCTACTCCATCGATATCTATGACAGCGAGGAAAAGAGGCCGCTGCTGTCTCTGGCCGTGAACTCCGATGGTTCCGGACAGCCGGAAAAGGATAACTGGATCAAAGCCTATGAACCGGATGAGGACAGCCTGCCGGGGGCTGCAGATACCCGGAACCGTATCTACTGTGATGTCACCTGTCACGTCTATGACGCGGATGGAAATGATGTTCAGAAAGTGATTTCGAACGTACCGTTTTATGCTTATGGGGAAGAGGACAATTCCCTGACCATTGTACTGGACGCGCTGGACCTGGCAGCTCTAAAAGCACCCGCAGCCGGTGAGGCGGACCAGGATTCCAATACGGAAAAAGAAACCTTCAGCATTACCAGACTGGGCTTACAGGCTGAAAATATCTACGCCAGGGTCCAGGCTTCCGGAAAACCATATAAAACCAGCGCGTGGAAACAGAGTGGACCGGAAAACGCGCTGTTTGCAGACAAAAAAACCGATAAGAAAGAGACCGGTGAAGTAACTTATACTGTTAAAAACTTCAGGCATCTGAATAACATACGGTATACGGAAGACGCGAAAAAGACAGCTGCCGAGAAGATTACCTATATCCAGGCCCAGGATCTGATCTGGGCTGGAGAGAAGGGAATACTGGAACGCGGATACGTATATGAGAACGGACAGAAGCCGGAGGGGATCGCCATAAGTCCGGAGTTCCCGGAGGGGGCCGCGGCGGCCTTTGTCCCGGTTCCGGAGCTGAAGAGGAACTCTACGGTTAAAGTGGAGACCGGCCTGCTGCAGAAAAAATATAAGATTAACGGACTCGTATTGTATGAAGCTTCTTCACAGACGGCTGAACCGGCCGGTGATCTGGGGCTGTTCCGGATCAATTCCGGCACGGTGGAGAATCTGACTTTCCGGAATGCCCATGCGGCGGGTGAAGATTATGTAGGCATCGTCTGCGGGCAAAACTATGGGAATCTGGCAGGAATCAACGTGGCAGGCAAAGTGACCGGCGGAAATTATGTGGGCGGTATCGCCGGTTATATGGAGCCGCCGGCTGCTGCCGGAACCGGCGCCGGAGCCAGGGCGGAGAAGTGCGAGAACTATGCAGCCGTGAAAGGACGGGAAGCGGACAGCTTTTACATCGGCGGTATCGCCGGCTATAACAAGGGCGGCACCATAAAAGAATGTATCAGCGCGCCTGCCGACAATCCGTATGATGAGGAAGGAAACCTGGATTCCGGCAAACTGACCGGAATGTTTGTGGGGGGAATTGCCGGATACAACGACCACGGGTATATCGAGAACTGCGGTACTGTGAACCGGGATGAAAATGAAAAAAACGCGGCGGCCTATGTGATAGGAAACCGGTTTGTCGGGGGGATCGCCGGATACAATGCGGGGAAAGCCGTGGCAGACGGCGATGAATACATGATAGCGGGAAGCAGGAAAAACCAGGCAAATGTGGTGGGCGCGGAATATGTGGGCGGGATCGTTGGCGTAAACGGCGAACTGGATATTCCGGAGGACTTCAAACCCGATCCGTCCTCGGCGGATTTCGAAGAGCAGGTGAAGGCCATTCGTCCTCTCAAACGCTTCTCACAGGACGTGATCGTCAGAGGATGGATCAACGAGGGAATTATTACGGCCTGCGGATATGTGGAAGATGACACCATAACCGATCCTATGGCCCCTGATGTGGAGCGGCCGGGATATGCCGGAGGAATCGCAGGCTTCAACGCGGGAGTCCTGGAAAGCTGCTACAGCAAAGTAAACTCCGCCAATAACGGAAAGGATCTGGTGGACGAGGCCTACGTCCTGGGGGGAACCGGGGACTATGCCGGAGGACTCACGGGATACAACTGCGGCTACATCGACAGCGGCGGAAGCGATCTGAATGTGCGCAGTATCGTGGGCGGCAGGAATTACGTAGGGGGAATCGCAGGACAAAATGAACAGGCGGAGGATACCGCATCCGGCAGCGACATCGCTTACAGCGGCCGGATTACCGGATATGTGCTGGGTGGCGGGTACATTCGCGGGGAGAATTTTACCGGAGGCTATATCGGCCTGAATACGACTCCGGAACTGTTCACGGATATACATGGAAAATTGAACCGGATACAATCAAACCCGAATCTGGTGGAAGGCAGCTACTATGTGGGCGGCGCCTTCGGCGGACTTATCATGGCGGCTGATTCCGGCCGGGAGATCGTTATAGACTGTTCCGTGAATAACTTTCTGGGGGATGTGGTATCCCAGGATACGGAGGAGCCGGAGAAAGGGGCCTGCGTCGGCGGCTATGCCGGCTACACCTGCCTGACACAAAACGACCAGTCGGCGTCTGACCGGATCGGCGAAATGATCCGGCGGTTAAGCTCCGTCGGGTCGGTGGATGACATCCTGGCGGAGGATTCTGCGGGAAGCCATACGGACGGCAGGCTGATCTTCGAGGGAAGAGCTGATGAGTATAACAACCGTCTGAAGGGGGTTACAGCGCCCCTCTATGTGGGCGGGGTTGTGGGTTATAATGTACCCTATACCAGGATGGAGATCAGGAATATTCAGAACAGCGCCATTGTTCAGGCCCAGAGGGCGGTTAAGGATTCCTCCCTTGACAGCAGGGAAGACGTCACGTTTTCCTATGCCGGCGGGATCGCGGGAATCGTGACACAGAAGATGGTCATTGATAACTGCCGTAATGTGGAGAACGGGAAGGTTCTGGGCAAAGGCTACTACACCGGGGGTCTGGCGGAAGTAAACCGGGGAACGATCGAGAATTGCGGAAATATCGGAACGCTGAGCGGCTCGGATCATATCGGTTCGGTGGCCGGTCTCAATAAAGGGACGGTGCAAAAATGTACGCTGACCGGCCAGGTGACCGGCGGCAGTGAGGTAGGAGGCCTGGTGGCCTATAATGATGAGGACGGGCTGATCCGGGACAGCGGGGTGAACTACGAGGGAAAAGACAGCGCAGTGCGCGGAAACGGAAAAAATGTGGGCGGTATTGCTGCCCGGAACCGGGGAACCATCACCTCCTGTTTCATCCGAAGCTCTATCGGCATATCAGGAACCGGAGAAAATGTAGGAGGGATCACAGGGCAGAATCTGCCGGAAGGCCGCATTTATCAGACCACGTCGTATTCGGATGACAAGCCTGCCATAGCCGGAGCGGATAACGTAGGCGGGCTGGCGGGTTATAATCAGGGGAAACTGCAGGGGGTCCGGGATTCGGATGACCAGATGCTGATCAACTATGAGGTACAGGCCGCGTCCGGCAGAGCCGGAGGTATCGCCGGGTATCAGGACCAGACCGGACAGATTTCGGGATGGATCATTTCAGGAATCGTTCATTCGGACAGCGGTCTGTCCGGTGGAATCACAGCGGAAAATGACGGCCGGATTCTCAACTGTACGAATGCCGGAATCGTCCGTGCCAGCGGTGACGTAGGCGGTATCGCTGCCCATAATAATGAAAATGCATGGATCGAATCCAGCCGGTGCAAGAGTTTCGTGGAAACCGTACAGGTACAAGGCGCGGGTTATGTGGGCGGAATCGTCGGCTGGAACAACGGCACGGTAAAGGGCTGCTGGCTGGACAGCACCACTCATGTATCAAACAGCATAACTGCGAAAGCAGAAAACTATATTGGCGGAATCGCCGGATATAATCAGGCAGTGATCGAGGATGCGGGCCGCACAGGAAATGTAACGCAAGTGACAGACACGGGAATCGTGTCCAATGTCACAGACTCATCCATAGGCGGGGTATCCGGCTATAACAGCCCCGGAGCACAGATCCGCAGTTCCGACGGCCGGCTCAGGGTCATGGACCCGTCGGTGAAGTTTGGGACTCAGTCATTGAAGGGGAATATCGGTGGAATTACCGGTACTAATCTGGGAACGATTTCCGGCTATTCCTTCGCAGGAACGGTCAGTACCTATATGGGCGGAGATGCCTATGGGATCGGCGGTATCGCGGGGATCAACGGCAGTGATACACAGGAGGCGGTCATTGAAAACTGCTACCTGGACGGAACTGTAATCGGTAAAACCAGCAGTACATTTGACAGCAAATTATCCGGGGGCTACCTGGAAAGAGGACAGGACGCGGTGTTCGCGGGAGGGATCACGGGTCAAAACAAAAAGATGGGAGTGATCCGGGGTTCTGGTTTAAAAAGTGCCGCCAATTCCACGGTAAAACTGATGACAGCCAACAGTTACGCCGGTGGTATCACCGGGGATAATTATGGAACCATCACTGACAGCGGGGCTTCCGGCTATGAGAATAAAAGCTACCCGGTATGGCTGGGCGACACTTCTGCGACCAACAAAAACGGCCGCGGCATTCTGGGCGGAATTACTGGAATCAACGCGCCCACGGGCCGGCTGACCGGCTGTTCCACAGGAAGCGACTGGAGGATCGTCAATAATTACAGCAAGACCGAAGGGGATTATACCGGAGGAATCGCCGGGGTAAATCAGTCCGGGTATGAGATCCTGGAGTGCGAGAACAGAGCCCTTGTCTACGGCGGCTGGGGGGCCGGCGGTATCGTCGGCGGCCAGATCAACCGGTTAAACAGCGGTACCATGATATCCAAATGCACCAACCGGGGAAACGTAAATACGACTTACAGTGACAGCGGCGGAATCGTGGGTCACTGGCGGGAGCTGGGCGGTACCGTAACCGAGTGTGTCAACTATGGTGAGATCAGCACCAACGGGAATGACAGCGATGCCGGCAAATCTATGTTATCCATCGGCGGAATCGTCGGTTCCGGGTGGATCAATCAGAACAATATGGAAATCAATGTGATCCGCTGCGGGAATGAAGGCTATGTCCACGGGGGAAACACGGGAAATATGTCCGTGGCCGGGATATGCGGGGGATTTAATACGAATCAGAACAAGCTGAACCTGTTTATTGCGGACTCCTACAATGCCGGCATGGTCGGTAACAGCAGAGGAGAACGGGCTTCCGGGATCACAGCGGGGGCCGGGAACAAGAAAAATTTAAATATAAAGCTGTACCGGTGCGTAAATTACGGTATGGGCAGCACCAGTAAAAATTATTACGGGATCGGAGATATTTCCGGCAGCACCTTTGACATGAACTATTGCCTGAATACGGTAAATACAGCGATGGCATCTGCGGTCAACGGGAAAAACAATTATTACATCGGATATGAAACCGGTCAGAAGAATTCCGGACCGCCTTACCAGTTGTCCTACTATAACAATTCCAGCAGAAAGAATGTCTGGAATTATAAAAACTGCTCTGTAAATGAACCGCAGGCCCAGCTCACACTGAAAGCCAACGATTACGAGTGGGCGAAGCTTCAGTTCCAAAATCTGTATCTGCCTGCCGATTATGGTTATGACGCGGGACGGCTGAAACAGGATTTCTCCCAGAGCAGTACCATAAGCAGAGAGGATACCGGCGATTTTGACATTTACCGTTTGGCCTATTCCTATCCAGCGGGAGGTTTAAAACAGCTGAATCCGCCGTGGACAGCGAAGATAACGCCCGGAACGGATGATTTCTATACCTTGTCCTGGGAGCCGGATACGGGAACCCAATTATACACGGACCGGTATGAGATCGTGATTACCGGTAAAAAGGACGGAGACGGCGTGCCTGTTTTTACAAAGACCATGTATGCAAGCGGAATGCAAAATCATATGGATTTCCGTGTGGACCAGGAATGTGATTCTTTTGATATTTCCATCCGCGGGATCTGCGATGATGACAGATATGCGGCGTCAGACACCATAACCTTGAAGGACCAGAAGGCCAGAAAGACGCTGCCGGCACCGGAGCTTGTATTGTACCTGGGCTTTCAGTCCGCCGGCAGGATAGAAGGAAACCTGATGATCGAGAACCCGGAAGACTATGCGGATATTCCGGGCTGGAAGATACAGGTATTCAGCGGCAGCAGCACGACGCCGCTGGTGGATACTAAGACCGGACGAAACTCCATCAATCAGGATAACGACCATTTGTACACCCAGGGCGGCACAGGGGATTATACGTTCCGGGCGGTTGCCAGTGCGGACGGATATAACAGTTCCCAGTTCTCTTCCATACAGTATATTATGTCGCCGAACAGCGTTCGAAAAGCAACAGTGACGAATCAGGGTACATTCCGCGGCACCTCCGCGGAGGACTTTAACTACCAGATGCAGATGCGTATGCAGGATACCGATTTTCACCGGGGCATAGTTTACCGGGTGGATATGATCATCCGGGATCAAACGGCAGGCAAAGATAGCGGACGGGTCATAGCCAGCAGTATTGTCTCACTGCAGAGAAACGGTGCGCTGGCCGATGTGGAGCTGGAGCTGACCTCCCAAGAGCAGATCGACGCGCTGATGAACCGGGGGGCCGGGGAAGAGGTTATCATCCGGTATTATCCCTGGGAGAGCGGTATCGCCAAATATTATTATCCGAAGAACGGGCAGATGCAAAGTACTGTGCTGGAGCACTTAAATGCTTACAGTTCCTATGGCGAGTACTCGGCGAAAGGCCTTCCTTCCCGCCAGGAGCCGGTTCCTTTGATCGATGCAGATTACACAGTGGATGATTCCACAGGCCGGGCGATCTATCGTTTCCGGTGGGATCAGGGGAACCTGAACCCCAACGGATATGAAGTGATGCTCACAGGTTACAGCGGAGGTGCGGGGGCGGAGATCCAGACGGTACTCTATCCCAGGCAAAAACTGAATACGAATCTGCTGCAGATCGACGGGACCAACTGGAATTACAGCAGAGTGGAGCTGACGGTGACCCGTAACGGGCAGGAAGGCGTGTCAGTATCCAGTACCGGAAGCGCAGTGTATCCGCTGACCCTGCGGCTGCCGTCGGTAACCAGGCCAACGGCTTCCCTGATGGACGTGGATGAATTAAAATACCGGATTTCCTGGGGAGGTTTGACCGATACATCAGCCTTAGCCGGGTATAATCTGATCTTTACCAAACAGGGGGATTCCGCTGTCACGGCTTCCCTATCGTCGGGAGCCGGGGTGACACAGAAGGATGTCCAGATCGAGAGCGGAGAGCTGGCCGCGTTTAAGGCCGGTGATACAGTCCTGGTCAGTGTGGTGGCGGTGGCAAAACCCAACTCCGGGTATCAGAATTCCTATGCCAGCGACGCGGTTACGGTAATCGTCCCGACGCGGATGGAGCCTCCGGCGGTCAGCGGCTTCGGCCTGTATCACCAGAACAGCTCCGGAGCTGAGCAGGAGGTGGAGGTCTATCCAAATATCCCGCTGATCGAATTCGGGAATCCGGGCTTCAAATTCCGTGTAACCGGCACGGCCGGAGACGGATATTATAAATGTGAGTATGCGGTCCGGGATGGGAAAACCCCGGATTATGAACCGGGCGGAGCAGATTCGGAAGCCGCGGTGATGAGAGGGACGCTTTCCGCGTCGGAGATTACCTTCGGGAACCTGTCCGCGGGAGCGGACCGGGCCGCTCTGGGGCCGGAGAATGCCGGAAAATATCTCTGGATACGGGTGCGGAGTGCATCTGACGGACAGGTGAGTTCCAAGTGGACCGGATGGCAGATCTATCAGCTGCCGAAGGGGCTTATGGATGTGCCGGTATGGACGGCGTCGGCGCAGACCATCGAACACAGTGAAACCAGAGTCCTGGAGTCGGACAGCACCAGCAGTACGGAAAAGATCAGAGTTAACCATCCGGTGCTGGCATTCCAGCCGGTACAGTTTGCGAAGCAGTATGATCTGGAGATTACGCAGCAAAAGGCAGCCGAAGGCGGTAACAGCGGCAGCCCGCCCCAGGAAGAGACATATCGGTTCCGGGTCGGAGTGGACGGCGACGGTGCGGCAGCAGTGAATGTGCTGAACCAGGATGGTTCCGTGGGCGCAGCGCTGACCGGGTCCGCCAGGCCTGACGCGCCCCAGACCCAGGTGTTTACCTTATATGAAAATACGCTGACAGGAACGGACACCGCAGTACAGGGAACATACCGGTATACGTTAAAATTGCAGGCGCTGCTCTACATCACTACGGACAGTACCGGGAACATCAGCTATCAGCTGCAGCTGCCGGACGGCAGGGAGGTGGATGCCTCAGGAAAGGAAAAAGACGGAATCCACGAGAATGCGCAGGCCTATACGCCGACCGGTAAGGCGGTAATCCAGGCAGTTCCGGATGATGCCGGCAGGTACGACGTATTGGAGAGAAGCACCTGGATCAAAACAGACAGCGGATATGATATCATAAGTGAGCCGGTCCCTTCGGTCAGATCAGCAGAATCCGGAGGTGATGAAAATGGTTAATTGGCGGAAGATGAGAAAGGAAAGGGCGGACGGTCAAAAAGGGTATACCATGATCGTGGTGATGTGTCTGATGTGCCTGTTCGTGGCCCTGTCCCTTTCGATTCTGCTGTCCGCGACCCTGATCGTCAGCAGGGCGAACCAGTCCTTTGCCCAGGAGCAGAGCCGGATCTCGGCGATTACCTTCAGTGAATGGCTGAAGGAGCAGCTGGGTATGGACCCGGCGGACAGTGCGTTCTGTGCGAAGATAAACCAGCAGCTGGAAGATCCGTCCTGGTTTGATTATGACCCGGGGACGGCGGGACACGGAGCGTCGGAGACGATCAAGAAAACGGATGCGGTATTGTATCCGGACGATCCTGCCTTCCCGGCGAATGAAAAGTTCGGCACTATATCCACGCAGATCTATTGGGAGACCGCAGACCGGAATGATCCGGATAAACTGCACTGCGAACTGGTTATTATCGTAAAGTGCGAGGTGGATGACCAGCAGTACAGCATCACCGGCAGATATGAAAAGACATACCGGGCAGTGGATCAGGGCCAGGCGGTGACAAAGGATGACTGGCTTGGTACCTGGAGCCCGTCGGGGAGGGAATAAATATGAGAAAAAATCAGGAGGGATCTACTTTGGTGGAGGTCCTGGTATCCTTCTCCATACTGATGCTCTGCATGGCTATGATGTGGCAGTCGGTGGTATTCTCCGGGAACCTCTCCCAAAAGGCCGAGGAGATCTGGAAAAAGACGGAGGCCGCTTCCAATGCCTATTATACAGGGCAGGACGGGGATCATCAGAGGATTCACGTCAGCATGTTCGGGGAGGATATGGGAGAAGCCGATATGGGAGTGACGAAAACGGATCAGCCCGCGGACAGACAGATCTATTATATAAATGATTAGCGGACCCGGGAGAGTTCGGAGTATGAATCCGGGCCATTCAGGATGGGTAAGAGAACAACAGGTATAACAAAATTACGAAGCGGGTGAAGGAGGTGGCGGAATGAAGAAAAAGCAGAATAACAGGGGCGTTACCATGGTGGAAGTCATTGTGGCCTTTGCGCTGTCGGCCATCTTCATGGCTGCCGCTACCGCACTGATCTCGCCTTACACGAAGATCTATCTGAGGCTGAACGCCATGAACCGGGTGGAGGATGAAGTCAGAATCGTGTCGGAGACAATCGTGAATGAACTGACCTACGCTACTGGTTATGATACCGGCGGATTGTATATTCTGGAGGACCCGGATCTGGCAGGGTTTTCACAGATCAAGTACAGTGATAAGAGCGGCAATCCGGCCACGCTTCGGGCGGATAAAGAGAAAGGGCTGATCATCGACTACGAGGGGATCAAGTATCCGAACTCGGAGGATTACCTCTATGAACCGACTACCTGGTACTACGGGAAAGGGTTCTACAAGAAAAATGAGGTAACGGAGCTCAAATTTGAAAAGTGGGCAGACAACGACAATAAAATAAAGTATACTTTAACTGTTGAAAGCCCTTATTATTCCCGGACTGTGACCGGGTATCTGGAATGCCTGGACCTGACGGCGGATAAGATTACGGTTGGAACGAAGTAAGCCGGAGGATAGCCGAAGGTGTGGCGGAACGGGTTCGAGGATGTTCAGTGGTTGCTTTTGTGAAGGGTAAAGATGAGACTGGGAGTTGCGGTGTGTATGGAATCTTCATCGGAGTAGGTAACAAAAAGTAATCACTTTTATTATAAATTTCTAATAAAATAATTTTAAGGAGGATTTTCAAATGAAAATGATTCAGAAAATGCGCAATGCGAGGGAAAACAAAAAAGGATTCACGTTAACAGAGATGATTGTTGTATTGGTTATTATCGTTATTCTGATCGCTCTGCTTGTTCCTACATTAGTAGGTTATATTGATAAGGCGAAAGAGAAGAGTGTAATGGCAGAAGGAAAGAGAGTATTAGATGCTACACAGACTATAGTATCAGAAGCGTATGGGTTAGATTCCACTCTCCCGGGTCTGACAAAGAATACAGCTTTTTACGTTACAGGTCAGTCATCATATAGTGCAGAGACAGCAACTGATAACATTGGACTTAGAGTAGCTAGACTTTCAGAATTAAAAAATAATGTTACAGTTAAAATTACAATAAACACAGAAAATAAAGTAAGTGAATTAATAATTAATGATGGCGGAAAGGCGGCTAAATATGATGGAACCAAGTGGACCTTAGGTAAGGATACAGATACTGGAATGAGTGCAACTAATCCTAATCCTTAATTTCTCAATATAATTTGGAGCGTAATTATTATGAAAAACAATGTAAGAAACAGAAAAGGCTTTACCTTAACTGAAATGATTGTGGTATTAGTTATTATAGTTATATTAATAGCTCTACTGGTACCTACACTTATTGGTTACATAGATAAGGCAAAATACAAAAGTGTTATGGCAGAAGGCAAAATGGTATTGACGGCTACACAAACTATAGTTTCAGAGGACTATGGTGAAGGAAATCCAGTCGGTAGCAGTGAAACACCAGCAACTCCTGGAAACTTGATATTAACAATAAATGCATCTGATACTACTGGTTTGTCAGGTGAAATTGCAACTCTTGCAGAGATGAAAGCGGGCACACAGGCACAAGTCAAAATTGTGGATAATAAAGTTCAAAAAATAATATTCCATGATGCTGACAAAGCAGCAATATACGATTTAACCTCCACGACTGACAAATGGACTACAGGTAAAGCAGCAGATGATGATTTCAAATTTGAATAATTACTAAATGAAAAAGATGTAGAGAAAATGGGTTGTAAATGGGGTGGTAAAATGAGTAAGAGGAAACACAGTATATTAAAAAATATAAAAGGTTTTACTGCCATAGAATTATTAGCAGGATTAACAATAGTTCTAATAATACTCATAATTTTTATCCCAATAACCCTGCACTACACCAACAAGGCCTCCGCCAGGTCCATCCTGGCGGAAGCCAAAAATGTAAAACTCTCCATGTACTCCGTAGGCCTGGACTGCCGTGCCACCAACACCCCATTCCAGGATGGAAACGGAACCTACGGATTTGCCCCCGGCATTCTGAACGAAGTCAAAGAAACCGCTGATTGCCAGGGAGATATCTACCTGCTAAAATGGGATGCCGACACCTGTCAGCCCGAACAGTTCTTCTACATAGAAAACGGCTATATGGTAACATACCAGAAAGTAAATAACGAAAACCAGTGGGATGTTTTAAAGCTTAATCATCTCATTAACGGCAGCTAATGACCCTCTAACCAAATTTGAAAATAATTTCTACAGATAATTCAGAACCAAATATTATCCAGGGAATTACTATATATGTATAAAATCCAGCAGACAGGTTCAGTATGTATACCTAATGGAGCAGCGAATGCTGCGCCCCAGTCCGAAGGACATGTATTAAGGGATGCTGTAAAGTATACCTTATAGAGCAGCGAATGCTGCGACCCGGTCCGAAGGACATGTATTAAGGGATGCTGTAAAGTATACTTTATGGAGCCAATATCCTGCGCCCCCGCACGCAGCGCAAGTGTTACGGGGGATGGAAACAGTTAACCATTATCACCAGTTAACATACAACTGCCAGAAGGGAGGCATAATCAATGCCCAACCACCAGAGAAAAACAAGAGACGCAGCCGTCCATTCCCGGAAGGGCTTCACCCTGACCGAGATGATCGTAGTTCTGGTCATCATCGTGATTCTGATAGCGCTTTTGGTCCCGACCCTCACCGGCTATATCGACAAAGCGAAGGAAAAAAGTGTTATGGCTGAGGGCCAAAGGGTCCTGACTGCGACCAGAACCATCCTGGCAGAGCACTACGGAAACGAGGAGGACGTCTCTGTCTCCACTTTCCGCATCAACGATCCATTAAAGGATACGGATCTGGCAAAAGAGATCGTAGCCCTGGCGGAAATGAAAACGGACTCCCTGGCGGAGCTGGAGATCGAGAAGAACCAGATCGAGAGCCTGATCTACCAATCCGGAAATAAAGCAGCATTCTATTATGCCCCAGGCCATGTCCCTGAGGGAGAGAATGAGGGCTGGACCGTTAAAAACGGGGAGTTTATCCGGTAGATTACTCATATTCCTATGACATTAATTGCGAAAGAGGCCCTATGATACAACTACTACAGACGATCATTGCCATTTTAATATTTCTCTTCGGAGCATCGCTGTTTTCCTTCCTGAACGTGGTGATCTACCGGGTACCCCGTAAAATATCCTTTGTGGGCGGGCGCAGCTTCTGCCCGGACTGCAGACACGCGCTGGGGGCTCCGGACATGTTCCCGGTACTCAGCTACCTGTTCCTGCGGGGGAAGTGCCGGTACTGCAAGGCTCATATTTCCCTGCGCTATCCCATCGTGGAAATCCTGGGAGGACTGTCCTCCCTGCTGTGCATGACGGTATATATAGACTGGGAAGGGAATCTGTGGATGGGATTCCTGCGGTTTCTGACCGCATTTGCCCTGCTGGCGGTCCTGACTGTGGTAGCCTTTGTGGACTGGGATACGATGGAGATCCCAAATGGTTTCGTTCTGGCTGCCGCCGTCTGCGGCCTGGTTTCCTTTTTTACATTTCCGGAAACAGGGTGGTTGGAACGGCTGATCGGTATATTCGCAGTCAGTGTGCCATTGCTCCTGATTACACTGTTAGTTCCCGGTGCCTTCGGCGGCGGGGACATTAAGCTTATGGCCGCCTGCGGTCTTTACCTGGGCTGGAAGCTCTGCCTGACGGCCTTTGCAGCTGCAGTTCTGACAGGAGGTGCTTACGGAGCCTACCTTCTGCTTTCCAAAAAGAAGGGCCGGAAGGACCATTTCGCATTCGGTCCATTTCTGTGTATGGGAGTTGTGTTTGCCGTGTTTTGCGGACGGATGCTGATTGACTGGTATTTACAGTTTTTATAGAATAGAAGAATCATGAAATTGAAAATAACAAAATTATTATTACTAATTACGAAATAAGAACCAAGTTACGAAATAAGAACCAAGTGATCAATCTAAGAAAAGGAATCAATCTAGAAAAACCACGAATCCAAATAGAAAATAGGTGAGAACATGCCGAGGTATAAGTATACGGCCAAGGACCTGGACGGAAAAACAATCCGGGGAGAGGCCGAGGCCCCCGGGGAAGACGAGCTGTACGAACAGCTGCGGGAAGGAAATAAATACCTGGTCTCCTGTGATGAGGTAACCAGGGAACACAGCGAGCGACGATTGAAAGCCGATGTGCTGGCGGATTTCTGCCGGCAGCTGGGCACGCTTCTGAATGCCGGAGTGACGCTTGTGCGGACGTTAAATATCATCGCCCAGGAGGAAGGCCTGAATCCCAAGACGAAGAAGGTCTATAACGAGATCCTGCGCCAGATCCGCCAGGGTATTCCCTTGTCGGAAGCGATGGAAGCCCAGGGAAATGTATTTCCCGACCTGCTGGTACATATGATGCGTTCCGCAGAAGAGAGCGGAAGTATCGATCAGACGGCGCTTCGTATGGCCGATCATTATGATAAAGAGCACCGGATGAACGGCAAAGTCAAAAATGCTATGATTTATCCGGCTATTCTGCTGTTCCTGCTGGTGGTGGTGATGATCTTCGTCATGGTATACATCATTCCGCAGTTTAAGCCCATCTTCGATATGCTGGATGAGGTGCCGTTTATCACCAGAATCGTGCTGGCCTGCAGCGACGCGTTTATCAACCGCTGGGTAGTGATTGTAGCTGTCATCGTGATTGCGGTATTCGCCGTTCATCTGCTTCTGCGCCTGCCGAAAGTGCGGTACGGCTGGGATGCGTTAAAGTTAAAGCTGCCGAAGGTCGGTAAACTGCTGCGGGTAATCTATACCGCTCGTTTTGCCAGAACTTTAAGCTCCCTGTATGGCAGCGGGATACCTATGCTGCTGTCCCTGCAGATCGGACGCAGGACGGTAGGAAACAGATACATCGAGGCCCAGTTTGACGCGGTTATTGACCAGGTGCGCCGGGGCGAACCCCTCTCAAAGGCGCTGCGGGAAGTGGACGGGCTGGAGCTTAAGCTGTCCTCCACGATTCTCGTGGGAGAAGAGACCGGAAGCCTGGAAAATATGCTGAACTCCATCGCAGAGTCGCTGGAATTCGACGCAGATCAGGCTTTGAGCAAGATGGTTACCATGATGGAACCGGTCCTGATCATCATCATGGGCCTGGTCATCGGATTTGTCATGATCGCGGTGCTGCTGCCCATCTTCCAGTCCTACAACGCAATCGAAACATACGGAGCATAGTACAGCATATCTTGCGGAGCAGCTATGCCGTCGATTCGCAATCACGCTTATGATACGGATATGGGATACTCTGTTTAGCGAAACTTAGATAACGCTGTACCAGACAGGAGGAAATAAAACGTGAATACGTCCATCTATTTATCAAATCAAAATATACAGATCCTGACCGGCTCCGGCGGCCGCTCCAAGGTATCCGTGAAAAATGTGTTTCAGGCCAAGGCGCCGGAGGGCAGTCTGATCAACGGCGTCATAACCAGTGAAGCCGAACTGGCCGAATGCCTGGGCCGGCTCTGGAGCCAATACCGCCTTCCCAGGACCAATGTGGGACTGGTTATCGACAGCACCAAGTTCGTCACGAAGATCCTGACCCTGCCCGCGGTGAAGGGGAACAAGCTGCAGGAGCTGGTAAAACGGGAATTTTCCGATCTGGGCGACCGGGAAAAGCTCCTGTTCGACTATATGATCCTGAACAAAGATTCCAAGGGCAGGATGCTTAAGATACTGGCCGCGGCTGCAGAACGGGACTTTATCGGCAGCTACGTGCAGCTGTTTGAAAAGTTAAAAATCAGTATCTCCAGTGTCAATGTGGCTCTGGCTGCGGAGTTAAAAATTTTGGATATCCATCCGGCGCTGCGCGGAAGAACCTGTATCCTGGAGCTTTTGGATGGGGATAATCTGGTTAATACATTGATCGTAAACGGAGAATACAAGTATTCCAGCCGTTCCAGACTGTTCCAGGAACATGGAACCGAAGGCTTTGCGCTGGATATCGCCAGGAATGTAAGCGGTATTCTTCAGTTCCACGCTTCTGAACGCAGTGAGTACGCGATTACGGATGTATTTTTAGGTGGATTTTCCAAGGAAAATGAAATGCTGTGTGTGGACAGTATCCGTTCTCTGAATGCAAATCTTCAGACGGCCCTGTTCCCGGACACCCCAGCTGTGGCTATGCCGCCTGCCGCCCACGATCCTGCGGGACCAGACGGCCAGAACGGCGCGGCGGCTCTGCGTGACTGTATCTACGCGGCCGGAAATTTTGTGGTGAGGTGAGGTGGAAGGATGAGTGCAGCAGGAAAAGATATGAACTTTTACGTACAATATAAAAAGAAACCAAAGACTGCGGGCAATGGGAAAAAGGTCTGGCTGAAAGCGATTCCGATCGCGGTCACGCTGATCGTGTGTGTCGTGGCCAGCACGGTTCTGGTTGTCAGAAATATGGGCCTTCAGTCCCAGCTGGATGAGGTGAACGATTATATTACAGATCCTGCTGTAGTCGGGGCTTATACCCAGTCCCAGGATCTGGCCGGACAGATATCCGTGATCAGCAGCTATGTGGACCAGGACGAATATGCGCTTCAGGCCATTGACTCGTATCCGCTTCCGAATAGTTCGGTGACGAACGCGATCAAGGAGTGCGGGGAAGGGCAGGTAACCATCGATATTCAGAGCTATCAGGCCCCCACCGGCAGTTTTAATTTTACGGCGGAAGCGGTTGACGTAACCACGATCAACCATTTTATTGACAGACTGGAGGAATCGGAGCTGTTCGCCAAAGTCGAATATTCCGGTTATGTCTTCGTCAACGAGACCCAGAATTACCTCATCAATGTGAGCTGCTATCTGAATGAAATGGCCGGAAAGTGAGGGGAAGAATATGACAACGAAGTTAACGAAACGGGATAAAGTGCTGCTGTATTTCCTGGCCATATTTCTCATTATAACCGGATTTACCGCACTTCTGATCATCCCTTCCTGGAACAGAGCGGATGAATTAAGTACGAATCTGGAAGAAGCACAGAGCACAAGGGACAGAATGGATGCTTCCATCGCCATGATCCCCCAGTACACGAACGAACTGGAAGAGAAACAAAAGCAGAGGGATCAGCTGATAGCCGATCTATATCCTGTAATGGAGAATCAGGCAGTGGATAAGATGATCACGAACCTGATCCTGGATTACGGTCTGGAAGCCAAAGATTTTATCATTTCCGTAGATCCCCAGATGCGGCAGTTCGTGCCCTACAGCCTGTCGGCTATGGGATTAAAAGCCATGACCTCAGCCCAGGGACAGGCGGAAGAGATAATCAGCCAGGGAACTTCGGCCAATGCGGAAAGTGAGCTGGACGGGACTTCCTCCGGGGACGATGCTTCCGCACAGGGAGCTGCCGCCGCGGACGGTTCCTCTTCTTTGAATACCGGAACCGCCATGGAGATCTACACTTCTGATGTATCCGTGAAAGCAGTCGGCTCCCGGGAGAAGCTGCAGAGCCTGTTGGATTATATCATAAATGAGGAGCCTTCGATCCGAATCACCGGATATAACTTCGCAAGTGAAGCAGGCGCTTATGAAACCGGGGAGAACGCGGGAATGTCCACACTGACCATAACCATGGAATTATACATGTGCTACAAATAGAGAAGGTAAGAGGGAAAATATCGTGAAAAATATTCCGATTGGTGAAGTATTAAAAGAATCTGGTTATATTACGGAAGAACAGCTTCAGCAGGCCCTGGCCTACCAAAAGGAGCACCGGGGACGACTGGGAGAGGTCCTTCTGGAGCTGGGCTTCGTTACGGAGCGTCAGACACTGGAAGCCCTGGGGAAACGGCTGAACTTAAAGACCGTCAATATATCCGAATACCCGGTGGAAGCTGATGCGGTGGCCCTGGTCCCCCGTCCTCTGGCCATGAAATACCATATGCTGGCGGTAAAGACCGAGGGGCAGACGCTGTATCTGGTGACCAATGATCCGCTCAACTATTATGGGCTGGAAGACATCCGCCAGCTGACCGGAAAAAACGTGGAAGTCCTGCTCTGCGAGCTGGCTCCGCTGAATAAAGCCATCGATTATTATTATTCAGAGGTGGACGCCAGGCAGGCAGCCCAAAATGCGAACCAGAGCAGTGAGCCTCAGATCGAGGAACTGGAGGTGGCGCAGGAAGACGACGACGCGCCGATCATACAGCTGTTAAGCAGCCTGCTCCAGAGAGCATATAATACCAACGCCAGCGATATCCATATAGAACCCTTCGAGGATAAGACCCTGATCCGGATGAGAATAGACGGTACTATCATCGATTATGTCACACTCCAGAGATCCCTGCATCCGTCCCTGATCGCCCGTATTAAAATCCTGGCGGACATGGATATCGCCGAAAAGCGGGTGCCCCAGGACGGTCATTTCCGAACAAAGGTGAATGAAGAATATATCAATATCCGTGTGTCCGTCATCCCTACCGTATTCGGGGAAAAGGCGGTGCTGCGTCTGCTGTCCAATAACTCGGCCATCGACTACTCCGACCAGTTCGGTATGGATGAGGCCAATTATAAGAAGTTCCAGCGGCTGCTGCGCTCTCCCAATGGAATCATTTACCTGACCGGCCCTACCGGATCTGGTAAAACGACCACGCTATACATGATCCTGGAGTATCTGTCCAGAAGGCAGGTGAATCTGTCCACCATCGAAGATCCGGTGGAAAAGAACCTGGCCAAAGTCAATCAGATGCAGGTGAACAATACGGCGGGACTTACCTTTGATGTGGGACTGCGGGCCCTCCTGCGTCAGGACCCTGATATCATTATGGTCGGTGAGACCCGTGATTCCGAGACGGCGAATATCTCCATCCGGGCGGCCATCACGGGCCATCTGGTGCTCTCCACCCTTCATACGAACAATGCGGTGTCCTCCATCGTGCGTCTGCTGGATATGGGACTGGAACCCTATATGATATCCAGTTCGCTGATGGGCGTGGTCGCCCAGCGTCTGATGCGGAAGGTCTGTCCGTACTGTTCCGCGGAGGAAGATCCGACTGCAGAAGAAGCGGAATTATTAGGCCCTTTTGTACCCAGAGTCCGCCGGGCGAAGGGGTGCAACATGTGCAATAACACAGGATACCGCGGCCGTACCGCCATTCATGAAATGGTACTGATCGACGATCAGATCAGGAAAATGATTACCAACCATACTTCTATGGAGGAAATAACGGAATATGCGGTAAGGGAACAGGGAATGAAGACACTGAAAGAAAGCGCTGTGGAGCGTGTAAAACTGGGAATCACTACGGTGGATGAACTTCTTAAGGTCGCTTATTACTCTTAAGGGAATCGCCCATAGAGAAACAGATCAAATATAGTAAAGCTATAGCAAAAAGTAAAACTTCAGGAGGTATTGGAATGCCGGGGATAGAGCAGATTATAATGACTGCACGGGATCTGAAGTGTTCAGATGTGCATATATCAGAAGGGCTTCCCATGGCCGTCAGAATTCATGGAAAGCTTCAGCAGGCGCCCTTTCAGTTAACCGATGATGAGACCAGGGAAGCCATTCTCTCGATGGTTCCTGATCCCATGCGATCCCAGCTGGAGGCCGGGGAGGATCTGGACTTCGCGGTCCAGACTTTTGATGGCCACAGGCAGCGTATCAATGTGTTCCGGCAGCAGGGGAAGCTGGCGGCCACGATCCGTCTGCTGAACAGCACGATCCCCACGCTTGAGGAACTGGGGCTGCCACCGGTGCTGCGCGAGATGGCTTCCCAGCCCAGAGGGCTGATCCTGGTCACAGGCCCCACCGGCAGCGGTAAATCCACTACGCTGGCCGCCATGATCGACTATATCAATAACAGCCGGTCCGATCATATCCTGACCATCGAGGACCCGATTGAATATGTCTACAAACAGAATTTGTCCGTAATCCATCAGCGGGAAGTGGGCAGGGATACCGGAAGTTTCGCCTCGGCTCTGCGCTCTGCGCTTCGTGAGGACCCAGACGTGATCCTGGTCGGTGAGATGCGGGACTATGAGACGATATCCGCCGCCGTCACGGCCGCAGAGACCGGCCATCTGGTCATGTCCACCCTGCACACCACCGGGGCGGCCCAGACCATTGACCGTATTATCGATGTCTGTCCGCCGGAGGGCCAGAATCAGATCCGGACCCAGCTGGCCAGCATCCTTCAGGGGGTGATTACCCAGTGCCTGCTTCCCACGGCGGACGGCCAGGGAAGATGCGCGGCCACGGAGATCCTGGTCGGCACCGACGCGGCGCTGAACCTGATCCGTGAGGGAAAAGGACATCAGATGAGCTCGGTGATGCAGTCCGGCGCGGCGCTGGGAATGCACACACTGAACGGCGATCTGGTGCGTTTGGTGAATCTGGGTAAGATACGCCGGGATGTGGCTGTGCAGTATTCCAATGACCGAAAAGACCTGAACCAGTATTTCGGATAATCAGTTAGGAATAATATTCCAGATAAAAGGACAAACTTCTTGAGAAGAGAAGGGAGTCCTTTTGGTTTTTCCAAAATTTTACGAAAAGATTACGCAATATTAACGAAATTTAGAATCTATGAAAATCTATTTTTTAACAATATAGACAAAACTGGAAAAGATGTTATAATTATGTACAGAATGTCTATTTCTTAAAATGAGGAAAGGAGTAAGCATGTGAAGAAGAGCAAACGAAGCGTATGGAAAGCATTTGCCATGATTACGCAGTTTACCATTAACATGCTTGTCCCTATTTTTTTATGCGGCTTTTTAGGAATATGGATTCACCGCACCTTTGGGATTCCGGCGGAGATTCCGCTTTTTTTCCTGGGAGCGCTGGCGGGTTTTAGGAATGTCTATATCATGGCGAAGAGTGTGTATGACGATGACAAAGGGGCTAAGAAGAAATGAAGCGTTTGAGCCTTGTGTTAAAAGAACTTTTTATCGGAATACTGGTATACGGAATTGTGGTGATGGGGATCGGCCTGCTGATTGCCAAGGATAAACCGCAGTATGCCTTTGGGCTGCTGATCGGGCTTCTGACGGCGGGAGCCATGGCTTTTCATATGGAGAAGGCGCTGAACCGGGCGCTGGATCTGGGAGAGGCCGGGGCGCAGAATCACATACGAAAGACCTACATGATCCGTACGGCATTCGTCGTGCTGATTTTCGGCGTTACGGTATATTTTCACCTGGGAAGCGTATGGTCCTGTTTCCTGGGAGTGATGGGTTTGAAAGCAGCGGCTTATTTGCAGCCGTTTGTTGATAAACTGCCTTTTTTAAAAGAGGCGGGCTCTGAAGGGGATCAGGGCGAGAGGGGTAATAAATTAATAATGAAAGAAGGTGAGTAGATGGCACATATGATGGCGGTCAGCCATCTGTTGGCGACGTCCTCGGAGAATGTGGACTTCATGGTCCACGGCTTGCTGAAATACCGGCTGTTCGGACAGGATCTGTGGATTACCACCACTCATGTCAGTATTCTGATTGTCATGTTGCTGCTGATTATTTTCTTTATCGTGGTACACAGGAAGATGAAGAAAAAAGATCCGAATGAGGTACCGGGCGGATTCCAGAACGCGGTTGAGCTGATTGTGGAGATGGTGGACGGACTGGTCAGCGCCAATATGGGCAAGAATGCAAAGAAATTTGCCAATTACATCGGGACCATTTTTATCTTTATCCTGATCAGTAACATTTCGGGATTATTCGGTATCCGGCCGCCCACGGCAGATTACGGAGTTACGCTTCCTCTGGCGCTTATTACATTTGTGATGATTCATTATAATGATATCAAGCACAACCGGAGCGGAGCCTTTACCAGCCTGCTGGAGCCGATTCCGTTATTTCTGCCGATTAACCTGATCGGGGAAGTGGCGGTGCCGATTTCCATGTCCCTGCGTTTGTTCAGCAACATCCTGTCTGGGACCGTTATGATGGCGTTGGTTTACGGTTTACTGCCGATTTTTGTAAAGGTCGGTATCCCCGCATTCCTGCATATTTATTTTGATTTGTTCGCAGGCGCGATTCAGACATACGTATTCTGTATGCTGACCATGGTTTATGTCAATGACAAATTATCAGACGAATAAGAAAAGAGTTTAAGGAGGAATTTACTATGAATATTACAGGTCAGGATTTAATTTTAGCTTGTTCCGCAATCGGTGCGGGTCTTGCAGTTATCGCAGGTATCGGGCCTGGTGTAGGCCAGGGTTATGCAGCCGGCGCGGCGGCAGCGGCAGTTGGAAGAAACCCGGGTGCGAAAGGGGATATTACCTCTACCATGCTTTTGGGACAGGCCGTAGCCGAGACTACCGGTCTCTATGGATTGTTGATCGCCTTCCTGTTATTGTTCGTACAGCCTTTGACCTGAGAAGGATCGGACAAAATTATGAGAGGGAACACCCTTCGGGTATACCTGTATGTCCTGAAAAACGGACAAATTAAGGAAACACCCTTCGGGTATACCTGTATGTCCTGAAATACAGGACAAATTAAGGAAAGGAGGTCGAACCTTGGAACGATTATTTGGGCTTGATATGCAGCTGATCGCGGATACCCTGCTGACAGCTATCTCCGTGTTTGTATTGTTTACACTGGCGTCCTATCTGTTCTTCGATACTGTCCGGGATGTGCTGAAGAAGCGCCAGGACCGGATTCAGAGCGATCTGGACACCGCATCCAAAGAAAAATCCGACGCGCTTGGCTATAAAGCGGAGTACGAATCGAAACTGCGTGACGCGGACAGGGAAGTGGAGGAGATCTTAAGCGCAGCCAGAAAGAAAGCAATGCAAAGCGAGTCAAAAATTATAGATGAGGCCAAGGAAGAAGCGGCCAGAATCATAGCGCGGGCCAATGGCGAGATCGAGCTGGAGAAGAAGCGCGCGCGGGATGAAATGAAAAAGGAAATGATTCAGATCGCCACCCTTATGGCTGGAAAAGTGGTGGCGGCTTCCATCGATGAGAAGGCGCAGAATCTTCTGATTGAGGAAACGTTGAATGAGATGGGTGATGAGACATGGCTAAGCTAGCGGCGGCGACCTATGGGAATGCGCTCTTTGAGCTGGCCGTGGAGGAATCGAAAGTGGACCAACTGAATGAGGAGGCGGAAGCGGTGCTTCAGGTCTTAAAGTCAGAGGCGGGGCTTTCGAAGCTGATGGACCATCCCAAGATTGTCAAAGAAGAGAAAAATAAAATATTAGAGAGCATATTCAAAGGCAGGGTCAGCGATGACATGGTAGGCTTCCTGCTCCTTCTGCTGAAAAAAGACCATTATGCGGAAGTGATTCCCACCATCGAATATTTTCTGGCGGAAGTGAAGGAATATAAGAAAATCGGTATCGCCTACGTGACCACGGCGGTAGAATTGAGCCAGGCCCAAAAGAAAGCGGTGGAGGCGAAATTGCTTACCACGACCGGTTATCTGACCTTTGAGATGCACTTTTGTGTGGACGCGGCTTTGATCGGCGGCATGATAATCCGTGTAGGAGACCGGGTAGTGGACAGCAGTGTCCGCTCGAAACTCATGGATCTGTCAAGGGACCTGATGAAGCTGCAGCTTGCCTGAACAACAGAAATGGTATACAAATAACAAGTAAAGAGGGTGAAAACACTCCATGAATCTTAAACCAGAGGAAATAAGTTCGGTTATAAAGGAAGAAATTAAAAGATATTCCACACAGCTTAACGTCTCCAATGTGGGAACCGTCATACAGGTAGCAGACGGAATCGCCCGTGTCCATGGCCTGGAGAGCGCCATGCAGGGGGAATTGCTGGAATTCCCGGGGGACGTGTACGGTATGGTGTTGAACCTGGAAGAAGATAATGTGGGAGTCGTATTACTGGGTGATACGAGCAACATCAGTGAGGGTGATACCGTGAAAACTACCGGCCGGGTGGTAGAGGTGCCGGTAGGCGACGCGATGATCGGCCGGGTGGTCAATTCCCTGGGACATCCCATCGATGGAAAGGGACCAGTCCAGACCGACAAATACCGCAGAATCGAGCGGGTGGCATCCGGCGTTATCTCCAGAAAGTCCGTAGACACGCCGCTTCAGACAGGAATCAAGGCGATCGACTCCATGGTACCCATCGGAAGAGGCCAGCGTGAGCTCATTATCGGTGACCGCCAGACAGGTAAGACGGCCATCGCTATCGATACCATTATCAACCAGAAGGGGCAGGGAGTAAAATGTATCTATGTGGCCATCGGCCAGAAGGCCTCGACTTTGGCTACGATTGTGAAAACACTGGAAGAATACGGAGCCATGGATTACACTACCGTGGTAGCGTCTACGGCCAGTGAACTGGCGCCGCTTCAATATATTGCGCCATATTCCGGATGTGCGATCGGTGAAGAGTGGATGGAAAACGGGGAGGATGTGCTGATCGTTTATGACGATTTGTCCAAGCATGCGACCGCATACCGTACCCTATCCTTACTGCTTCGGCGTCCGCCTGGACGTGAGGCATATCCCGGGGATGTATTCTATCTGCATTCCAGGCTTCTGGAGCGTGCGGCGAAGCTGTCCGACGAATTAGGCGGCGGGTCCCTGACCGCGCTTCCGATCATCGAGACACAGGCAGGCGACGTATCCGCTTATATTCCTACCAACGTGATCTCGATTACCGATGGCCAGATTTATCTGGAGACAGAGATGTTCAACGCAGGCTTCCGCCCTGCAGTCAATGCCGGTCTGTCCGTATCCCGGGTGGGCGGTGCAGCTCAGATCAAGGCAATGAAAAAGATCGCGGCGCCGATCCGTGTGGATCTGGCCCAGTACCGTGAGCTGGCGGCGTTCTCCCAGTTTGGCTCCGAGTTGGATGATGATACCAGGGAGAAGTTAGCCCAGGGCGAACGGTTAAAAGAAATCTTAAAACAGCCGCAGTATAAACCTATGGCCGTGGAATACCAGGTCATCATTATCTTCGCGGCGGTCCATAAATATCTGCTGGATATTCCGGTAGACAGCATTCAGGATTTCGAAAAGGGATTATTTGAATTTATCGATACGAAATATCCGGAAATACCCGAACAGATCCGGACGGATAAGCAGATGTCGGAGGAAACCCAGCAGCAGCTGGAAAAAGCAATTCAGGAGTTTAAAGCGAACTTTGGTAAATAAGCGAGGTGAAAACAGATGGCCTCTATGAGGGATATCAAACGCCGGAAAGGCAGTATACAGAGTACTCAGCAGATTACCAAAGCCATGAAGCTGGTATCCACCGTCAAGCTGCAGAAAGCCAGGGGCAAGGCGGAGAATACCAAAGCATATTTCGAGAGCATGTACCGGACGGTGACCTCCATGCTGGCCCGCTCGGGGAACATCGACCATCCCTATCTGAAAGGCGGGGAGTCTTCGAAAAAGGCAGTCATCGTGATCACTTCCAACCGTGGCCTGGCCGGCGGTTATAACATGAACGTCGCCAAGCTGGTGACCGGGTCGGGATTTCCGAAAGAAGATGTGGAGCTCTACACCATCGGAAACAAAGGCCGGGAATATCTGGCCGGTAAGGGCTATCTGGTCCGGGAGGACTACTCCGATGTGATCAATGAACCCATCTACCGGGATGCCATGGATATCGGGAAAAAGGTGCTGGAATCCTTTGCAGCCGGGGAAGTCGGGGAGATTTACCTGGCCTATACCTGGTTCAAGAATACGGTGGTCCACGAGCCTCGGATGATGAAGCTTCTGCCCATCGAGATCGGGGATGTGAAGGAAGAGGATACCGGTTCTTCGGCTCCCATGAATTATGAGCCGGAAGAAGAGACAGCCCTGAACATGATCATACCGAAATATGTGACCAGTCTTTTGTACGGCGCGCTGCTGGAAGCGCTGGCCAGTGAAAACGGGGCCAGAATGCAGGCCATGGACGCCGCTACGAGCAATGCTGAAGAAATGATAGAACATTTATCCTTGTTGTATAACCGTGCCCGTCAGGGTTCCATTACACAGGAAATAACCGAAATAATCGCGGGTGCGGAGGCGATCAGCTGATGCCGGCAGCCGTGAAAGGAGTGAATAAGATGGCAGATAACAATAGAGGAAATATCGGAAAAATCACTCAGATCATCGGTGCGGTACTTGACATTAAGTTCAGTGAGGGACAGCTTCCTGAAATTAATGAGGCAATCCATATTGTCAATACGAACGGCGAAAAGCTGGTCGTGGAAGTATCTCAGCATCTGGGTGACGATACGGTGCGCTGCATCTCCATGGGCCCTACGGACGGACTGGTCCGGGGCATGGACGCCGCGGCCACCGGCTCCCCTATTATGGTACCGGTCGGCGAGCGGACGCTGGGACGGCTGTTCAATGTGCTGGGTGAGCCGATCGATGAGAAGCCGGCCCCCTCGGATGTGGAATACTTACCGATCCACAGGCCGGCGCCTGACTTTGAAGAGCAGGCGACATCCACAGAGATGCTGGAGACCGGAATTAAGGTCGTGGATCTCCTCTGCCCTTACCAGAAGGGTGGAAAGACCGGGCTGTTCGGCGGCGCCGGTGTTGGGAAAACCGTGCTGATCCAGGAGCTGATCCGAAACGTGGCTACCGAGCACGGCGGCTATTCCGTATTTACCGGCGTAGGCGAGCGTACCAGAGAGGGAAATGACCTGTATTACGAAATGCAGGAATCCGGGGTAATCAATAAAACCACCATGGTGTTCGGCCAGATGAACGAGCCGCCGGGCGCCAGAATGAGGGTGGGACTTACCGGTCTTACCATGGCAGAATATTTCCGCGATCAGGGCGGAAAGGATGTACTGCTGTTTATCGATAATATTTTCCGATTTACCCAGGCGGGCTCTGAGGTATCCGCGCTGTTAGGGCGTATGCCCTCGGCGGTAGGCTATCAGCCCACGCTGCAGACGGAGATGGGTGCGTTACAGGAGCGGATCACATCCACGAAGAATGGCTCCATCACTTCCGTGCAGGCAGTCTATGTGCCGGCTGATGACCTGACGGACCCGGCTCCGGCCACGACCTTCGCCCATCTGGACGCGACCACGGTACTGTCCCGTTCCATCGTGGAATTGGGTATCTATCCCGCGGTAGATCCGTTGGAGTCCACTTCCCGTATTCTGGATCCCAGAATCGTCGGGGAGGAGCACTATCAGGTGGCCCGCGGTGTGCAGGAGATCCTGCAGCGCTATAAGGAATTGCAGGATATCATCGCGATCCTGGGTATGGATGAGCTGTCCGAAGAGGAGAAGCTGGTCGTATCCAGAGCCAGAAAGGTGCAAAGATTCCTGTCCCAGCCGTTCCATGTGGCTGTACAGTTTACCGGCCTGGAAGGACGCTATGTTCCCATAGCGGAGACGATCCAGGGATTTAAGGAGATTCTGGAGGGCAAGCACGACGATATTCCCGAGAGCTATTTCCTGAACTGCGGAAGCATCGACGACGTTTTAGCCAAGGTGAAACAGGGGTGACCATATGGCAGACGATAGATTATTTCGATTAGAGATCATATCTCCCGACCGGGTGTTCTACCAGGGCGACGTGGCGATGGTAGAGCTGACGACCAGTGAGGGGGACGTAGGTATCTATAAGAATCATATCCCCATGACCATGATCGTTGTCCCGGGCATCGTTACGATTACCGAGGAAGAGGGACAGAAAAAAGCGGCCCTGCATTCCGGGTTTATCGAAGTTCTTCAGGATAAGGTGACGATTCTGGCGGAGCTGGCCGAATGGCCCGATGAGATCGACTTAAACCGTGCGGAGGAAGCCCGTGTGCGGGCGCAGCGCCGGTTGGAGACCGCTGACTCCAGCATGAATATGATCCGGGCGAATATGGCGCTTCGAAAAGCGCTGGTGCGGATCGAGCTGGCGGAAGGAAAACAGAAATAGAAACGAAAAAGCATTCAGATAGTAAGAAAACCCCTGCCGGGATGGTTGGTTCTGATATCCCGGCAGGGGCTTTCTTATGGCCGTTTACTGCATTTTCTTGTATTCTGTAATATCAAAACATGTCAGGAGGTAGGCGTCCAATTCCCCCCATTTCATGGGGGATGCCTTTGCCCGGGTCCAGACTCCATACTGCGGATTATAGATTTCCCCTACTCCGCCGGATAAAGGACAGGTTTTACAGGGAGTCTCCCTGCCAAAAAACGTTTTGTAGCAGGTCATGCCGGGTTTTGCTTTAGGGTCCAGTTCCCGGGTTTTAAGATTGAGATATAATAATTCGCAGGTGTCCTGTTCGATGGCATAGATATAGGCGTCCTGGGTGTCCAGGATCGTGTTGAGCCGTATAGCCAGTTCGCTGTCATGTTTTGTAGTACGCTTCTTCAGCAAAAAGGTAGTCAGAAGCTGGGAAATCAGGGTCAGTGTCGCAATCTCCTCTTTATTCCATAAACGCATTCCCGTACATTCGTCAAAACCCACGAACCCATGGAAAGCATCTCCCTCTAAGATAGCGCATTGGAGCGTAGAACAAATTCCCTGGCTCTCAAACAACGCCGTCTGCACAGGGGTCAGAGAATGGATGTCCCGGCAGTAGAATACGGAATGATCTTTGAATAAGTCCCGATAACCCTCCACATCCGCATAAGGAAAATGCTGCAGGTTCTCCTTTTGTGATGCGATCCCATCGTTACACCATTCATAAGTATTATCGCAATAGGTGCCGTCGTCAGAGTCTTCGAAAATATAGGCCCGGCTCACGTCAAACCGCTTTCCTACGATTTCCAGAATCAGCTGGATCACATGATCGATATCGCTTGTATCGTACAGAACCTGGAATACATAGTTCACCAGATCTTTTGGCGCCTCCGATGTGTCCAGGTCGGAATCAATCGTTGCTCCCAGGGAAGAATACCCGGTATCCCCGACGGTACTGCCGTGCTCTTTGTCAAACAGCAGATATTGGTTTTTTCCCTGTTTTTTTGCCTGGTACAGGGCCAGGTCGGCGCTGTGATACAGGGATTGGAAATTTTTCCCGTCATCCGGATAAATAGCAATACCCGCGCTGCAGGTGACTTCAATGGGGCGTTTGCCCTGCTGAAACAGACGCTGGAACAGTTCCAGTAAACAGGCTGCCTTCTCAGCGGCCATCTCCCTGGAAGTGATATTCTTTAAAAAAATCATAAATTCGTCTCCGCCGATCCTACCTACCACATCCGTTTGCCGTGTCAGTTTTTTCATTCCGGCTGCTAGCTCTGAAAGGACGGCATCCCCAAACAGATGGCCCTGGGTATCGTTAACTTTTTTGAAGTTATCGGTATCAATCATTAGCAGGGCGCAGGGCTCATCCGGGTTATCCCGCAGGTAATTACGGATCTGCCGTTCACTCTCCTCACGGTTAAGAAGGCCGGTCAGGGCATCTCGTTCCGCCCGCTGCCGCAGGTCGTCGATCATCTTTTTATCATTGTCGATATCGGTGATGATTCCCACTGCCTTGATCGGTTTTCCGGTGCTGTCATACTGATCGGTATATCGAATCCTGCACCAAATATACATACCCTCCGCATTCAGAATACGGATCTCTGCATCAGACAGAGAAACACCGTCTTTGGCATTGGCCATAAGCCTCTTCAGAGCAGTGATATCATCAGGATGAACATGTCTGGCAAAGGACAAATCGCGATTCGTCCCATCGCAGTTCGGATCATAACCAAACTTTTTCTGCCAGTTTGCGGAATAGAGAATAGTATCGTTTCCTATATCCCACTCGAATATAATATCGGTTGTCTGGTTCAGGATAATCCGATGCCGCTCCAGGGAGAGACGCAGTTCTTCCCGGTCATTTCTGGAATCAGTGACATCCAGCAGGATACAGAAGATCCGTTCTTCCCCTTCTTCGTTTTGATTCAGCTGAGCGTTGTCCAATACCCATTTAAATTTGCCGTTCTTGCACAAAACCCGGTAATTGGACGAGCATTTCCCAGTCCTGCGAAACTGTTCCGCTGTTTCGGCCAAAATATCCTGTCGGTCAGCTGGATGAATCATTTCAATAAAATGGTCATGAAATCGTTCCGTAATCTCCTCCCGTGAAAAACCAAAGAGATCTAAAAAGCCCTGGTTGACTTCCACCAAAGTAAAAAAACGATCATTGAGACACTGCTGAACGCCTCCGGGGATATTGTTCAGCAGCGTTTGGTATTCACGGCTGTGCTGTTTTCCCATGTTGTTTTACCTTCTTTATAATTTTACGCCGCAGCTATCATAACCAAACATCCTGCGATACTTGCGGAAAAGGACATCTGGTCAGGATATATGCAGCTTATCCTTGCTCATATGCCTATATAATGATAGTATACCAAACTACATGGAAGATAGCAATCCTTTGTACAACACCCGGTGTGCGATAGCTGGTTTGAGTATGAGTTTCAGCAGACAGGGTATATTACATTTTGAAAAACTCATCCGCAGCTTCCATGATAAAAATATGACTGCTGGAAAAAAACACCACCCGTCACCAGTAAATGAATAAGGCCTCCTGAAAATGTCAAAACTAAGAAAAAGAGTACCACTTAGGAGGTCTTTAAAATGAAGAAAGTATTAGTTGGACTTGTATTGATTCTATGGGTCCTGGCCGGTGTCCAGTTATGGAATCTGTACGGAGTCCGGGATCAGGGAAAAATAGTAGAAGCTTTCCACAGTTCCGACTTTATGAATACAAAGAGTGTAGTGGAAGGCAGCGGCCGCCTGAACACCACTTATCTGAGCCTGAGCGGAAGAAAAACGATGGTTCAGGACATAGCCAATATCCTGGGGATTCATGAAAACTATACGCTGACGGAGACTTACGAAGACGGACAGGCCAAGACGGTTCTCCATGTAAAAGCCAAACAGGCTGAAACTACGATCCAGATTATCACCAATGAACAAAAGCACGATGCGAATGTAATCGACGCCAAACAATATCTCCTGACAGATATCACCCTGTACGATCTGGACAGCGCCCTGGGCTATAAAGAAATACTGGATAAAATCTACGAGGACTACCGGATAGACACCGAAGTATCTCTGAATCTGATCGGTACCCATCCCGGTCAGATGCCCCTGAATGAGCGCAACACGATGGCGGACCGGCTGTTAGAGCAGATCGAGGGCAAGGTAGTCTCCGAACACCGGGATGAAGAACTGTTCACCATCTATGCATACACCAAGTTAATCAAGGATTATGATATGCGAAGCGGAGAACCGGTGAATGTGAATATAGCCTTTAACTACGACGAATCTCAGAATGTAACAAATGTATACCTCTCTACCCCAATAATCCGGGAAGACTACTAAGTTTATGGGAATGGAACGGCCGAAACAATTCGGCCCCCATTCCTTTTTCATACATTAGGTTTTAGGTACTCTAATTCCACTTAAAAGTTTTAGAGCACCAAAGTACGGATGGCCCCCGCCCCTGCCCTCTCCGGCCCATCTTCCAAATTCCTGAGGACAATACTTGAATAATTCAGCAAGAAAGGTTATTATGTTACATATACTGTTGTATCGGTTTATTGATAGAGAGTAAGGGCATGAGGTAATACAACCATGAAAGATACAGACATTCATCAGGCTCCGATCGGGGTGTTTGATTCCGGGGTCGGCGGCCTGACCGTTGTCCGGGAGATCATGCGTCAGATTCCCCAGGAGCGGATCGTGTACTTCGGGGACACGGCCAGAGTCCCCTACGGAAACAAGTCAAAGGATAATATCATCCGATATTCCAGGCAGATCATTCGGTTTTTAAGGACTCAAAATGTAAAGGCGATCGTGGTAGCCTGCAACACGGCCAGTGCCTGCGCGCTGGAGGAGATCCGCCCCGAGCTGGAGCTTCCGATTATCGGGGTGATCAAACCCGGAGCGAAAGTGGCGGCTAACACCACCAGGAATGGGCGTATCGGGGTGATCGGCACGGAAAGCACGGTAAAAAGCCAGATGTATACGGATTTTATACACGACCTTAATCCGGATATCCAGGTGATCGGTAAGGCCTGCCCTCTGTTTGTGCCGCTGGTGGAAGAGGGATGGCTTAAGGACCCTGTGACAGAAGAAGTGGCGGGCCGGTATCTGGAGGATATGAAACAGGCGGACGTGGATACCTTGATTCTGGGGTGTACCCATTATCCCCTGCTGCGCTCTACGGTTGGCAAGGTGATGGGCGGCCGGGTGACTCTTGTAAATCCTGCCTATGAGACGGCACTGGAATTAAAGGAACTGTTACGAAGAGAAGGAATCGCCGCAGTGGCCTCTGGCTCTGCGCAGGAGGTGTGGCCGGAACACCGGTTTTTTGTTAGTGATCTGGCAGACAAATTCAAAGATTTTGCCAAATCGATTCTGGCCTGTGAAATTAGTCAGATCAGGCAGATTCCCATTGAAAATTATTAGGAGAAACATATGACAGACCAAGTTTTATTAAGTATATCCGGCCTGCAGTTTATGGAAGGTGAAGGGGTAGAACCGGTAGAGGTGGTAACGGTTGCGGATTATTACAGGAAAGAAAAGAGCCACTATCTGATCTACGATGAAGTACTGGAAGGCATCGAGGGAAAGATTAAGAATATCATTAAGGTAAAAGAACATGTACTGGAGGTCACGAAAAAAGGCCTTGCTAACGTACATATGGTATTTGAAGAAAATAAGAAAAATGTGACCTATTATACCACTCCCTACGGCAATCTTCTGATCGGCCTGATGGCTACCAGCGTTGATGTCAATGAGAGCGATAAAAATATTAATATCCAGGTGGAATACCAGCTGGAAGTGAACTACGAGTTCCTGGCAGACTGTACCATAACCATGAATATTAAAAGCAAAGAGGCCGGGGATTTTTCGCTCCAGCAGTAACAGTTTACTCCTGAAATGAAAATGAGAACAGACATGATAAATGAGGACAGCTAAGAAAAGAAAGACAAAAAATACCAGATTCAGTAATACGGTAAGGATGCCGTTTACTCGATCTGGTATATTTCATTCTTCTATGCATTTATTTTCATAATTATCCCGGCAGCAGTCTGCCGGAATTCTTATGTGTGATTCGGTCTGTTAAGGCGTGCAGCTTTATTAACTGGAAAAAGCTTATTTGGTATTCTTATCCACATAATTTTTCGCTTTGTTTCTCATCCGTTTGAAGAAGCCCTGTTTTTTCTTCGGCGCCTCCAGCGGACCGCGGATTCCGCGCACACTGGTTATGTAGATTCCGCTGACAACAGCTTTTACTTCCTTTTTCACGGGAACCAGTTCAAAGATCGATTCCTCACAGACCAGAGACATAACTTTAGGACCAACTTTAGCTTTTACAATCGGAAGTTTGGAACGGCGCAGCCACTTAGGTGTCTGGTCAATCACCATCTGGGGCAGTCCGGATTCCTTCATCCGCATTCGTTTCTTATCAATAATCAACATGCTGACATTCTGAGCCATGGCGTCCATCTGTTCTTTTTGGGCTGCCTGTTTCTTCTGGGCTCTTTTACCAAAGAAATATAATGCAACAACTGCGACAATCAGCACTCCAAGTATCACTAACAAAACAATAGTTAACGTATTCACGGTATCCCTCCTACTTTCCTGACAATTTCATATCGCTTGTCTTCCCGCGTAAATAATATTGTAGCATTGATTTGCGCCGTGCGCAAGCATTCCCAACCGCAAAATGAAAAAAATAATGGGGCCGGCCCTCCCCGTTGAAAAACAGAAAAAAACATCTACAAAAAAGGATGTTTGTGGTATCATATACGAAAAGGAGGATTCCGCTATGCTAGAGACAGCGTGGGGTTATGTTGTTACAGGCTGGGATTGGATCATGAGTAATCTGATTTATATTAATATTATCCTGGCTATATTGATTGTATTTTTCCAGCGGCGTGAACCGATGACGGTCTGGGCATGGCTTCTGGTGTTATATTTTATACCGATACTGGGGTTCCTGCTTTATCTGGTTCTGGGACAAGATCTGCATAAAAAGCATATGTTCAAGATGAAAGAGATCGAAGATGAGATGAACTATGCGATCCGAAAGCAGGAAGAAACGATATATAAAAATGAGTTTGAACCGGAAAATGAGGAGATGAGCCGTTTTTCCAACCTGATCCTGTATAATCTGGAGGCTTCCCATGCGGTGTATACCACTGATAATGAGGTTTCCATTTATACGGATGGAAATGACAAGTTAAAGGCGGTGCTGGAGGAGATAAAAAAAGCCAGGCATTATGTCCATCTTCAATATTATATTATTAAGAACGATGAGATGTGGAAGCCTATCGAGGATCTGCTGGAACAGAAGGTGAAGGAAGGGGTCGAGGTAAGAATCCTTTACGACAGTATGGGATGCAGGTCTATGAAAGCATCGGACTGGAAACGGATCCGGTCCAAAGGGATCATTACGGGGGAATTCTTTCCCGCTGTTCTGAAGAAATTTCAGATGCGCCTGAACTACCGGAATCACAGGAAAATTATTATTATAGATGGTAAGACTGCGTTTGTCGGAGGGTTTAATATTGGCCGGGAGTATCTGGGGCTGAACCAGAAGAAATTCGGCTACTGGCGGGATACCCATTTGAAAATCAGCGGTTCGGCAGTCCTCTCACTCCATATCCGTTTTATACTGGATTGGAATTATGCCACCAAACAAAATTTGTTCGTTCAGGATAAATATTTTGTGGAGCAGGAGGATATGGTAAAGGGCAGGAACGCGATTCAGATCATATCCAGCGGCCCGGATTCCAAAGTGCCCAATGTCAGGGATAATTACCTGCGGCTGATCCATATGGCCCAGAATCATATCTATATCCAGACCCCGTATTTTATACCGGATGAGTCGGTACTGGACGCTCTGAAGATCGCCGCGTCGTCCGGGGTGGACGTGCGGGTTATGATCCCGTGCAAACCGGATCATCCGTTTGTATACTGGTGTACGTATTCCTACATCGAAGATCTGCTGGAGGCCGGAGCCAAATGCTATACCTATGACGACGGTTTCCTGCATGCTAAAACCCTGACGGTGGACGGGATGGTCAGCTGTGTGGGAACAGCCAATATGGATATCCGCAGCTTTAAACTGAACTTTGAGGTGAACGCTACAATCTATAACCAGGATACGACCTATAAGCTGGAGCAGATATTCCTGGATGATCTGAAACGGTGTACCCATGTCACACCGTATGTGTATGCCAGCCGTTCTCTGCTGATCCGCTTCAAGGAGCAGTTCTGCCGGCTGCTATCTCCGCTGCTGTAGAAGTGAGCCGGCTGCTATCTCCGCTGCTGTAGACGTGAGCTGGCTGCTATCCCCGCTGCTGTAGACGTGAGTTGGCTGCTATCCCCGCTGCTGTAGAAGTGTACCGGCGGTTAACCCTGTTGCTGTAGAAGCCGCTGGACGTTATAAGATTTTGGGCCTTCTTTCTATTAATTCTACGACTTAACATAGATTTAACATAAGCACGATGAAAATTTTACAACTGAGTGATATGGTTTAAAAACGGTAATATAAAATAGAATTTTATAAAAAGGAAATTTATAATAACAGAAATGTTATAGAAACAGTATATTATAGAAACAGTATGTTAAAGAAACCGAAATGATAGAGATACCGAAACAGCGGAGAAAATGAACGGGAGCAGGTGCGACGATGAAAACGATCCTGGCAGTCGATGATGAAGAACATATCCTGGAATTAATCGCATATAACCTGGAGGGCGGCGGATATGAGGTGCGAAAGGCCGAGACCGGGGAAGAGGCGCTGGAAGTGCTGAACAGGGAAAAAATAGATCTGGTATTGCTGGATCTGATGCTGCCGGGAATCGACGGAATCGAAGTGCTGAAGCAGATTCGAAGTGATCCGGTGAAGCGGAAGATGCCGGTTATTATGCTGACGGCCAAGAGCGATGAGATCAGCAAAGTAGTCGGCCTGGAGCTGGGGGCGGACGACTATCTGGGAAAGCCCTTTGGTGTCCATGAGCTGCTGGCCAGAATAAAGGCGGTCTTAAGAAGAAGCGGCGGAGAGCTGGACAGGTCCTCTCAGGAGGAAGAAGTGCTGGTGGTGGATCATATCGTGATCAATAAGAGCAGCCGTGTGGTTTCCGTTGACGGGAAGCCCGTGGAGCTGTCGCTGAAAGAGTTTGAGCTTTTGTATCTGCTGGTCAGAAACCGGGGACGGGTACTTTCAAGAGATATGCTTCTCGAAAAAATATGGGGATATGACTATCTGGGTGAGACCCGGACGGTGGATGTCCATATCAGGAATCTGAGAAAGAAGATTGAAAAGGATGATAATCATCCGCAATATATCATAACCGTGCGGGGCGTCGGATATAAATTCGCCCGGGAGAGCGTATGAGACGAAAAATATTTATCACATATCTGATACTGATCGTTGTAACCCTGACCGCTGCTGTCGGGGTATTTTGGTTTAAGGGATATCATTTTATCGATGACCAGAGCGCTGTGCAGTACGAGAGCCAGGCCCGAATGCTGGCGGAGATCTTTTCGGTCCAGGAAGAATATGATCATATGGACTATCAGGAATTCGTGGACACCTATGGCAGGGAATACGGGGTCCGGATCACGCTGATTCAGCAGGACGGCACTGTGGCTGCAGACTCAGAGGCGCTGGGGAGCCTGGGTAATCATGATAACCGGGAAGAGGTGCAGGAGGCGCTGCAAGGGGTGACCGCCAGTGCCAGGCGTTATTCTGAAACTATGCAGATACAGACTTTCTACACCGCCGTACCCGTCACCACGCCGGGATTCCAGGGAGTATTGCGGGTATCCGTGCCTATGGCAGAACTGAACAGCCTGACGGCGGAACTGCTTCAGACCGTGCTGGCCGCGCTGGTATTTATCTGTATCGTGGCCCTGCTCATGGCGGACTGCTTCAGCCGGTATCTGATCCGGCCCCTGGATGAGGTGACAAAAGCGGCGGAAGAGATCGCCGACGGCAATTACGGAGGGAAAATCCATACCCGCCAGAATGGGGAGATCGGCCGCCTGGCCTATACGTTCAATGAGATGTCCCAGACACTTCGGATACACGTGGACCGTCTGGAACGCCGGAACCGGGAACTGGAGGCCATGCTCTGCAGTATGGACAGTGCGGTGGCCGCCATCGATGACCTCAATACAATCCTGTTCTATAACGACGGTCTGGTGAAGCTTACCGGGAGCGGTACACGGAACCTGACAGGACAGGCCCTTTACAGCGTGATCCGGAATTCGCTGATATTTGATGTGGTGGACGGAGTGCGCAAAAGAGGGGACAGCTTTGTACAGGAGGGAAGGATCAGCAACGGGCAGGAACGCTATATCCGTGTGATGGGAACGCCGCTGCACGAGCTGGAGAATAAGAACCTGGGCGTTTTGCTGATTCTTGAGGATATCACAGAGATCAAAAAGCTGGAAAATATGCGCAGCGATTTTGTCTCCAATGTGACCCATGAGCTGAAAACGCCGCTGACCTCCATCCGGGGATTTGTGGATACGCTGAAAAACGGAGCTATTCATAACGAAAAGATCGCCATGAAATTTCTGGATATTATCGACATCGAATCGGAGCGTCTCTATCATCTGATTCAGGATATCCTGCTGCTCTCTGAGATTGAATCAAAAAATGACTATCAAATCGAATTCTGTGAGGTCAATCAAGTGATCGGAGAAGTAGTCGAACTGCTGGAACCTAAGTGTAGTGAGCATACCCAGCTGATTTTCCATCCACAGGCCTATGTAAAGCCTTACCCCTGCAACCGGAACAGGATCAAACAGCTGCTGATCAATCTGGTGGACAACGCGATCAAAAATACTGAGGTGGGTCAGGTTCAGATCTCTGGTTACAGCAGTGACCATGAACTGCATCTGGAGGTTTCCGATACCGGTATCGGCATCAGGGAAGAGGCACTCCCCAGGATTTTTGAACGCTTTTACCGTGTGGATAAAGGCCGTTCCCGCAAACAGGGCGGAACCGGCCTTGGACTCTCGATCGTAAAACATATCGTGGAGATGTATAACGGAAATATTCAGGTCACCAGTAAGCCCAACGAAGGGACGATATTTACCGTGACACTTCCTTATTGACAGACATCGGCACCAAAGACCGGATGGGGGAAGGGCAGATGGAACCGGCTTAAATACCGGATGCCTCGCGGATCTCACGGATCACCTCCTCCGGGATCTGCGGTATGTCAAAATCAGCTTTCGCAATGTAGAAGCCCTGCAGATAATCCACACCACATTCTATGAGGGTTAGAAGCTCTGCCTTCGTCTCCACGCCCTCTGCCAAAACTTTGATGTTCCGGTCTTTGGCGTAGGAGATCAGATTCGTCAGAAGGGCATGGCGGTCATCGTCGTGATCGATATCGTGGATGATGGAGATATCCACCTTCACCAGGTCAGGGTTCACGTGGATGAGCACGGTTTCGCTGTTGAATCCTGTTCCAAAGTCATCGATGGCGATCTGCGCCCCCCATTGGCTGACGATCTTCTGCTTCGCGTGGATAATGTCGGAGCCGAACTCTTCACTCTCGGTTAACTCCATGACGATGCGCGGCAGCAGACTGTTATACTGGTTGGTGAGATAATCCAGATCGGTTGGCGTCAGCATCTGATTGCCGATGGAATTGATGAAAATGTGTTCCTCGCTGCCGATTTTTCCGATCCTTATCTGATGGGTGAAGGTTTCCAGAGCTTCAAACCATGTGAGCTGTTCCATCTGATAGAGCTTGGACTGGGATTTTGCCAGCCGGAATAAGGTCTCCAGGTTTGCCAGCTGCTCGATCAGCGGGCGCATCAGCATTTCATACCCGTACACCTCTCCGGTGACTGCGGATATGATCGGCTGGAAGGCATAACGCACCAGCCGGTTCTCCAGGAAACGGTTTAAGTCATCCTGTCCCCAGATCAGAATGGATTTTTCCTTGTAGGATTCCGCTTCGAATTCATAGATCATGCCTTTGACCGTATGCTTGATGTGATACATGGCGAAGTCGGACAGACGGAGCAGTTCCGAATAATTGTCGGAGTCCTCGGGATACCACGCCATTCCGCCGGATGCCCGGACCCTTAAGGTGACGCCGTCCGGCATATCGATGTAGGTCTCAGACAGAACGGACCAGGCTTCATCGATGTAGGCCTTGACCTCTTCCTTTGTCTCATAGCCATAGAGAAAGACGTTAAACTCGTCGCCGGAACGCCGGCCGATTAAAGCGTTTTTATATTTGAGGAAACAGGTCAGGTGGTCGGCAAAGGTTTTAATGTAGCGGTCGCCGGAATCATGGCCGTAGGAGTCGTTGACAAACTTTAAGTTATCCAGATCAAACATGATAAGAGCAGCCACTTTAAGCTCATCTTTGTGATCCCGGAACAGTGTTTCTATGCGCCCGTCCAGGGCACGGCGGTTATAGATATTAGTCAGGATGTCATAGTCGCGCTCATAGGCCAGCTGCTGCTGTGCCTTGATATTCCGGGTGACATCCATGAAGGCTCCTAAGAATAGCTCCCCTTCTGTTTTGTAGAACAGACGTACATAGACATCGTCCGAATCCTGTTTCTGCAGATGATAAATATCCTTATCGGCATCATAAGGATTGGCAAGGGTGAGTTCCATTCGTCTGCGGAATTCAGACAGAAGGATATAAGTATCATTTACAGGCACATCCTCCCAGCCCAGTACCAGAAACAGCGTGCGGCTGCAGAATACCAGCTCTTCTTTTTCATAATACTCATATACGCCCACGGGCAGATTTGCCATGTTGATAATCTTGGAAGTCCGGGCAGCGGCTTCCGCCGCACGGCTGCTCAGATCCTCTATAACCGTGGTGAGCGTATCGATCTCGTTTAACTTCACACGGTTTAGACGTATGGGTTTCGTGGGATCGCTCTGCCGCAGATCCTCGATCAGATTGGTGATCGGTGAGGTGGTAGCTTTGGCAGCGATAAAGATCATCACCATACCGATGACAAATGCCAGAAGCAGGGCAGCCAGGAAAAGCCCCTGAATCCGGTAGGAGAAGGACAGCAGATTACTGTCATCCAGGATACCGATCAGAACCCACTGGTTTTTGACAAACGGCGTGTTTACATCATAGAGCTTTAGGGGCTGTGCAGAGGCATAAATGGTCAGATCCGTCTTGGATTTCGCATCAAGTTTTACTATATTGTTATAATCATAGGGTATGGTTGTTATGGCCCCCGGAGTGCTGAAATATGCCTGATAGACAGGACCGCTGGACACCACAGGCTCATATGTAAGGCCGTCATCACGGGTGATTCCCAGTAGATAAGCGCCGGCTTTGCCTGAGGCCAGTTCGTCGTATTTTAACTGGCTGGCCAGATAATCCAGGGTAATATCCACACCCAGAATCGCCAGTACCTCACCCTGTTCGGAGAGCAGAGGAATGGAATAGGTGATAATTTGTCTGTCCATTTCCGACATGTGAAACGCGCTGCTCCAGAAGGCAAAATACCGGCTGTCCCGGTTTTCGGCAGGAACATCCTCTGCCGCCTCCAGGGGGGCATAGAAGAAACGGGCATTATCAGCTGCTGGGTCTGCGAAGGTGAAGGAGGAACTCCAGAAGCTGTCCATAGGGATATTCATGGACTGGGCGATGGCCGGGAGGCCTCTTTCCAGCAGCAGGTCGGCATTGGAGTCCGAATAGGTGGCCGGATCATAGTCCCGGACATAGAAACCGGGATAGGAGGTGAGATCCCCGTCCTCCGCGGGAGCGTTCAGAATCAGAAACGCTCCGGTTACCGAATTACTGCGGAGCATACTGATGATGTGCGTGGCTGATTGGGCCAGGATGGTCTGACACAGTTCGGAATCCTGCAGGACTGCCTCTTCCATGATGCTGTTCTGCTGCGCTTCGCTGCGGATGATCTTGCCCACTTCGCCTGCGCAGGCCTCGGTCTTGGACCAGCGCTGTATCATCTCGTTTTCCAGATATACTTTTCGTCCGGAAGTCTTTTCATTTAAAATATCAAATGCGTTGGCCCTGGTTTCTCCCAGGATATTTCCTCCCAGAAAAACCACAAAATAAATTCCCAATTGAATCAACAGCACGGCCACTAACAGGAGGATCAACTGACTGAAAATCGTATGACCCTGTTTTTTGTGGGTGTTTTGCTTCATTCAGGCATCCCCCTTTGCTGTTGAATTAAGGTGTGCATTACTTGCTGATCGCCTGGTTGAGAGCCGTTTCAAAGGTATTAAGCCAGTTTTCGAAATTCTCATCCGTATTATACCGGGCCACTGCGTCCGCGCGGGAGGTACCCTGGCTCATCAGATTCTGTATCTGTTCCAAGTCCGCGTTGGCCTGGTCCATCATGGAATACTCTACGATATTGCGGGCGTCAAAGCCATTCTTGAACGCCTTGCTGGTATAGAAGGTGTAATTCTGTGTCATGGATACCCCAATGTCCAGGCTGGACCGGACGATATCGGAGACCGGCTGTTCGCTGTCCGCGATAGCCTGATCGATGGCAGACTGGCTATTACCTTCATAGGTGACGGGGAGGTAACCGGAACTCATGGCAAACCGGACATTCTGTTCCGGAGCGGTAAACCATTTTAAGAAGGTGACGGCTGCTTTTTCCCTTGTCTCGTCGGATTTGGTCACTACCATACCGGCTCCCTGCTGGACCGCCATAGCGTTATCGGTTCCTTCAAAATTAGGCAATGGATATACGCTGCCTTCGATCGGATAGGAAGTGCCGTCCGAGGATGTCACTTCGGTAGGGAAATAGGTGGCGCCGCTGGAAGCGCATACCATAGCCACCAGATCTCCGGTTTTCATATCGTCGCTGCGGAAACGTCCGTAAGCGCCGTAATAGCCATTAATATAAGGAACATAAAAGTTGTCCCACAATTTCCGCATCACTTTTTCATTGACCTGAAGGTTCACTTTACCGCCGGAAACCTGGAACAATTCAGTCCCCAGCTGTTTACTGCCTATGATGATATAATTGGCGAACGCGTCACGGCCAAAGAATACTTTCCCGTCATCCGGCACATCCGGGGTCTGCGCATCCGTCCATTTATAATACTCTTCCGCAGCTTTGGCAATACCTTCCCAGGTACTCAGTAAAGTAGTGTCGATTCCGGTCGCACTGCTGAACTCCTGCCATGCGGTATTATTTAACATGAGTAATTCTGTTGATTTGGCCACCGGGAAGATTTTGAGATCCCCATCGTCGCTGAACCGGCCTTCTTCCAGATAGGAAGCGACATATTTGTCCATCTCTTCCTGTGATAAATAGGAAGAAAGGTCAGCCGCCATATCCATCTGATCAATCTCATAGGCCGTATCGGCATAAGCCGCAAATACATCGGGCACCTCATCTGCGCCGATCTCCCCATGGATCGCTTTTAATACTTTATCCGTCAATTCGGAGATGGTTCCCTGATTCTGGGAATCCACCACGATTTTCTGCTCCGCGCCGACCGTTTCATTAAATTCCTGTACCAGTTCATCAAAAATCTGCTGTTGAGCTCCATTATAATAGTGCCAGACGATCACGCTGGTAGGAGTTTCTGATTTGGAGCTACTGCCACATGAGGTTAAACCCAATGCCACGACCAGACCCGACAGTAGAACAGCCGTTATTTTACGTATTTTCATAGTGAATCCCCTTATCCTGTTTTTAGATGTTAGTTCTATTATAGCAGGTGCGAATATTTTTTCAATTCATTTTAAAAGGAGGGTATAAAAAGAAGAAATCCAGATACTTTCCTGGAAAATAGAAATCAGCCTGACCGGTTGGCTCCGGTCAGGCTGATGAATGAAAGGAAACGGGAATTATTTTACTTCAATTTTCCGGGGTTCGGGTACGACCGTTTCCAGTTTGGGCAGCTTCAGCTCCAGAACACCATTGATATAGGAAGCGTCAATATCGGAGGTGTTAATATTCGAAACATCGAAGCTTCTGGAGAAGGAGCCGTATCTGCGCTCACGTCTTACATAGTTGTCGTTTTTCGTTTCGTTTTCTTCCTTGTGTTCCGCATGGATCGTCAGCGTATTGTCGTTTAAGTCGATGTGAATATCTTCTTTGGCGAAGCCAGGAAGATCCGCCTTCATTGTATAGTGATCTCCGTCATCGATAATATCCGTCCGGAACTGGGAAAGATTCTGGTCCATATCTCCGAAGAAATTCTTCTCCAGATTGTCCAGATAGTTGAATAAATTATCTTCTCTGCGGCTAAAAGGCATTAAGTTTAACATATGAATTCCTCCTTTTATAATGTTGTAAACTTCTTGCTAAAGAGTTTACATAACTGTTTTTTCTTTACGATTATATAGTAGCTCTGAATTGTGTATAAATTGTGTAGTAAATGTGATAAAAGTGTGAAATTTAGCACTCAACGAGCGAGAGTGCTAACAAAACCGATTTTACACAAAATTTACATAAGGAAAATACGGACTTAATAGGAAACGATTAAATTTAGATACCGTAGAGAAGAAAAATAAAACAAATCAGACAAACAATATCTTGAGGAGGATATGTGTAATGAAAAAGACAATTGCGGCTTTATTGACAGGAATCATGATGATAGGATTAACAGCCTGCGGTTCTGAACCCGCAGCAAACGATGCCGGACAGACAGCGCCCACACCGGACACGGCAGCAGAAGCTCCGGCGGTTACCGCAGAGACCACACCGGCGGACACGGACGCCACACAGTCGGGGGCAGCCACGGATGAACTGTCCGGGACGATCACCATGTCAGGTTCCACATCTATGGAAAAATTTGCAAACGCTCTGGCGGAGGCTTTTAATAAAGCGCATCCCAATGTAACCATCACCCCCGAGTTCACAGGCTCTTCCGCCGGTATCGAGGCAGCCCTGGCCGGCACCGTGGACATCGGTAATTCCTCCAGGAATCTGAAGGAGGAAGAAAAAACGGCAGGAGCGGTAGAGAACATCGTAGCCATCGACGGAATCGCTGTAGTTGTGGATCCGGCGAATACGGCCACCGGCTTGACCAAGCAGCAGTTAAGTGATGTATACACCGGAGCCATCAAGAACTGGAAAGACGTGGGCGGTGCTGACCAGCCGATCGTAGTAGTGGGCAGAGAAGCAGGGTCAGGTACCAGAGGCGCTTTCGAAGAAATTCTGGACATTGAAGAAAAATGTGCGTACTCCAACGAGCTGGACAGCACAGGCGCGGTAGTGGCCAAAGTGGCTTCCACCCCCGGCGCAATCGGATATATTTCCCTGGATGTACTGGACGACAAGGTAAAAGCAGTGGCACTGGACGGGGTAGAACCTACAGTGGAGACGATCAAAGACGGCAGCTATTTCCTGAGCAGACCTTTCGTAATGGCTACCAAGGGTGCGGTCGCAGACCAGAGCCCGCTGGTACAGTCCCTGTTCGAATATCTGAAATCAGAGGAAGGAAAAGCTTTAGTTGAATCTGTTGGACTGATTTCCGTCGACTAAGTTCGAGAAATCAATGCCGCAGGAAATGCGACTCTGGAGGAACGCGCAGAGCGCATACCTGAATTGAGTCGCAGTAAATGCGACTCTGGAGGAAAAGATGACAGAACAAAAAACGGGTAGCTTCTCCATTGTCGGAAGCTATAAAACAAAAAAAACGATAGAAAAGATTGCACAGGTGGTATTTACCATCTGCGCATTCTTCGCCGTACTGGCTGTTTTTTCCATTACGCTATATATGATTATGAACGGGACACCGGCTCTGCATAAGATCGGACTCACCGATATCCTGTTCGGCTCCGAGTGGGCCCCTACCGCGTCAGATCCCAAGTTTGGGATTCTTTCCATCATTCTGACCTCGATTCTGGGAACGGCTATGGCGATCCTGCTGGGAGTTCCCATCGGTGTGATGACAGCGGTTTTCCTGGCGGAAGTAGCGCCGAAGAGACTGGCGGCGATCGTAAAGCCTGCGGTTGAACTGCTGGCCGGTATTCCTTCCGTGATCTATGGACTGCTGGGTATACTGATTCTGAATCCTCTGATGTATAAATGGGAACTGGCTCTGTTCAAGGGCTCTGAGACCCACCAGTTTACCGGAGGAGCGAATCTGCTATCAGCAGTGCTGGTTCTGGCGATCATGATTCTGCCCACGGTGATTAATATCAGTGAATCCGCTCTGCGATCCGTCCCGGACCACTTAAAGGCGGCTTCCCTCGCCATGGGAGCGTCCAGGATTCAGACTATCTTCAAAGTGATTCTCCCCACGGCAAAATCGGGCATTATCACGGCAATCGTACTGGGTGTCGGCAGGGCGATCGGGGAAGCCATGGCGATCACACTGGTATCCGGCAGTTCGGTGAACTTCCCTCTGCCCTTTAACTCCGTACGTTTTCTGACCACGGCAATCGTGGCGGAGATGGGCTATGCCGCCGGAGAGCACCGGCAAGTACTGTTTACCATCGGTCTGGTACTGTTTGCATTTATCATGCTGATCAATATCGCTCTGACCAGAATATTAAAGAAGGGAGCGTGTGAACGTGAGTAACAGTATCTGCAGAAAACGTGTACGAGTGTCAGACTACATTCTAACGGGAATTATCTACATGTGTGCTTCCGTGTCCATCCTTCTGCTGGTCGGAATCGTGGGATATGTATTTGTAAAAGGAATCGGCCAGATCAACTGGAATTTCCTGACCACGGTTCAGAGTCCCACCAAGGGGACCTTCGGTATCGCGGGGAATATTGTAAACACGCTGTATATTATTATCATCACACTGCTGATCGCTACCCCGATCGGAGTGGGCTCTGCGGTTTACTTGAATGAATATGCAAAACCCGGCCGGATCGTAAGACTGATCGAATTCACGACGGAAACCTTATCCGGCATTCCTTCAATTATATTCGGGCTATTCGGCATGGTGTTTTTCGGCACTACCCTGAAATTAGGCTACTCCATTCTGACCGGGGCCCTGACACTGACCATTATGGTATTACCGCTGATCACCAGAAATACCCAGGAAGCGTTAAAGACCGTACCGGAATCCTACCGGAGCGGCTCCCTGGGAATCGGCGCCACAAAATGGTATATGATTCGTACCATACTCCTTCCCTCATCCATGCCCGGGATCGTAACCGGTATTATTTTGGCGATCGGAAGAATCGTAGGCGAGTCCGCCGCTTTATTGTTTACAGCAGGGAGTAGTTTTCTGCTGCCCAAAGCCGGAGAGTGGCTGGAAAAAATCACAGAATCCGGCGGAACGCTGACGATCCAGCTGTATCTGTGCATGAACAATGCGCAGTATGGGGAAGCTTTCGGGATCGCGCTGGTACTTCTCATCATCGTACTGGGCATCAATATTCTGACAAAATACCTGTCAAAACGTTTCGATGTTAACAGCCGGAAATAAAAGCCGCAGCGAGTGCGGCGCTGGAGGAAATGGTTACACCATACCTGAATATAGCCGCAGCGAGTGCGGCACCTGGAGGAAAGTATGAAGAACGCGAAAATCAGTATTCGTAAATTAAATTTATATTATGGGCAGAATCATGCTCTGAAAGATATAGATATGGACATCAGGTCCAATGCCATCACTGCGTTTATCGGTCCCAGCGGATGCGGGAAATCCACATTTCTGAAAACCCTGAACCGTATGAACGATCTGGTGGACGGCGTAAAGATAGAGGGAGAGGTCCTTCTGGACGGTGAAAATATCTATGACAGCAAAGTCGACACCACGCTGCTGAGGAAAAAGGTAGGAATGGTATTCCAGCAGCCGAATCCATTTCCTATGAGTATCTATGACAATATCGCATACGGCCCCAGGATTCATGGAATCAAATCCAAGGCGGACCTGGACGAAATAGTGGAAAGAAGCCTGCGGGGCGCAGCTATATTTGATGAAGTCAAAGACCGGCTGAAAAAGTCAGCGTTAGGACTCTCAGGAGGCCAGCAGCAGCGTCTGTGCATAGCCAGAGCCCTGGCTGTAGAGCCGGAGGTCCTGCTGATGGATGAGCCCACCTCCGCCCTGGATCCCATATCCACATTAAAGATCGAAGATCTGATGGTAGAATTAAAGGAAAAATACACGGTAGCGGTAGTAACCCACAATATGCAGCAGGCCAGCCGTGTCTCTGACATGACGGCATTTTTCCTGTTGGGAGATGTCATCGAATACGGCGAGACCCTGCAGATCTTCAACAATCCCAGGGAAAAGGAAACAGAAAACTATATTACCGGACGTTTCGGTTGATAGGAGAGAACAGACATGACCACAAGAGTAGTATATTTGGAAGAATTAAAAGATTTAAATAATGACGTCATCAGAATGGGGACATTTCTGGAAAACTCCATTGACGATATGGTAACCGCTCTGCAAAACATGGACAAAGATCTGGCCCGGGAAATTATCGAGAAAGATGATTTTGCCGATGATCTGGAACGAAGCATCGAGCAGCAGTGTATCCACATCGTGGCAAAACAGCAGCCGGTCGCCACAGACCTGCGCAGAATCACTTCCTTTATGCGCATCATATCCGACCTGGAGCGGATCGCGGACCACTGCAGTGATATCTCCGAATATATCTTAAGTATCGCCGACGGTCCTGAGATTCCCATGCCCGACCATATCGAAGAGATGATCAGGGAAATGAAATACATGGTAAAACAGACCATCGACAGCTTCGTCGAAGAAGACGAACAAAAAGCGGTTGAAGTAGTGAAACACGATGATGTCGTGGATGATTATTTTGAAAAAATCAAGGATGAACTCTGTACGGCGATGAAGCATAATCCCAGTCAGATCCGGCAGTATGCGGACTATCTGATGATCATCAAATACGTAGAGCGTATGGCCGACCACGCTACGAATGTGGCTCAATGGATCGGGTTTATTGTTACGGGAGATTTGGTGCTGTGACAGTTAAGGACGGCTTCAAGTCATTTGAACCCACGAAAGGTGCCTCCCGGTTTCAAAAGGCCCCGCCGCTTCCCTCCCTTGGTATAAATAGAATTAACCTGGTGTAGTTGATTACAGGACAGAGAGTATTGAAAGATAAAAACCTTGAATATAAGCCCGAGTAATGCTATATTATAGATAAGAGGAATAACCGCCCACAAGTTGGGTTGGCCTGTTATTGAGATAGAAATTCCACCCCGCTACTGGTCAAAGTTTAGGGGTGGTTTTTCTATGTTTAGCTATCGACATATCATGTAAATAAATGTCAGTAATGCCAATATAAACATCCCAAAGGCTATAAGGTCCTTAAAACTGAAATGCTTCATAGACATCACCTCCATTCTATGTAGAATGAAGGCCAACACCACCCTGCAACACGGTTATTCCTTATGTTAAAATATATCATAATTCACATTATCTGTCATCGTCAATAATAGCTGAATGAACCCCCAAAAATATACCCATAAATTTATATACAATCAGCCTTCACCAAAGCAGGTGTGGAATGGGCGGGTCTGCGGCGTGGGCTCCTTTGGAGGCTTTGGGGGCCGGCTCTCATCCTGGCGGGCGGGAGGCCTTGCGTTCGTTCCGGCACATAAGGCGCCCGTGTGAAATCTTAATGGAATGCGGCCGGGCTGTTATGGGCGACAGACTGCGTTCCCTGCAGTCTGTCGGTGGCTTCTGAACCGTGAATGCATCAGGCATTCGCGGTGAATAAGCCACGAACCCATAACAGCCCGGCCGGATTCCATTTAGATTTCCCCGGGTAACAGCCTTAAGTGCCGGAACGAACGCAAGGCCTCCCGCCCGCCAGGATGAGAGCCGGCCCCCAAAGCCTCCAAAGGAGCCCACGCCGCAGACCCGCCCATTCCACACCGGGCCCAACAAGAAAAATGTCGATTGGCGAACATAGTCGAGTATGTTATAATCTGAAATAGAAAGTGAGGTGCCTTATGGAGTTTACGCATTTACACGTCCATACGGAGTATAGTCTGCTGGACGGTTCGAATAAGATAAAAGAATACGTGGCCCGGGTGAAGGAGCTGGGAATGGACAGCGCGGCGATCACAGACCATGGGGCGATGTATGGAGTGATCGATTTTTACCGGGCGGCAAGAGAAGCCGGGATTAAGCCGATTCTGGGATGTGAGGTCTATGTGGCCCCGAATTCAAGATTCGATAAGGAGACCACCGGCGGGGATGACCGGTATTATCATCTCGTCCTGCTGGCTGAGAATAATCAGGGCTACAGCAACCTGATGAAGATCGTTTCCAAGGGGTATGTGGAAGGGTTTTATTACAGGCCCCGGGTGGACATGGAGGTGCTGCGGGAATACCACGAAGGAATTATCGCGCTGAGCGCGTGCCTGGCCGGTGAGGTGCAGCGGTATATTCAAAAAGGTCTGTACGAGGAAGCGAAAAAGACCGCATTAAAATACGAAGATGCTTTTGGAAAAGGGAATTTCTTCCTGGAACTTCAGGATCATGGAATTCCGGCCCAGAAGACAGTGAATCAGCAGCTGGTCCGAATGAGCCAGGAACTGGGGATCGAACTGGTCGCTACAAATGATGTGCATTATACATACGCGGAGGATGAAAAGCCCCACGATATTTTATTGTGCATCCAGACCGCGAAGAAGCTGGCGGATGAGGATAGAATGCGCTATGAGGGCGGACAGTATTATGTCAAGTCTGCGGAAGAGATGGAGGCGCTGTTCCCTTATGCCAAACAGGCGCTTGAGAATACCCATAAGATCGCAATGCGCTGTAACGTAGAGATCGAGTTCGGCGTTACGAAGCTGCCGAAGTATGATGTGCCGGAAGGATATACCTCCTGGGAGTACCTGAATAAACTGTGCTTCGACGGCTTTGCCGGAAGATATCCCGACGACGACGGGACCCTGAAAAAGAGACTGGAATATGAGCTGGATACCATCAAAACCATGGGATATGTGGATTATTTCCTGATCGTATGGGACTTCATTAATTATGCGAAGAGGAATGACATTATGGTGGGGCCGGGGCGTGGGAGCGCGGCCGGCAGTATCGTATCCTATTGCCTGGAGATTACGAATATTGATCCGATCCGCTATAATCTTTTGTTCGAACGGTTCCTGAATCCGGAACGGGTATCCATGCCGGATATTGATATCGACTTCTGTTTCGAACGAAGACAGGAGGTCATAGATTATGTGACCAGGAAATACGGGAAGGACCGGGTGGTGCAGATCGTTACCTTCGGTACCATGGCGGCCCGGGGTGTGATCCGGGATGTGGGCCGGGTCATGGACCTGCCTTATGCCCTGTGCGATACCATCGCGAAAGCGATCCCCATGGAACTGGGAATTACGATAGATAAGGCGCTGAAGATGAATCCGGAGCTCCGCAAGATGTATCAGGAGGATGATCAGGTGCACAGCCTGATTGATATGTCCAAGAGGCTTGAGGGTCTGCCGCGCCATACTTCCATGCATGCGGCCGGTGTGGTGATCAGCCAGAAATCAGTGGATGAATATGTACCGCTGTCCCGTGCGGCTGACGGTTCGATTACCACACAGTTTACCATGACGACGTTAGAGGAGCTGGGGCTTCTGAAGATGGATTTCCTCGGCCTGCGGACCCTGACGGTGATCCAGAACGCGGTGAAAATGGTAGAAAAAGGCCATCTTCTTAAGCTGGATATGGAAAAAATAGATTACAATGATCCCGATGTGCTGGCCTCCCTGGGGACAGGAAAAACAGACGGGGTGTTCCAGTTGGAAAGCGGCGGGATGAAGAGCTTTATGAAGGAACTTAAGCCCAGGAGCCTGGAGGACATTATCGCAGGTATTTCCCTGTACCGTCCGGGCCCTATGGATTTTATCCCACTCTATATTAAAGGAAAGAATTCGCCGGAGAGTATCACCTATGACTGTCCGGAGCTGGAATCCATTCTGGAACCCACCTATGGCTGCATCGTCTACCAGGAGCAGGTGATGCAGATCGTGCAGAAGCTGGCAGGCTATACGCTGGGCCGAAGCGACCTGGTTCGCCGGGCCATGTCCAAGAAAAAAGTAGCGGTCATGGAGAAGGAACGCAAGAACTTTGTCTACGGAAATGAGGAAGAAGGGGTACCCGGCTGTGTTAACCGGGGGATCGAAGAGAAAACGGCCAATAAAATATTTGACGACATGATTGATTTTGCCAAATACGCGTTTAACAAGTCCCACGCGGCCGCGTATGCGGTGGTGGCCTATCAGACCGCTTATCTGAAATATTATTATCCGGTGGAGTTCATGGCTGCCCTGATGACGTCCGTCATAGATAATCCGGGCAAGGTGTCGGAGTATATCCTGACCTGCCGCCAGATGAATATTCAGATTCTGCCGCCTGACGTGAATGAGGGCGAGACTCATTTCTCCGTTTCAAACGGTAAGATCCGGTACGCGCTGTCCGCAATCAAAAACGTGGGCCGGCCCATTATTGACGCGCTGGTGGAGGAGCGGGAACGAAATGGAACCTTCGCCAACCTGAAGGATTTTCTGACCAGAATGGCCGAAAAGGACATGAACAAAAGAGTGATCGAAAATCTGATAAAGGCAGGCGCGCTGGACAGCCTGGGCGGTACCAGGAAGCAGTTTATGATGATCTATGTGCAGGTGCTGGACAGTGTCAATCAGGAACGGAAATATTCCATGACCGGCCAGATGTCCCTGTTTGATCTGGTGGAGGAGGAGGACAAACAGGCGTTTGAGATTCAGCTTCCGGATGTGGGGGAATATTCCAAGGAAATGAAGCTGGGATTTGAGAAGGAAGTGCTGGGCGTGTATATTAGCGGCCATCCTTTGGAAGAATATGAAGAGAAGTGGAGAAAGAATATTACCCAGGTTACTACGGACTTCCTGCCCGATGAGGATTCCGGCGCGGCCAAGGTGCGGGACGGCGCGAAAGCGATTATCGGGGGCATGATCACCGGTAAAACGGTGAAGCCTACCAGGACCAATACTATGATGGCTTTTATTCAGATCGAGGATCTGGTGGGTACTGTGGAGGTTATTATCTTTCCCAGGGATTATGAAAAATATAGCTCAATACTCATAGAGGACAGCAAAGTTTTCGTATTAGGACGTATTTCTGCGGAGGAAGAAAAAGCAAGTAAGCTGATCTGCGAGAAGATTATCCCGTTTGACACCATTCCCAGAGAGCTCTGGGTGAAATTTCCCGACCTGGACGCCTTCCGAGTCGGGGAACAGGATCTGTATGATACACTGCGGGATTCCGACGGACAGGACCGGGTGGTGGTCTATATAGAGAATCCCAAAGCGGTAAAACGGCTGCCTCCGGCCAGGAATATCAGAATTAATCCGGAGCTCCTAAGCAGTTTAACTACAAAATATGGAGAAAATAACATTAAAGTTGTTGAAATGAGTATTGAAAATAAAAAAGAAATCCTTTAGAATGGAAAGGAAATGTGAACAAATTAACGAAAGATAGTTCGAAATATATGGGAGGAATTCAGCATGGCAAAAGAGTTATCCTCCGGGTCCGCAATGCCCGGTATCGAAGGCAATAAGGAAATCAATACAATCGGTGTCCTGACCAGCGGCGGCGACGCCCCCGGAATGAATGCGGCGATCCGTGCGGTTGTCAGAAGGGCAATTGATCAGGGAAAGACAGTCAAGGGCATTTTAAAAGGATATAATGGTCTGTTAAACGAAGAAATTATCGATATGGATAAAAGAAAAGTATCCGACATTATCCAAAAGGGCGGCACGATTCTCTACACCGCGCGCTGTGCTGAGTTCCGTACTCTGGAAGGGCAGCAGAAGGGAGCGGAAGTATGCCGCAAACACGGTATCGAGGGCCTGATCGTTATCGGTGGAGACGGTTCCTTCCAGGGCGCGCAGAAGCTGTCCGCACTGGGGATTAACACGATCGGTGTGCCCGGAACCATTGATCTGGACATCGCCTGCACAGAATATACCATCGGATTCGACACGGCGGTGAATACCGCTATGGAAGCCATCGACAAAGTACGGGATACTTCCACGTCCCACGAGCGGTGCAGTATTATCGAGGTAATGGGCCGTAATGCCGGTTATATCGCGCTATGGTGCGGAATCGCCAATGGCGCGGAAGACATCCTGCTTCCTGAGAAATATGATTATGATGAACAAAAACTGATTAATAATATTATCCGGAACCGGAAACGTGGCAAAAAGCACCATATCGTTATCAACGCCGAGGGAATCGGACATTCCGAGAGTATGGCGAAACGGATCGAAGCGGCCACCGGGGTAGAGACGAGAGCTACCATCTTAGGCCACATGCAGCGGGGCGGCAGTCCGACCTGTAAAGACAGAATGTACGCGTCCATCATGGGAGCCTACGCCGTGGATCTTCTGTGCGCCGGTAAGACCAACCGTGTCGTCGGCTACAAAAACGGCGATTATGTTGATTTTGACATCGACGAAGCACTGGCTATGAAAAAAGATATCCCTGCATACCAATATGAAATCAGTAAGGCGCTGTCAAGATAATGATAACAAGTACGCATAACCAACAAGTCAAACATGTCATGCAACTAAATAAAAAACCCCGGCTTCGGAAGGAAGAAGGGGTTTTTGTCGTAGAAGGTTTTAAGATGCTAAAGGAGGCCCCGAAGGACCGGGTCGTGAAGGCCTATGTAAGTGAATCTGCACTTGCGGAGCCAACCTGTCAGGAAATGCTTGAGGATCTTTCCTTTGAAGCGGTGGAAGATCATGTATTTACGCAGATGTCTGATACTCAGACACCTCAAGGGGTTCTCGCCATCATCAGACGGCAGGAGCCTGATCCGGACCAGCTGCTGGATCAGCCGGACCCATTTCTCCTGCTGATCGAAAACCTTCAGGATCCGGGTAACTTAGGGACTATGATCAGAACTGCGGAGGGAGCCGGTGTCACCGGTATCCTGATCAGCCGTGAAAGTGTGGATCTGTATAACCCCAAGACGATCCGCTCCACCATGGGTTCTATTTACCGGGTCCCTGTCCATATCGCTGACAGCCTAACCGGTCTTATTCCCCTGCTGCATCAGCGGGGGATCAGGACGTACGCTGCGCATCTGCGCGGTACCGAATCCTACACGGACGCCGACTATCGGAAAGGAACTGCATTCCTGATCGGAAATGAAGGGAACGGACTTACAGAAGAACTGGCCGATGCAGCGGATCAGTACATCCGGATTCCCATGGAGGGACAGGTAGAATCCTTGAATGCCGCCATGGCTGCGGGAATATTGATGTATGAAGTGAAGAGGCAGAGAACAGGCTCTAAATGAAGGAGATTCTGAATTGGAAAATACTGCAAAGGTGTTACTATATATAATGCCCGCCGCTCTGTGCGCTGATCTCATAATACCCTTCCTGCTGGGGCCATTTTATAAAGGTTACAGTCAGCTATATCAGGTTATGAGTGTATTAGGTAATCATAATTTTTTCTTACATAGATTATATAATACGTGGCTTGTACTTTTAGGTCTGATCATAATGGCCGGCAGTGTGCAGTTATACAAGCTTATCGTCTTTGTTTCCATGCCTGTGGCGATTGCGCTGATGACCATCCTCCTTCTATACGCAGTTGGGGGCTGCATACTTTCCGGGCTGTTTTCCGTCGGCCAAGACAAATCCCTTGAAAGTATCCCGGCAAAAATCCACGGTATAGGGGCAGCAGTTGGATTTATGATCTTAACATTAGCTGGCCTTACGGTTTCTGTCTATTTTTACAAAATAAATGCGTTGCCCTGGATGGCGGCAGGCGTTATCAGTTTTCTTTGCTCAGTAATGTTTTTTGTTTTATTTATAATGGCAGATAAACCAGCCTATGCGAATTCCATCATCTCTCTGGAAGGTTTATGGCAGCGTTTAAGTCTGGTGTTCATGTATGTGCCTATTATACTGCTTTGTTTCTATATTTTATGATCAAATAGAGAGGGTTCATAACTTAGATTAAATAATCAATTGATTGAAACAAAGCATAAAAATGTTATTTAAATAAGTGTTTCTTCCTATTATAAAAAGTCCTTAAAAAAATCGGAATTGGTTGCAGAATAATAGAAAACAAATATTATGTTAACTAGAACCTGGGCTTGTGCAATTCTGCGTTGATCTGCCATAAGAATGTAGTTTATATCCTAAAATTCCAGAAATTTTTACAGAAACATGAAATTCGTATAAATAAAAATAGCTATAACATGTAAAGTATTATAAAATAAAATAACAGAGGTTAAAATATTTACTGGCCCTTTTACTAAGCGTACAGATAGATGTCTCGATGGCAGCCAGTAAGGCGTATAATCATTTAAATGAATATGGGAGGAGAAAAAATGGCAACTGGTTTCTTGTTAATAGCACTGATCGTTTTTATAATTGTAGCACTTGGCTGTGCTGGGATAGCGATATATTTTACTAGAAAGAAAAAATAAGGCGGTAAGATTGGACCAACAGAAAATAGGATCAGAAATAATAATGTATTTACCAAATGAATATTTCAGATTTACCAAATTATGTAAACAAATAAAAAGACCCAAATTTGGGGTCTTTTTATTTATCAAACGAGTTCTTAAAAAAGTTAAATCAGATTCTTAAAAAAGATAAATCGGGTTCTTAAAAAAGATAAATCGGGTTTAGCACCAAAAATCTAAATCATTTGTTTTAGAATCTGGATTTTTCGTAATTATAAGGGATACTGGTACCCACTACCACGTCCTCTATTTTATCGAGAATCAGCCAGTCATCCATATTTCCCTGGTGGTCAAATTCCATTACCGGTATCGCCTGGACATCTTCAAAAGCAACCAGACATAGACACTTTTTATGCCAACGGGTCTTTTGCTTTTCAGATAAATTCAGCATGGGCTGAAACTCATCCAGTATCCTGGAAATTTCCTCATCAGACAATTTTACAAAATTTTTCACATCCTTAACTACTGCTCTGGCAGAAATCTGTTTTGTCCCCTTCTCCATAAAATAAAGCGTTTCCCCGGCAAATACTCTGCTGTGAGGGATTTTTCTTCCTGCCGCTCCCCGGACTACCATTGTTTTCGTACCAGACATAATCTTATCAAGAACTTTTTCCCCCTTTGCCCCGGCATTATCACAATAAACTAAATGAACCATTTTTATCCTCCTATACTCACACAACCTTACATTTCCAAAAGGAACAGCTCATTCCTTTTTTTATTATCTGGGATATCCTTATCGTACCACCAATTAATCGAAATTTCCTCTCATTTTCTGCACAATACAGATAGTTTTAAAATAATTACTTAAAGACCATACTTCCCTAAAATCTTAAAAATCATCCATCTGTTTAACAGAAATGCGGAGATTGAAATTGAAGGGCGGAATCTATTGCAGTACTTGCTATACAGAAATTGCCATCAATGCCTGTAATTTCAATTTCTGGAATCTGATTTTTCCTCAAAATTCCTTGCAGCTCTGGATTAGAAAAAGCACTGGCTGTTTCTTTGCACTGGAAAAAGAATCCGCTGATAATTTATTATTTTTTATACACCGCATGGAAGCGGGATCAATACGGCCGCCAAGTGTTCAACTATAAAAAAATAATTATCGCCCATTCTTTCATATTTCGCCAAAATCCCTCCAAAACCCTTAAAAATCTCATATCCAAAATTACACAAGCCTCCCCAAAAACCACCTCTCTATCCCCATTTTTTCAGTCTCAAACATACCCCCCAACCACCGGTCAGATACCAAAAAAGCCCAGGTTATCCCCACCCGTCCTGTATCCGTTCTCTGGATCAGCCGGAATCTCTTTTTGACAGCTCCTAAATTTACAGCTCATTTTTTGTAGATAATCACCCCTTGACAAATAAATTTAACTTTGCTATTATAAGTCCGTAATAAATTTAATAAAATTGTAACAATTGTAATAAAAACGCAATTGTTCAGGAGGACACAATGAAAGCGAAATGGACGAAAACCCTGGCTTGTGTGATGGTTTGCACATCCTGCCTTGTGGTTCCATCTATGGAAGCGCTGGCATCCGGGGGATTGGCTGGAATCCAGAGAGATCTGGTTTCGGTCAGCACATCAGATATTACGCCGAAAACTGTGGTTCTACCGACTGCAACACCAGAAATCAATCCAACCGCATCACCGCAGACTGATCAAGGTGATAAAGTAATGGCCCAGGCAGGGGTGGCCGCCGATCTTGCGCAAAGCACACCGGCTCCCCAGGACGCTCAGGTTCCGGCAACGACAGGAACGGGTGATCCGGCAGATGAGGCCGTGACAGGAGCTGTGGATGCGCCGGCCGAAGGGCAGGCAGAGACATCCGAGTGGTCCGCCCGCCTGATGGCGAAAGTGGACGAGTCGCTGAATATCCGCGCAGAGGCCAGTGAAGAATCAGAGCTGGTCGGAAAATTATTTAAAGGCGGAGCGGCTGACATCCTGGAGCGGGGAGATGAATGGACGAAGATTTCGTCCGGGTCGGTGGAAGGCTATGTAAAGAATGATTATGTAGCATTTGACGATGAGGCAAAAGCCTTAGCGGAAGAAGAAGCAGTTACAACGGCGACGGTCAATACCGAAACACTGAAAGTTCGTTCCGAGGCCAGCACGGAAGCATCCGTACTTGGACTTGCGGCAAACGGAGAGCAGTATACAGTTACCGAGCAGAATGATGAGTGGGTAACCGTAGAATTCGGATCGGAGCAGACCGGTTATGTAGCGAAAGAATATGTTACCGTAGAAGTACAGCTCGGTGAAGCGAAATCCGTAGAGGAGATCGCGGAAGAGCAAAGGGCTGCGGAAGCAGAAAAAGCAAAACAGAACGGTAAAGAGGTAACGCAGAAGGAAGCCGTATCCGCAAATGCGGATGAAGCGACCATACTGGCCGCCATCATCCAGATGGAAGCAGGTAATGAAAGTTACGAAGGCAAGCTCGGTGTGGCCAGCGTAGTTATGAACCGTGTACGAAGCGGCAGATATCCGGGTTCCATCAGCGGAGTGGTATACCAGAGCGGACAGTTCCCTCCGGCACACAGTGACCGGATGCAGAGCATCATCGCCAACGGACCCAGCGGTTCCTGTATGGAAGCTGCTCAGGCGGCCATCGGCGGAGCCGATAATGTAGGAGGAGCGACCCAGTTCCGTCCCGCAAGTTCCGGAGCAGACGGAACAGTGATCGGAAATCATGTTTTTTGGTAATCGCTTCGAAATATAAATTGTAAAATTGGAAACCCTATATAAACCAACACTGGTTTATGTAGGGTTCTTTTTATTTCATAGAATGCGGAGAGTTTCGCAACCGAAACTCATTTATATCATTGGCCTCCCCGTTTTTGTAATAGCAGACGGTTTATGTAAAGTCTTTTTTAAAAATATTGTAATTCAAAACAAATTATAGTAAGATAAGGGGAAAGGAGCGATGGACATGGACGCAATCATTTGGCTGGCTTTATTTGTGGTACTTTTGATCATTGAGATCATTACGCTGGGGCTTACTACGATATGGTTTGCAGGCGGTGCGCTGGTAGCTTTTATCGCAGCGGCGCTGGGAGCGAATCTGGGTATACAGCTGGCCCTGTTTTTTATGGTATCACTATTTTTACTGTTTGTCACAAGACCGATCGCGGTACGGTATTTTAACAAGGATCGGGAGAAAACGAATGTGGATAGTCTGATCGGCGGGAAAGGCGTTGTGCTGGAGACGATCGATAATATACACGGATTAGGGGCTGTCTCCCTGAAAGGGAAGGTATGGACGGCCAGAACTACGGATAACGCGGTTATGATAGAGAAAGATGAGATCGTAACAGTGAAAGCTATTGAGGGTGTGAAGCTCATAGTAGAAAAAACAGAAAAGAAAACGGAGGAATCAACATGCCAGGAACAGGAGTAGGAGTAGGGATTTTAATTGTAGCCATTGTTATAATATTGCTGATTGTTTTGGCGTCCTGTGTAAAGATTGTGCCGCAGGCTCAGGCCAGGGTTTTAGAGCGTCTGGGAGCTTATCAGGGTACCTGGGGCGTCGGTATTCACTTTAAAGTACCGTTTATTGACCGCATTGCCAAAAAGGTGACATTGAAAGAACAGGTGGTGGATTTCGCACCGCAGCCGGTTATCACGAAGGATAATGTTACCATGAGAATTGATACGGTCGTATTTTTCCAGATTACGGACCCGAAGCTTTTTGCTTATGGTGTGGAGAATCCGATCATGGCGATCGAGAATCTGACCGCTACGACCCTCCGTAATATCATTGGTGATCTGGAACTGGATCAGACTCTGACTTCCAGAGAGATCATTAACGCTAAGATGAGACAGTCCCTGGATGAAGCCACAGATCCGTGGGGTATTAAAGTAAACCGTGTGGAACTGAAGAACATCATTCCTCCGGATGCGATCCGGGATGCCATGGAAAAACAGATGAAGGCAGAACGTGAACGCCGGGAGTCTATTCTTCGCGCGGAAGGTGAGAAGAAGTCTGCGATCCTGGTAGCGGAAGGCCAGAAGGAATCTGTAATTCTGCAGGCGGAGGCGGAGAAACAGTCCGCGATCCTGCGCGCGGAAGCGAAGAAGGAAGCGACCATCCGGGAAGCGGAAGGTCAGGCTACCGCCATCCAGAAGGTACAGCAGGCCAATGCCGATGGTATCCGCTTTATCAAGGAAGCCGGTGCGGATCAGGCAGTTCTCCAGATCAAGAGCCTGGAAGCATTTGCAAAGGCTGCAGATGGGAAAGCCACAAAGATTATCATTCCGTCCGAGATTCAGGGAATTGCAGGTCTGGTAAAATCGATTACCGAGGTTGCCGGTGACAAAATACCGGAATAAAAACGTAAGCTAAAGGGGTGTTCCGAAATTTGCAGCCGCATATTTTGGGACGCCCCTGTTTTAGATTTTGCAGAAAATATGTATCGCTGCGTGCAAAGGAGGCGGCATCATGGAACCGGTGATAGATCTGACGAAAGAGTATGGGCTGGTGCTGGAGGGCGGAGGCGCCAGAGGGGCTTACCAGGTGGGGGCCTGGCGGGCGCTTAAAGAGGCCGGGGTGAAGATCAATGCGGTGGCGGGCACTTCGGTGGGCGCGCTGAACGGGGCCCTGATCTGCATGGGGGATATCGATAAAGCGGAGCATCTGTGGAGGGAAGTCTCTTATTCCCAGGTTATGGATGTGGATGATGTCCTGATGTCGCAGATATTCATGGGCACCGCAGATCCCATAGAGACGATGAAGGAAATGATGCGTTTGCTGAAGGACGGCGGAGCCGATATCACACCTCTTCGCAATCTGATCGAAGAAAATGTGGATGAGGAATATATTCGGAAAAGTCCTGTGGCGTTTTATCTGCTTACCTTTTCCATCTCCGAGTTAAAGGAGCTGGATCTGGGGATCGGGGATATTCCGCAGGGGATGCTGAATGACCTGCTGATCGCCAGCGCCTATCTGCCGGTGTTCAAGACGGAGCGGCTCCATGGAAAGGTATACATGGACGGGGGGATGTTCAACAATGTACCGCTGCCGTCCCTGATCAACCGGGATTATAAGGATATCATCATGATCCGGATCTTCGGGCCGGGCAGGGAGAAGAAGGTAAAGATCCCGGAGGATGCTACGATCTACAGCATTGAGCCCCGGGTACATCTGGGGAACATTCTGGATTTTGACCACCGAAAGAGCGTCCGGAATATGAAAATCGGGTATTATGACGCGAAACGGCTGCTCTACGGCCTGAAAGGAATGATTTACTATATTGATCAAACGCAGGAAGAGTGTTATTATTTAAAGCAATTGGTGGATTTGAGGCCGGAGACGCTGCGTTTCGTATCGGAGGCTTATAAATTGGATAAAGACCCGGCAATGCTTTACAGGAACCTGTTTGAAGTGATTCTGCCGGTGATCGCATCGGAGTTAAAGCTTGAGAAATGCTGGACCTATGACGAGCTCTATCTCACGATGATGGAGGCGACAGCCAAGCTGTTCCGGGTTCAAAAATATAAGATTTATACCGATACAAAGCTTTTGGAGCTGATCCGGAGCAGAGCCGGAAAATTAGACACGCTAGAAGAAATTCCGGTATTCGTCTATCTGATACTGAACATACCGGGGGAAGAATAGGAAGGAGAACACAATCATGGATTTAAAAGGAAGAAATTTTTTGACGCTGAAAGATTTTACGCCGGAGGAGATTCAATATCTGATCGACCTTGCAGCTGATTTGAAAGCGAAGAAAAAACAGGGAGAGACAGGAGAAAGCCTGAAAGGTAAAAATATAGCGCTGCTGTTTGAAAAACCGTCAACCAGAACCAGATGCGCGTTTACCGTGGCCTGCGTGGATGAAGGAGCCCACCCGGAATATCTGGGTAAGGATGATATCCAGCTGGGACACAAGGAAAGCGTGGAAGATACGGCTCGGGTTCTGGGACGTATGTTTGACGGCATAGAATTCCGCGGATTTAAACACGAAACTGTGGAGAAACTGGCACAGTTCAGCGGTGTACCGGTATGGAACGGTCTGACCGACACCTATCACCCGACCCAGATCCTGGCCGACTGCCTGACCATGCAGGAGCATTTCGGCTATCTGAAAGGCCTGAACTTCGCATATCTCGGAGACGGAAGAAATAATATGGCCAACAGCCTGATGATCGGCTGCGGTAAACTGGGAATCAATTGCAAGATCGTGGCTCCGAAGAGCCTGTGGCCGTCGGATGATCTGGTACAGTTATGCCAGGACTATGCCAAAGCGGCGGGAAGCACAGTGGAAGTCACCGACCAGGTGGACGCCGTACAGGGGGCTGATGTGCTGTACACGGACGTATGGTGCTCCATGGGAGAAGAAGAGAAGGCGGCTGAGAGAGTCGGCCTGCTGAAACCCTATCAGATCAATAAGGCTATGATGGAAAAGACCGGAAAAGAGACCACGATCTTCATGCACTGCCTGCCGGCAGTAAAAGGCAATGAAGTGACGGAAGAGGTGTTCGAATCCCCTGCGTCTGTGGTATTCGATGAGGCGGAGAACCGGATGCATACCATAAAGGCAGTTATGGTGGCTACTCTGGGAGAGAGATAAAGCATGAGCGGCACAACCCAGAGCAGCACAACCAGAAGCGGTAAAACCAGAACCGGCACAACCAGAAGCAGAGTGCTGGCGGCACTTCGGGACACAGAGGGCTATTTATCCGGCCAGGAGCTCTGTGAGCGTCTGCAGATCTCACGGACAGCTGTGTGGAAAGCGGTCCAAAAACTGTCGGATGACGGATACCGGATCGAGGCGGTGCAGAATAAAGGCTACCGGCTGCTGTCCCTGCCGGAGACGCTGTCGGCGGAGGAACTGGAAAGCCGCCTGAAAACCCGCTGGCTTGGTAAAAAAGTTTACGCTTATGATACCGTGGATTCCACCAACAACCGGGCAAAACAGCTGGCCATGGATGGGGCGGAGAACGGAGCGGTGGTATTATCCGAGATCCAGACAGCCGGCAAGGGGAGACGCGGCAGAAGCTGGTGTTCCCCTCCCGGCAGCGGAATCTGGATGTCCTTGATCCTGAAACCGAAATTCATGCCGGAATGCGCGCCCATGCTGACGCTGGTCATGGCTCACAGCGTGGCCATGGGAATCCGTGAGGCCACCGGCCTGGAAGCGGGCATCAAGTGGCCCAACGATGTGGTGGTGAACCGGAAAAAAGTCTGCGGCATCCTGACAGAGATGAGCGCGGAAGTGGACTACATTCATCATATCGTGATTGGCTGCGGCATCAATGTCAATATCGGCGGGTTCCCGGATGAGATCGCGCAGACGGCTACCTCCCTGCAGATCGAGGCAGGCAGGACATTTTCCCGCGCCGCGGTGGCGGAACATGTCCTGAACTGGTTTGAAAAGGATTATGAGATCTTTTTAAAAGATCTGGACCTGTCCGGCCTGAAGGACATTTACAATGAACTTCTGGTGGGGAAAGACGGTATGGTCCGTGTGATGGAACCCAAAGGGGAATACAGCGGTATATCCAGAGGGATCGATGAGCGTGGAGAGCTTCTGGTGGAAAAAGAGGACAAGACGCTTCAGAAGGTATACGCCGGAGAAGTTTCTGTGCGCGGTGTATACGGGTATATATAAAAGGGAGACAAGTCATGGGACAACAGGAAAATATGGTTCTGTGCGGCGCGAGTGCCTACGAGAGAAAATACTATCTCAATGAGGAATTCGAAACGCTGCCGGACTCCATCAAAGATGAGCTGAAAATCATGTGTGTCCTGTTTACGGAAGACGTGGGCGGGATTCTGACACTTCGTTTCACGGAGGATGGAACCCTGGAATTTGTGGTGGACGCAGACGAAGGGGATCTGCTGTACGATGAGATCGGCAGCGCCCTTAAGATCAAAGACATACAGCGGACCAGGCAGGATCTTCTGGAATCGCTGGAACTGTTCTACAAAGTATTTTTTCTGGGACAGGGAATCGATATCGAAGAGGAGGAGTAAGAGATATGCTATTAGTAATCGATGTGGGAAATACAAACATCACCCTCGGCGTATTCGACGACGATGAGCTGATCGGTACGTTCCGGATGACGACCAAGCTACCCAGGACATCCGACGAATACGGAATCTTTATCTGCAATCTGGTGGAACACCGGAACCTGAAAGTAACGGATATCACCGATATCATTATCGCGTCCGTAGTGCCGGATATCATGTATTCCCTGACCAGCGCGATCATCAAATATTTCAAAGTATCCCCGATCGTCGTGGGTCCCGGGATCAAAACAGGAATTAAAATCGTAACTGAAAATCCAAAAGAAATCGGCGCCGACCGGATCGTGGATGCGGTAGCGGCTTATGAACTATACGGCGGGCCGGTCCTGGTTCTGGACTTCGGCACAGCCACCACCTATGACCTGATCACTGCGGAAGGAGCCTTTATCGCCGGTGTCACCTCACCAGGAATCCGTATTTCCGCAAAAGCGCTGTGGGAAGATGCGGCCAAGCTCCCGGAGATCGAGATCAAGAAGCCCGATTCCATATTGGCCAAAGAAACCATCTCCAGTATGCAGGCAGGGCTGGTATACGGCCACATCGGCCAGACCGAATACATCATCCGCCATATGATCGCCGAGTCCGGCCTGACCAATGTAAAAGTAGTAGCCACCGGCGGCCTGGGCAAACTGATCGCCGACAGTACCGAATGCATCGACATTTACGAACCAATGCTGACCTTACAGGGATTGAGATTAATCTATGAAAAATGTAAAAACAGATAAACAAACTTTCACAACAGACCAAGCGGAAAAAGAACCCAAATCCGTCAATAAAAAGAAAAAACTGCTCATCGGAAATGTAGAGCTTGATAACAATTTGATTTTGGCACCAATGGCAGGGGTAACAGACCTGCCATTTCGATTGCTCTGCAAAGAGCAGGGGGCTGGCCTTCTGTGTATGGAAATGGTCAGCGCCAAAGCCATCTTCTATAAAAACAAAAACACGGAAAACCTGCTCCGGATCCATCCCGACGAGCCCCCGGTATCCCTCCAGCTCTTCGGCTCAGACCCGGTCATCCTAAGCGAGATGGCCAAACAAATCGAACCTCTGCCCTTCTCCATCCTGGACATCAATATGGGCTGTCCGGTGCCCAAAGTAGTCAACAACGGCGAAGGCTCCGCCCTGATGAAAAATCCCGCCCTCGTAGAACAGATACTGACCCGCACCGTAAAGGCCATCCAAAAACCGGTCACCGTAAAAATAAGAAAAGGCTTCGACGACGCCCACATCAACGCCGTGGAAATCGCCAAAATCGCGGAAGCCTGCGGTGTCGCCGCCATCGCCGTCCACGGCCGCACCCGGGAACAGTACTACTCCGGCAAAGCCGATTGGGACATCATCCGCCAGGTCAAAGAAGCCGTCCGCATCCCCGTCATCGGCAACGGCGACATCACCACCCCTGAGAGCGCTCTTCAGATGCAGACCCAAACCAACTGCGACGCCCTCATGCTGGCCCGCGGAGTCCGCGGCAATCCCTGGCTCTTCCGTCAGATCCTCACCTACCTGGAAACCGGAAAAACCATCCCCAAACCCACCCAGGAAGAAATCAAAACCATGATCCTGCGCCACGCCACCCTGGCCTGCCAATACAAAGGTGAAAACACCGCCATTCGGGAAATGCGCAAACACGTCGCCTGGTACACCGCCGGAATCCCGCACTCCGCCGATCTGCGCCGCCGCTCCAACGACATGGAAACCCTGGACGACCTAAAACACCTGCTGTCCTTCTAAAACACCTGCTGTCGTTCTACTTCCCACGTCCAAAAATGCTGTAATTAAAGCAGGGATTGAGGAGACGGTTGGGGTGCGGGCCAGCCCGGCCGGCCCGCACCCCAACCGTCTCCTCAATCCCGGACCTCATAATAATCGCACGTTCTGCACATATAATCAGCAAAGGACAAATATACTAGCAGTAATAAAACGATCCGGGGCATGATAGAATGATGAACGGCTATGCTTACACATATCTGATGCCGGCCGGGCAGAATAAAGAAATTCCGGTCCCTGCTTATCTGGAATGGCTTCCGGGAAAGCTCAGGACATATTTTCAGGAAAAGTATTTTTACAAAAAACTGCCGGTGCAAAAAGAACAGATGGAAGTATTGAAAGTGGAGGGGCAGAAGCTGACGCTCCCCTATACATACGACAGACTGAAAAAATTTTCAAAGGAAGATATCACCAATATTTTAAACCGTATAATAATGCGGGAAGGCGTGCAAAATATCGTGGTGGAAAAGAAGCTGGAACCCTATCTGGACGATTCGCTGCTGATCGATGGCCGGCTGCTTCCCTATCTCATGATCCGGGAGGGGACAGCTTGGGTGTGTCACAGGCATCATATTGACCGGAGAGGATTCCAGCCGGTCGTGGTGGACTCCGGTGACTCAGATACGGAATACGTGCTGGCGCAGATTGGACAGGACCTGAATTTTCTGACGCTCCTGACCAGCCGCCCCGAATTCTTCGAAGAGTATGTAGAACAGCTATATGCCCAGACGGGTCTGATGGCAAGTGTACTTACAAAACCATTGTACGGTCAGATTCAGGGAAATGTAGTGCTGGATCTGAACAAGGAAGCGGACCGGGATTACCGCTACTATCCGGAGAACGCGGTTGTGCTGGACCTGACCGGTATGGAGAAAAAACGGCGGGATATCATGGCGAAACGGCGGGATATCACGTTTTACAACCGTTTTGATATAGCGGATGGGGATAAAATTATCGACAACCGTCTGCTTCAGGCGGCTCTTTGCGGGGAATGCACCTGGATCAGCAAATGTGAGCTGGACAGCATGCGCCTGGAGATAGAAGAGTTTCATCTGAAGATACGAAGGTTAAGTGTACAAACTTCGTAGATTTGTGATAAGGAACAGTGTTAGGAAATGGTAAAACAGTGCTGGATACAATGTTAAGAAAATCCATGGAAAAGCGATAAAAACATTGGCTTGACAAGGGTTGGTCTATAGGCTATAATATCATGATTGTTAAAGTAAATTAAAATAGTTATGGATTAAGTCCGGAGTAACTATTTACCGCCGTCCTTTCTTACGGAAGGGGTGCCGCCCAGCTTATACAGAGCAGATGCGGGAATAAAATTCATCAAGTTAGATAGATACAGGAGGGTGTAGATTACATGGAAGAAAAGAAGAACCTACTAACCTATGCAGGTCTTAAGAGCCTGGAAGAGGAGCTTCAGGACCTGAAGGTGGTTAAACGCAAACAAGTAGCGCAGAAAATCAAAGAGGCCAGAGAGCAGGGGGATCTGTCGGAGAACGCGGAATACGACGCAGCCAAAGACGAACAGAGGGACATCGAGGCCAGAATTGAAGAGATCGAGAAGATTCTCAAGAACGCGGAAGTGGTCGTGGAAGATGAAGTGGACCTGGATAAGATCAATGTAGGATGCAAGGTGAAGGTCTACGATGTGGAGTACGACGAAGAGATGGAGTTCAAGATCGTAGGTTCCACAGAGGCCAACAGCCTGGAGGGTAAGATCTCCAATGAATCCCCGGTAGGAAAAGCACTGCTGGGCGCCAAGGTTGGCGAAACGGTATCCGTAGAAGCCCAGGCCGGCTGTATCCAATATAAAATATTAGAAATCCAGAGATCCAACTAAGGAGTGAAAAATTTTGGCTGAACAAAAGAATGTACAGGAACAGGACATCAATCAGCTGCGGAAGATCCGCCGGGAAAAGCTGGAAGAATTACAGGCGAACGGAAAAGACCCGTTTCAGATCATGAAATATGATGCCACGCATCATAGCCAGGAAGTGAAGGATAACTATGAGACGCTGGAAGGAACGCAGGTATCCGTGGCGGGCCGTGTTATGTCCAAACGTGTGATGGGAAAAGCGTCTTTCTGCAATATTCAGGATCTCAAGGGGAATATCCAGTCTTACGTAGCCAGAGACAGCATCGGGGAAGAGGCCTATAAAGAGTTTAAGAAATTTGATATCGGAGATATTGTAGGTATAAAAGGCGAGGTCTTTACCACTAAGACCGGAGAGATCTCCATCCATGCGGCACAAGTGACCCTTCTGTCCAAAAGCCTGCAGATTCTTCCTGAAAAGTTCCATGGGTTAAAGGATACAGATATCCGTTACCGCCAAAGATATGTGGATCTGATCATGAACCAGGAGGTAAAAGATACCTTTATCAAACGGTCGAAGATTATCAGTACGATCCGCAGATTCCTGGACGCGCAGGGCTTCATGGAAGTGGAGACGCCCATGCTGGTATCCAATGCCGGAGGCGCGGCAGCCAGACCTTTTGAGACACATTTTAATGCGCTGGATGAGGACCTAAAGCTTCGGATATCGCTGGAACTTTACCTCAAGAGACTGATCGTCGGCGGGCTGGAGAGAGTCTACGAGATCGGAAGAGTATTCCGTAATGAGGGACTGGACACCAGGCATAATCCGGAATTTACCTTAATGGAGCTATATCAGGCGTACACGGATTATAACGGAATGATGGACCTGACTGAGAACCTGTACCGATATGTGGCTCAGGAAGTTCTGGGCACCACGAAGATCGTTTATAATGGGGTCGAGATGGATCTGGGCAAGCCTTTTGAACGGATTACCATGGTCGACGCTGTCAAGAAATATGCAGGGATTGATTTTGACGAGATTCAGACCGAGGAAGAAGCCAAGGCGCTGGCGAAAGAGAGAGGAATCGCTTTCGAGGCCCGCCATAAGAAGGGTGATATCTTAAGCCTGTTCTTTGAGGAATATGTGGAAGAACACCTGATTCAGCCGACCTTTGTGATGGATCATCCGGTGGAGATCTCGCCGCTTACCAAGAGAAAACCCGGGAATCCGGATTATGTGGAGCGGTTCGAGTTCTTTATGAACGGGTGGGAGATGGCGAATGCTTATTCCGAGTTAAACGACCCGATCGATCAGAGAGAACGGTTCCGGGCGCAGGAGGAATTACTGGCTCAGGGTGATGAAGAGGCCAACCATACGGATGAGGATTTCCTGAACGCGCTGGAGATCGGTATGCCGCCTACAGGTGGGATTGGTTATGGTATTGACCGGATGTGTATGCTGATGACGGATTCTTCAGCGATCCGGGATGTGCTGCTGTTCCCCACGATGAAGAGTATCGGTGGCTCCGATGCGCCTAAGAGATCGGAAAAAGCTGCCCCGCAAGAAGCTGTATATGCTTCGGAGGCATCTGTAAAAGCTTCGGAAACATTTGAAAAAGTTCCTGAAGCGATCGACTTCTCTAAGGTTAAGATTGAACCGTTATTTGAAGAACAGGTGGATTTCGAGACCTTTAGCAAGTCGGATTTCCGTGCGGTGAAGATCAAAGACTGCGCTGCGGTTCCGAAAAGCAAGAAGCTGTTACAGTTTGTGCTGGATGATGGGTCCGGTACGGATCGTACGATTTTAAGCGGAATTCATGATTATTATGAGCCGGAAGAACTGATCGGAAAGACAGCGATTGCGATCGTTAATCTGCCGCCGAGAAAAATGATGGGGATTGACTCCTGTGGGATGCTGATTTCCGCAGTTCATGAGGAAGATGGGCATGAAGGACTGAATCTGCTGATAGTGGATGACCGTATTCCGGCTGGAGCGAAGTTGTATTAAAGAGTTTGGTTTTGAAAATTTATTTAATGAATAGATGGAGACGAGCCGGTTGGTGATTAAATTGCCAGGTGGCTCGTTTTTTTGTTAACGGAGAATGGCAGGAAGGATAGCTATTACATTTATTACCTGTATTTTAAAGTAGTGCAAGCTATTTATGGGGGATTTCATGTTATATTGACAATAGCAAACAGTAGGAGGTAAAAAGCTTTACTGGAGCATTCAAGATATGGTGTGTGCAGACGAATGGATGACTTTATCGTTTCAATTATGTATTTGGGGATGTGACGATTAAGAAAGCGGAGAAGGCACAGGGCCTACTGAAGTGTACATGGAATGTTACGCTTTCCTAATTTTTCTGTTAGGCAAAAATGAGAAAATATTGATTTTGGCTGATAGAATCAAAAGGCGAAGAACGATTGGAATTAGAAAAGTGTTGTATAGATCTGGTTCAGTGTGTTCCTAAGCTGATTCGGATCGATGATCACGTAGTAGGATAACTACATAGCTTTAGATTAAAAGAACTAATATGGTGAAAGATGCCTGGGAAGGCATCAGAAGGAAGCCGCTGCCTGTCGTTAGTCTTATTTTCAAACTGTCGTTAGTCTTATTTTCAAACAGAATTGATTGTTAAATACCCCCGTGGTATAATGTTAAATATATTTTTCAATCCTCTAGTGTCTGCTTTCTCCTATAAATTTAATGCTTATGGGATATAGAGTGGTATGTCAATGTTATTTCTATCGAAGTGCTTTGCAAAATGAATCATATTTTTATTGTAAGCTTGAGGATTTCTCTGAGTTTGTATAAAACATGATGGGTGATATTAATATCCTGTATCATGTTCAGTATAATTAGTTACGTGTTAAATTAAAAACGAATTAAGGTGGGACAATGATTAAATACTTCTGTAAAAAGTGTAACATTGATGCCGGTAAGAGTGAATGTCCCGTCTGTGGAGAGCGAACTGAAGTTAAAAGCAAAATTTACTGGTGTGAATATTGCCAAATTCCGACCTACGACGAAGAATGTCCTATATGTCATTCCCTTGGCAAATATTTGACTTCGGATGTTAGACCTGTCTTTCCGGAAGAAAGATTATTATTAGAAATTCTAATTGATAAACCGCTGGCTTTCTTAAAAGATTCTGTCTGGAATGGTGTGGGTAATAGATATTACGTAAATGGGAAGAAGCTTTCATTTTCTGTTTCTAAGGTGAAAGAATTAAACCCGAATGATATTAGAGAACAGCTGGAACACTATAGAGATCAAAATAGTTATGATTATTTTGACATAATCATCGGACGCTGGATTCTTGCGAACGCAGATCATTATAATTTTATATCGTCTGAGGCAAAGCAGTTTATCCAGGAGTATTCCAGGCGCTTTGTTAAAGGGAATACGAATGCAGCCTTTATTTCTTTTTCAGGGGGAAAGGATTCAACGGTGGTAAGCGACTTGGTGCGAAAGGCATTAGGGACGCCGTCTATCATACATATATTTGGGAATACGACACTAGAATTCCCTCAGACATATGAATATGTGCAGCGATTTCGGGAGGCGAATAGAAAAACACCAGTTCTTCGTGCAGAGAACAAAGAACAGGATTTTTTTCATTTATGCGAGACGTTTGGACCGCCGAGCCGTACATTGCGCTGGTGCTGCACTATATTTAAAACGGGTTTTATTGGAGACAAAATCAAGAAAACGTTTGGGGATCTCAATACGATACTAACGTTCTATGGTATTCGCAGAAGTGAATCGTCAAGCAGAAACAATTATGAGAGATCCTCTATTGGGAAGAAAATCAGTAAACAGCTGGTTGCGTCACCAATTATTGACTGGTTCGATTATGATATTTGGCTGTACATATTAACGACAAAAATTGATTTTAACGACGCATACCGCTTGGGCTACACCAGGGTAGGATGCTGGTGTTGTCCGAATAACAGTCAATGGTCGCAGTTTCTTGCCGGCATATATTTGCCCGATCAATCGAAGCGGTTCCATGAAATACTTTTGGACTTTGCCACGAAAATGGGAAAAGAGGACCCGGAAGATTATGTGAATAGTGGCGGCTGGAAAGCGCGGCAAGGCGGCGCGGGCATTGAATTGAGTAAAAATGTTGCAATAGATTTCAAACCATGCGCCACCGATGCGAAAAGCTTTCATTATATTTTAAATAAACCGATCACAAAAGAGCTGTATGAATTCTTCAAACCATTTGGGGAATTGAATTTTGATATGGGAAAGTCCCGTTTAGGCGAAGTGTACGTTTTAGACGCAAAAACGAAACAGCCGCTTATGAAGCTGCAGGGCAGGCTGGAGACAAATGAACTGCGAATTTCTATTCTTAGTACCCCGATTGCGGCTAGGACGAAAACCGTTGAAATAGAGTTGAAGTTTAAATGCCAGATTACCAAATTTCAGCTTTGCGCCGGATGTCATGCCTGTGAAAATGTATGCAGATATGGAGCGATTCGGCTTGTCAAATGTGGTGAATCAGATACGGATTACCGCTATGAAGTTGATGCGGATAAATGTGTTCATTGCTTTAAGTGCATTAATCATTACACAGGCGGCTGCTATATGAGAAAGGTACTATTGCCCAGAGGAAAGGGATATTCTGAAAATGAAAGATAAATTGAAAAAGGTAACACTGAAAGGGAATGCGTCTTTTAATTGAGAAACGACGTGTTTAGCGCAAATTGCCTAGCAATAATGAGGAGAAGCTTACAAAATATTACTAGAAACGGAGTACTTTATGTTTAAAGTTAAGTGGGATGCTCAGAATAACGGAATTATCTTGAGCGATAATATACCTGATGAAGAAGCAATACCGGCACCTCGCCCGGTTTATTTACAGGAATTACAGATTCTCGAGGTGAATAAAAAATACTGTCTTCCAAAAACAGACAAACCTATTTGTTGGAATATAGATGCGCGATATTATTATAAGGGTCAGCCATTTTTTGAAAGACGAGGAGCAGGTATCTATACGAAACCTACGGTTGTATACAATGATGGGTTTACTTTTACAAACCTGGAGGAAGTTGATATTGATAAGCTGCTTAAAATCAACCGGGAAGCAATAGAAACCATTGAGAATGAAGCGATGGATTTTATTTTAGGGTGCTATGATGCTTTCAAAGGAAAAGTAGATGACTTTGTTGTTGCTTTTTCTGGAGGTAAGGATTCGCAGGTTATCTTGGATTTGGTAACAAGAGTTCTACCAGTAGAGTCATTTAAGGCAGTATTCCAGGATACGGATATGGAGCTTCCGTGTACATACGACATTGTTGCATATACGGAAGAGGATTATAAATATAGATTTCCACACTTCAAGCTTTATCACGCGGAGAGTGATCGTAAGGCTATTGATTTATGGAAACAGTATGGACCGCCGAGCCGGATGAATAGATGGTGCTGCGCTGTTATGAAAACAACTGTTTTCAGAAGAACTATGAAGGAAATACATAATACAGATATTCAGCCTAAGGTAGCAGTATTTGAGGGGGTTAGAGCAGATGAAAGCACAAGAAGAGAAGCATATGAGCGTATAGGCGTTAATGTAAAACATCCTAATTTGATAAATTGTAGAGCTATCTTTAGATGGAACAATGCGGAAATTTTCCTATACCTTTTTGCAAGGGATATAGAACTGAATCCGGCCTATAGAATGGGATTAAATAGAGTAGGATGCGGCGTTTGTCCGTTCGCCTCGGATTGGTCAGAATACTTAATTCGAAGAATATATCCGGATATATCCAAGAAATATGTGGAGGTTATAGAAGAAATGGCCAGGAATCTTGGCTTGAATTCGAATGAAAAGATCAATAACTATATCAGCTCAAACAATTGGAAGAAAAATGCCGGAGGAAGAGGACTGATTCCAGATGGCTCCAGAGTTGACCTTATCAGCAAGGAACCGAATTTCGAATGTGTAGTAACTCAGCCTAAATCAGATTGGAGAATATGGCTCTTTGCTTTATGCCAGTATGTTTCCCGTGAAGAAAATGGCATCGTAAAAGGAGAAATGAATTATAACGGGGAGCTCTACCGATTTAGCGTTGAAGAAAAGGAAAATACAGTCAGATTTATAGTTGAGGGAACGGTGAATAAGCCAGCTTTACATGGTATGCTTTCAAGAGTTCTTACAAAGACTGCTGGCTGTGAGGTTTGCGGAGTCTGCGAAGCTGAGTGTCCTACGGGTGCACTCACGGTAAGGAACAAAGTTGAAATCAATAAAAATATGTGTGTACATTGCCATAAGTGCCTGGAAGTAAGCTCACGAGGTTGTATTATTGCACACAGAAAACAGATTAATGAAGGTGGTATGCTTGTGAAGTCTGCAAATTTGAGGACAAGCGGTATTGACAGATATTCCACTTTTGGATTACGTGACGAATGGGTAGATGTATTCTTTGACAAGGGGAATGACTGGTTTGGAACTTATCCGAATCTGGGATCCAAGATGATACCAGCCGCCAAGAACTGGTTAAGAGAAGCAGAACTGATTGATGAGAAGGAAAATAAAATCTCAGATAAATTTGATATGGTTAAAGGATTATATAACCGTAATAAGCTTGCTGCATGGCAGATTATCTGGGTTGGTTTGGCTTATAACTCGGCAATCGTAAATAGTTTTGTTAAATCTATAAAGCAGGAGATTCCGTATACCAGGGATGATATTGTTGCAATTATGAAGGAGGACTTTCCGACACTAAATGATAATACAATAAAGAATCCTACAAATGCATTGATTACGATGCTGAGATATTCGCCGCTTGGATATTGTACAAATATGCAGACAGAAGCGCAGAATATATATGTGGCAGAATTACAAATGGCAGGAAATTCGACGAAGGGCATCAGAAGAATATCTCCCGGTTATGTTTCTATACCAGCGCTGGCATATTTGTTGTACAAAGGAGCTAAAGAAACAAATTATTATGATATTATAGTAAGTGACCTTCTTATTCCAGAAGTATTAAATCCTTATACTGTATTTGGAATGACAACGATGAATCTTATTCCGGCGTTAAAAGCATTAACCCAGATGGGAGTACTCACCGCCGATTTGACCGGCGGATTAGAGAATGTGCATCTAAACAAGGATATGTCGCCGGATGATGCGCTGGCTGCCGTAATTAAGAGAGTGTGACGAAAGATGGAAGAATGTTATTACTGTAAGACAACCTTGTCAAAGGATGATAAGGCTTTGTGCAAAAAATTATTAGGCAAGAAGATAAAACAGTTTTTCTGCAGAGAACATTTGGCGGAAGTGTTAGATACAGACGAGGAAACACTTACTAAAAAGGTAGAACAGTTTAAAGAAGAGGGCTGTACACTATTTTTGTAGGAGGAAAAGATGCAATATTCAGATATTATAGGAATTGAACCGTTTTTTGATTCCACTTTCAACATGACAGAAGAAAGGGAGAATTATTGGAAACAATTCATTACAAATGAAAAATTTGAATCCAATCTCAAAGAGATCGTAAATGCGTTCACTTCCCCGACAAGTGATCAGCATAAATCTATTTGGGTACAAGGTACTTATGGAACTGGAAAAAGCCATTCTACATCTGTAATCAAGCATCTTTTGTGCGATGATTTGGATGATATAAAAGATTATGCAGAAAAATTGTCGAATCCTCAACTGAAAGCTATGCTTTTAAATTTTCGCAAAAAGGAACGTGTATTTCCGGTTGTTCTTAAAGGCACATATTCTATTGTAGATACGGAAGAACTTAAATATACCGTTCAACGTGCTGTTGTGCAGCAGTTGGAAGATGCAGGTGTTTCAATGACGGTAAAGTCTGATTTTCAGGCTGTAATTGAGATGCTAAATGATAAAAAGTTTGATTCTTTTTGGCAGATTATGCTTACAAATGAGCTATACAGATATGCATCTACGGTGGAAGAATTAAAAGAACTTCTGAAAAACGGAGACGTTGAAGTATTAAAAGAAATCAATATGGCCTTAAAGAAATCAAATATGATCAAGGCCACACCCGATATTAAGCAGTGGCTTACAGAAGTAATGGATGAGCTGCGTAAGCAGAATGTGGCGCAATATCTTGTAATATTTTGGGATGAGTTTACATCATTGCTTGAGATAACGGAAAGAAGAAGTATCCTTAATTGTATACAGGATATCGCGGAACTAAGTAAGGCCCCTAGAAAAGACGATAAGAATAAATATATTGGTGTCTATGTTTTTCTCGTTACCCATAAAAATATGGAGGCAATTGATAGTTATAAAGACCTCAAGGAAGACGAAAAAACTATGGCTAAAGCACGTTTCCTTGGACTGAAATATGACATGCAGGATATTACAACTTACCATATTTTGTCAAATGCTATAAAGATAAAGGATACAACAAAATATGATGCGCTGGTCGAAGAGAGGATGCAGCTTCAGTCGGAGGTGGCAGAAGCGTTGAAGGAAATCGTTGCTCCAATGGATAAACCTGCTCAAACACAGGCAATTATTAAGAGACTGTATCCGTTCCATCCATATACGGCATATCTTGCGACATTTGTATCGAGAGCGATTGGTTCCGTTGAAAGAAGTATATTTGAATTTTTGAATGATGATAATAGAGGTTTCAAGGATTTTATAAAGAACGACATTGATTCCGTGGAATATCTTACTGCAGATAAAGTATGGGATTTTTTTTCTGAGGCATTTTCAGAAGATCGTACGAATAATTTTGATGCGATAATGAATAAATTCTCAATGTATTCAACAAAATTGAAAGATACTGATGTTCCGGAATTGTCGGTATTCAAGGTTATCCTTTTGCTCAATCTTTTGAACCGTGTAACACAATTGGATGATGGGGAACAGGAAAAAAGTCTGGTTCATCCGAGTAAGCGTAACATCTTGTATGTGTTAAGCGGAGCATGGACAAATGAAGAGATTAACAAAGCTCTTACAGCAATTGACGAAAAACAGATCATATTAAAAGGGCCTGATGATGTTTATGAGGTATCCTCATCTGCATTGTCATTAGAAAAGATACAGGCCGAAAAAAATAAGCTGTATAATAAGTATGAAGATGTCAGTGTGCTTCTTGATGAATACGTTGGCTATAAGAATGATATTACCAAAATCATATCAAATACTGACGGATTCAATCGTGCTATAGAGTTCTCATTGATTTGGGGGAATTCACAGGCTGTCTCTATGGAGGCCAAGCTATTGAAGAACTTCAAAAAGAGCTATGCTGCCAAAGTTGCAATCTTTGTGTTCAGAGGTGAAACACCCACTTACGACAATAAGTCCAATCGGGCGGAAAGTGCATTGGAGACTCAGAAAAACATAATTCAAAAACTTTCGCAAAAAGATACAATGAAGAACATTGTTTTTGTGATTTCGGATGTTTTTTTGGGCCAGCAGCGATTTGAGGGAGTTATTGATGCGAAAGCCCGTGAGAATGTTGCCAGAGAAACGAAATTGGAGGATCCTTCTCCATATGAGAAGAAAGCAAGCCACTGGATGGAAAAATGGAGAACGGAAATCATCGATGGATCAACAACTATTATATTTAGAGGAGAACGTGTTAATACGACAACATTCAAGTCTGCATGCAATGCCGGATTGATTTCGGATGTGGCTAGAATATTCACGAATGGAGCAGAGAGGATACCACAGGTAGCAAGTGCAAGTACTGGTTGGAAACAAATATATGCCAAGAAAACAGTTGAGAAAGTTTGTTATGCTGTTAATAGGAAGGAAATAGAGAGCTTTAGCGGAGCTGAATCCGCAGTATCGCATTTATTAAAAGACAAGTCAGGTAATTGGATATTCGATGAAAATTTGAACTATATAGGTCACTATGATGCTACCAATCCGATGACGGTCCTAGTCAAAGCTATTGATGATAAGATAGCAGAATTGCGCAACAAAACTGTGGTTAATATAGGTGTAGACTTTAAGTTTTTAACGGAGCCGCCTTATGGATATTACAACAATTATATTTGTATGGCAGCTGTTGCTTTGGCTTTTAGGCGTTTTATAGAGAAAATGTATTTATCGGACCAGGGAAGCCTTGTATCAGCAACTATCATGCGGGACATTATTAATGCAGCATTTGATTTTTGGATTGGTGGGAAGCAGGATGCTAAGCTTAGAGTAAGATTTTCTACTGCGGAAGAAAAAGATCTTATTGATCTGATTCAGTCGATATTTGGTGTTAAAGGGGATGGAATCTCCGAAACAAAATGGGCGATGCGAGCTAGCTTTGAGTTTAAATATAAATCACCATTATGGGCATTAAAGTATATTGTTGATAAAGGGGCAGAGTTTAATTCCGTTATTGATGCCTTATTCTCATTGGCTAATGCTACGGGGGATAGTATCACTCAGGAGGATGTATCTGATTTATTAGAATCTCTAAAAAAACAGAAGACATCGATTGCACTAACGCTTGAAAGGATAAAGGATTCAACTTGTATCTATGCATTTGTTGACAGGTGTTTGGCAAAAGTAAAGATTAAGTTAGATGATTATTCTAATCTGTTTGCCTATCTAAATCAGAATCTTTCAGATGCAATTGTATTTTGGCGGGAAGAAGATGTAGAAAAACAGATTTTGCAGTGGTGCGTACTGCAAAGCAAGCAATCAGCACCGGTTGTGAATCCAACTCCGCCGGAAGAAGGTTTCGAAGATAGTTATGATGATGCAGATACTGATAACGATAATCCGGTAGATGGTGGTCAAAACGAAGACTATGATAATGAAACATTTGCTGGTCCTGGTTTTGAGCCGATTGAGATTACACCGATTGCTATTGGAAAAACGCATGCGACTATAGAAGCGGCAACAGCAATGATTAATGAGAAAGAGTTTGGAGATGGAGAGGCAAAACAAATTCTTGTGAAATTGTGTAAAGAGTATCCAGTTGTATGTTCTGCGGTAATGAAATTACTGAGTGAGGAATAATAATAAATGGATGTTGGAGCACTAAAGAGAAAATTAATTGAAGACAAAGAGAAAAACACGTACTCTTATAGGAGGTATCCGGTTCGTTTTTTGTTCATGGAGCTGAACAATAATACGCAGAACGAAATCGAGGATCTCGTAAAGAGTTCAAATGGGGAACTTCTGGAGTTAAGTGATTATATAATGAAAAAGGACGATGGCTGGATGACCAAAAGCAGGTTTATTCAAATCATCAGGAATGATACGTCACAAACCAAAGATACATTTGTTGTGGGGTTCTCTGAATTGATCCGATTTTTCTCCAAAATGGAGATAGAGTCTACCGTTCTGTCTTTGTTCGATATTGAGAACAGCAATATTACGGATCCCATCAGCGCTCAGAGAAGAATTTACTTAATCTGTTTTTCTATGAAGGATAACGTATATAAGGTGCTTCAGAAGAGCTTTGCCCGAAAGGATTTAATTGATCCATTTATAAACTCAGACTATGAATTAAGCGGTAAGTACCGGGAGATATGTTTTGTATCCAGTGATTATGCTGCTAATATTAAAAAGAACAAAATCACTACAAGCGTTGAATGGATAGGTTTATGGCGGCATGCGGTAATTATTGATTTTACAATTCCGATCTGGTGTTGCTCTGAAAGCCTATATGAGTGGCACAGCAAGGCTTCTCCGGATAATGCTTTTCAGATAGATGTCGTATATAATACTAAGGACTATCTTCAAAAAGCATATTCTTTTGAGGTTGAAATCCCATATGAAGCGGTAGATGAGGAATATTGGGAACAACTTTGCACCGAGTATACCCGGCAAGCGTCAGGCATGGACATGCAAGGGCTGGTTTCACATTCTCTTGGCATAGATGCAAGATCCACAAGTGCGCTGGCAGGCAAATTTTTAACAACGGAAAGTGCATATGAAAAGTGGCTGCTTAAATGTTATGTGGTGGCCTACTTACCAAACACATTTTTAGGTTTCGTCCTGAAAGTGTTAAAATCATATTCTAAAAAGGAATTTTTAATAAAAATTTGGCAGCAGGGTTATTGGATTCATGATGTTTCACAATTGGATGAACGTTTAACGATAATCAGGGAAATAAATAAGTTTGCGGGAACAATGCCGCCCGAAAATGAAATACAAGAAGTAATCTATGATGGAGTGGTAAAAGAGCTTGGTATAGAGATTGCCTTAGATGTAAAACAGAATGGAATTCAACTTGCTGAGTTGGGCAAGTTGACCGGAAGGGATATCGCTGATCTCAAAGACCGTTTATTATCCTATTATATGAGATTTTTTAAACCAGCATTTACGGGTTTAAGTAAGAAAGAAAAAGAATTTGTTATCAATCTCTGCTCAAATGGAATTTTAGATAAGGCAGAGGTGAAAAATGTATATCCGGCTTTATATTTTTATCTATATAGTCAGGCGGAAAACCAAATAAAAGAAAAAGACGAGTTCAAATTCTACATGCAGGCGTATAGAGAAAGTAAAATTGCAGATAAGGACAATCCGTTTCTGCAGCGTTACTATGATGATGGATGTGCTAACTCCACAAATCTTTATAGTATGTATTATGCGATTCATCATCAGGAAGTAGCCATTGAAGAATATTCGGAAGATTCGGATATATACATATTGGATGGCGTGGGCGCTGAATATTTACCGCTGATAGCAGAACTGTTGAGGATGAATGAATATGTTGTGGAATATTGCGATTATGCAGTGTGTCATTTACCATCTATAACCGATATAAACAAGGATTATCTTGCTGCTGTGCCTTACAAAGAATGGTTCCTTAATTTTGACCGGGAAGTAATACATGGTGAATTCTATAAGACTGCGGTAAATCTTAGAAAGGCTTTCGATATTTTAGAGGAAAAGATGAAAGATATCACTTTAGAGTCATCCGGAAGACGTATTGTTATAACAGCTGATCACGGTGCTACAGCAAGAGCGCGATGGACAGACGCAAAAAAGAAATATAATTTTTCTGCAGCAGATCATGAAGGCCGCTGTTGTAAGGTGTCAGCGAAATCAGATTATGAAGATACGAATGATTACATTGCTTATGAGGATGTGATTAAGCCCGGAACACCATATGTCATATCGCTAAATGATCAATCTTTGTATAACAGGCCGCGATATGAAGATCATGGTGGGGCAACAATAGAAGAAATGTTAGTACCAGTTATTGTGGCGGTACCACACGATGTAAACAGTATTGCGTATAAAGTATTGGAGGATAAACTTGAGGTAAGCGGTTTGGATAAGCTGGTATCATTCACAATTATTCCGGATCCAGAAGGGGAATCCTATGTTATTGAGGCTGATATGAGTAAGCATGTCCTGAAAAAGTCAGGCTTTGTATATTCCACAGAATTATTGTCAGGAAAGGAACAAGACATTACTGTAGTCGTTGCGGACAAGGAATATGAATTCCGCACTAAGAACAGAGCTAAGAGTAATTTAGAAGGAGACGACGGATTTGATGACTGATTTAGATCTTAAGATCAAAGACATTTTTCCGGAAGAATCTATGCACAAGACCCCGGATCGGTATAGCCTTTTTTCAGGCGTAAATGTACCTTCATTTATAAAAGATTGGTTAATCAAAAGGTTTTCCAATGATGATGTTATCTACACGGAAGGATTATACGATTTTATTAAAAAGCATATTCCAACAAAGGATAGCAATATCAGAAGTAGACTTCTGAACGGTGAAGTAATACAGATACTCGCAAGAATTATATTTGAATCAGATATAAAGAGCGGAGAACACCGCTTCCAAATTCCGGATATAGGAATTAAAAGCGGAGAAGGAAAAGTTTCACCATATCTCGCACGTCAGGAAGATCTCCTCAAGGAAGGTGAGAACTGGGGAGTAATAACGATGCAGTATGTAGAGCCCGATGGAAAAGAAAAAGGTTATGCTGAAATGGTTAAGTTCAAGCCTTTTCGTCCCTATAAGCCGGATTTCGAGTATTATTGCCAGGCAAGAGAACGGTTTACTTTAGAGGAGTGGGTGGATTTTCTCATTTGCAACATGGAATATAATCCCAACTCTTCATCTTTTGAATCACTAGATCAGAAATTGCTGTTTTTAACAAGGTTGCTCGTCTTTGTTGAGCCAAATCTCAATATGATCGAGCTAGCACCAAAAGGAACCGGTAAGTCATATATATTTAATAACCTGTCAAAATACGGATGGCAGATCAGTGGAGGAAAGATCACCAGAGCTAAACTGTTTTACGATATGAGTAAAAATACTCTTGGCATCATTCCTTCATATGAATTTGTGTCACTGGATGAAGTAAAGACAATATCGTTTGATAACCCTGAAGAAATACAAGGAGCACTTAAAAATTACATGGAGCAGGGATCCTTCACTGTTGGAAAATCCAAATTTACTTCTCTGGCCGGACTGATTCTTCTGGGAAATATAGATCTGGGTTCTGATAGACGTCCTTTGAATAATCATTATTTTGAGGAACTTCCGGAGGCATTCCAGGACCATGCGCTGATTGACAGATTTCATGGATTCATTGAGGGCTGGTACCTTCCCAGAATCAGTGAGGACTTGAAATTAAATGGATATTCGCTAAATGTTGAATATTTCTCGGAAATTCTTTCATATAGCAGGACACAGTCTTTCTACAGCGCAATAGTAAAAGATCTTTTGGATATTCCAATGAACGCAGATACACGTGACACAAACGCTGTGATTAAGATGTGCTCCGGATATCTGAAATTATTATATCCGCATGTGCGAAAAGCATCAGACATATCATCTGAGGAGTTCAGGCTGGTATGTTTCGACCCTGCTTTTGAAAAAAGAAAAATTATCAGGCAGCAGTTGGCAGCTATAGACAGAGAATTTACCGATCGCATGCCTGATATTAGAGTAAGAGGCGTATAAATGATATATTTTGATAATGCGGCCACCACCGTAATGAGTGAAGCATCACTGCGTGCATTGATCGAGATTTCTTCCAAGCAATATGGAAATCCATCATCTGCTTATAGCTTTGGACGAATAGCGAAAGAGTTACTGGAAGATTCCAGAGCGATCATTGCCGATTGTATTGGAGCAGAAGCTGAGGAGATTTTTTTTACTTCTTGTGGTACGGAAAGCGATAATTGGGTAATTAGCCAGGCAGGATCAAGATGGAGCAAAGTTATTACGTCTAAGATCGAGCATCATGCTATTCTGCATCCGGCAGAAAAATGTGGGACAGAGGGCGTCCGTGTAAGCTTTCTTGCTGCTAATAATCAATGTATTATTACAAAAGATGAATTAAAAAGAAACTTGGATGGTACCCCTGTCCTAGCTTCTGTGATGATGCAGAATAATGAGACCGGGGTGATTCAGCCCGTCAAAGAATTAGCCGAGATCGTACATTCAGATAACAATGAATCGGTTTTCCATACGGATGCAGTTCAGGCTGTTGGGCATATGAGAATCAATGTTAAAGAAATGGGTATAGATATGCTTTCGGCTAGTGCTCATAAGTTTAATGGCCCTAAGGGTGTAGGCTTCCTCTATATAAGGAAGGATTGTATAGTCAACCCTTACATACTTGGTGGGGGGCAAGAGAACGGATTACGTTCCGGAACGGAAAATGTAGCCGGTATCTACGCTATGGCAAAGGCCCTTGAAGATAATATGAATAATTTAGAAGAGAACCGTATTCATATAAAGTATTTGGAGCAGCTTTTGATGGAATTATTATCTGCTGCTGGTATTAATTTTATGGTAAATGGAGACAGTGCTCATAGGGCGGCAGGAATAATTAATATTGCTATTACAGGCCTTGATGGTGAAGGCTTGTTAAATATGTTGGATATGCATGATATCTGCATTTCTATCGGTTCCGCCTGCAATTCGAATTCTCAAAACAGGACTCATGTCCTAAAAGCCATGGGAATTTCAGATGAACAGATTGATTCCTCTGTACGTATTTCCATAGGTAGATATAATACGGAAGATGATGTCCGGACTTTGGTTAAGTGGATAATAAAATATCATAATATTGCAACGATGACAGAAGCTTAGGTGGTGTTTTGATGCCGGGATGGAATTTAAAAGAAGGTACGCTGGTAGAAAGCAAAGTAAATGAAGATGAACTATGGTCTTTGTTTAACTATGTATTTTCCGATGCCTGTAAGAAGACGAATACATATAAATTTGGACTAATAAAATCTATCTGTGATCAAATATATGATTTATATGAAGAGGAGCTAGGATACTTTTTACCATATGACAAGCTCTTTTCTAAATTTGCAGAAAATTATTGGAATCTTGTAAATAAATATGATATTAAACAAATGTCATATAATGGAGTGTCGGAGTATTCGAAGGTAGAAATAATTATTAAGGATGCGGTAAAGACTTATGATATTCCCGAAAATGTATTATTCCAATCCTTAAATGATGCTGAAAGACTAAATATAACGAAGACAGTAACAAATGAATGTAAGCGCTGTGTCATTGGCGCTCTTTATAACGATTTTGAAGGCAAACTGTATGCATTTAACCTTCGGGGAAAGGGATTATACCTGGGCTATGAGGCATATCGTTTTATATCGAAGTATAAAATGGAAATTGAACGCTTGAACTATTATGCGTGGGCCCGTTTCCTTGAAAAAATTAATGATGATAATGCATTGATAAGGGTTTTAGAGAAGCTTGAACTTGCAACACCACAAAGGAAAGATTTGTCAGTGTACAGGGAATTACTTTATAAGGAATTTCAAGAAGACAGATGTTTTTATTGTGGAAGAAAATTAGACAAGAACATTCATGTGGATCACTTTATTCCTTGGTCATTTGTCAAAAATGATAACTTATGGAATTTTGTTTTATCATGCCCGAGATGTAATGTACGTAAGAGTAATAATTTAGTTAGCCAAGATTACCTTGTTAAGATTGAAAATCGAAATAATATAATAATGGAAGAATCCACACAATCTTCTTTTATTAAAGATGAGTTCTGCGGATATTATCCCGGCTTACTGGACCGAATGTGGAAATATGCCAGAATGAGTGGAATACGAGAACGGAGTGATTTTTTAGAGGCATCTACGGAGTTAAAATTATAGTAATTTGACTACTTCGAACTTTATAAAGACAGAGTGGATGATCTTTTGGCCAAGCAGGTTAAAATATCTAAGGCAGACCAGGCCCCCCAGGTTGGAAGTGATTAACCGGTACATTGAGGAAAAACTGACGTATTATAAAGCGATTGCCGAACCCATGGCATACGACAGGAACCCCGACAGGGAATCTCTTGAGCTGAAATTCAGGAAACTGATAAAAGGTAATTACACATAGCACAGGAGGAGGATCATTTATCATGGTAGAAATCTCAAAACAGGATTGGAAATTATATCGGGAGAGACTTCCGCAGTGGCAGGAGCGTTACATGGAGCAGCTGACAAAGGAATATATCGATTTGCTAAGCTCTCCGGGAAAAGCCTCTGACCATTTCTGGGAGCTCGAGAAGAGGGTAAAACAGGACAAGAAGCATCCAGGTGTATTGATCGAGGTGAGAAAATCAACTGCATTCTGGGATATTGCAAGTTTTGTTGGATATAAAGTTATTACAATGGATGAACTGGATGGCTTCAGTGCGGAGCTGATTGATGCGGTAAAGCTGATCCTTAGCAGGTTGATGTAGTTTGTGTATTAAAATATAATGTTTGCTATGGCTGGCATAGAGCAGCCAAACGTATTTAATCAGGAATCTTTGGTTTGATGGTTTTAAAAAACTATGTATTGTATGAAGAAGCAAATTTAATGGAATCCCTGAGTGGACAGGTGAGGTTGAAAAGAAAATGAACATACAGATTTTCGGCACAAAGAAGTGCAACGAAACAAAGAAAGCGGAGCGCTTTTTCAAGGAGCGCGGCATCAAGTATCAGTTTATCGATATGAAAGAAAAGGGCATGAGCAAAGGAGAGTTTACTTCTGTTGCTCAGGCGAATGGCGGAATAGAAAAAATGATTAACTGGGAAGGCAAGGATCAGGATACGCTTGCGCTGATCAAGTACATTGCCGATGAGGATAAGCTGGAGAAGATTCTGGAGAATCCTCAAGTGATCAGGACCCCGGTGGTCAGAAATGGAAAGCAGTCTACAATAGGCTATCAGCCGGAAGTGTGGAAGGGATGGAGCTAACCAGAAAGAAGCTCAAAAAATACTATTAAGGGCTATCGGCCAGCTGATCATTCAGCTGGTGCGATAGCCCTAATTTTGGGCCGTATTTCCAGATATAATAAATAAGCTAAAACATACACCTAACATACACCTAACATAACCTCGTCATAACTTCTCCGAAATCTCATGAGCAATACTCTTTAAAGCTGCCAGGTTCCGTTCATGATTCATCCACATTCGCGACGCGGGACCTGATATACTGATCGCAGCATAAGGCTGCCGGAACGAATCATATATCACATCAGCCATGCATACGAGGCCGATCTCGCTCTCTTCGTTATCTACGGCATACCCCTGCTCCCTGATTTTCCGGATTTCAGCAAACAGCGCATTCCCGGAAGTGATTGTTGTATCGGTAAGCCGGGTAAACTCGGTCTCGTTGATATACTCCTGAATACGTTCATCGGAACACACGGACAGCAATATCTTTCCGGAAGCGGTAAGATGAGCCGGCCGGCTGTAACCGATATAAGAGCCCATATGAAGGGAAGTATTAGTACTGACAACTTTATCAATAAACACGATATTTAAACGGTCCTTCCATATAGAAATATGGGCGGTTTCCTCCGCTTCGTTTGATAAGCGCTCCAGATAGGGATGCGCCAGCTGAATGATTCCATAATCTTTTTCCACGATCTTACCCAGGGAAAAGAGTTTGAGGCCCAGCCGGTACCTTCCGGTTTCCATGCGTGTAATATAATTGCGGCTTTCCAATGTATATAAAATACGAAAAACAGTACTTTTCCCGATACCGGACAAATCTACAATTTCATTAATTCCAATCTCAGAATTTTGTGCAATGATCTCCAATACAGTAAGTGTATTAGCCGCGGATTGAAGTAAATACCGGCTGTCATTTTCTTTCGCGTCCATGAAATCATCTCCTGTTCCTTAAAATGTTAGTACTTTTAAATTGTCTGTACTTATAAATATATCTGATTTAAGAAAAAGTAGCAAGTTAATTGCTGAAATAGGCTGAAATATATTGAAGAATGACGACTGGAAGCGGAACAGGCACCTTTCTGTGCAAAGCTTCCTGGCTGCTTGTTTTATTTCGAAAGAAACAAGTAATCTCTCATTTTACTAAGCTGCCGGAAATAAAATGAATGAAAGAAATAAACAGGAAAGAAATAAACAGGAAAAAAATAAATGATGAAAGAAATAGTGAAGGAAAGAAATAGTGTAGGAAAGAAATAGTTGAAATATACCTCAGAGTATGCTATTCTGAAACAAAAGATTCGAATAAAGAAATACAAATTCGCATAAAGAAATAGCAAAGGAAATAAATATATATTAATAAAAAAATAGTAAAAGAAAAATAAGATATTAAGGAGGATGGAAAGCATGAAAAAAATTGTTGCAATTAACCTGGGCTCCACATCAACAAAAATTGCTTATTATGAAGATGAGAATTGCATCTTCAAAGATAATATTAAGCATAGCCCGGAGGAACTGGATGAATTTGCGACGATCTGGGATCAGCAGGATTACCGGATGGAGAAGATCGTAAACTATCTGAACGAAAAGGGGATTCTCATTTCAAACCTGGATGCGGTTGTCACCCGCGGAGGGCATACACAGCCGATTGTAGGCGGTGTATATCGGGTCAGTGAGAAAATGCTTCAGCAGTCCGGAAGCGAAAAATATGGAAATCATGCGACGGATGTGGGCCTTCGTATTGTGAAGGAATTTTCAAAACAAGGCCCTCAGGCTTTTACTGTAGATCCGCCTACAACGGACGAGTTTGAACCGCTGGCGCGTTACAGCGGCATTCCCTTCATCCAGAGACGGAGCAGCTTTCATGTATTGAACCATAGAGCGGCCGGAATGCAGTATGCCAAAGACATCGGAAAAAACTACGAGGATCTGAATCTGGTGGTTGTCCATATGGGCGGAGGTATCAGTATAGCGGCTCATAAAAAAGGGAAATTGGTAGATGCGAACAATGCGATTGACGGTGATGGGCCGTTCTCAACGAACCGCTGCTGTACTGTGCCCATCGGTGATTTGATCAAGCTGTGTTATTCCGGGGATTATACATATCAGGAGATCCGCAAATTAATCAATGGACAATCCGGCCTGATGGGCTATGTGGGTGAGAATGACGCCAAAATCGTACAGGACCGGGCCATGGCAGGAGACGAGAAGTGCAAAGAGGTTATGGAAGCCATGTGCTATCAGATCGCAAAAGAAATTGGCGCGGATGCCACTGTACTGAAGGGAGACGTAGATGCGATTGTATTTACGGGCGGAATGGCCTATTCTGATTGGATCGTAGGCATGGTTTCCGATTATGTCCGTTATATTGCTCCTGTAGCGGTGTATCCGGGAGAATATGAGATGCAGTCTCTGGCCTTGAACACATTAGCCGCGTTAAACGGGGAAAAAGAAATAAAAGAATTAAAATAGGGGGAATCACTATGTTTCATAATTTTAAGGAGCTTGAAGAGTATATTCTGGATCAGGGGATCAAAAAGCGTCTGGTGCTGGCAAATGCGCATGATGAGGATGCGCTGGAAGCTGTCGTTATGGCAGTTAGAAAAGGGGTCATAGATGCGACTCTTATAGGCGTTTCGGACAAAATAGCAGATATCCTGGATAAATTGGGAGAAGATTCTTCCGGGTATGAGATCATCGACTGCCGGAATGAGAAATCGGCGGGACAAATGGCCTGCCAGATGGTAAAGGATCAGAAAGCGGATATGCCCATGAAAGGCTTAATGCAGACGGCTACTTTTATGAGGTGTATTCTGGATAAAGAAAAATATGGATTTGTTCCTGAGGGTTCCCTGTTAAGCCAGGCCACCGTTATGGAATATGAGAACCGGCTGATGATCGCTACCGACTGTGCGGTTAATGTATCACCGGACTATAATGATAAAGTTAAAATTATTAAGAATGCGGTGAGACTGGCAGGAAAACTGCGCATCGATTGTCCAAAGGTGGCGGTAGTGGCGCCTGTCGAGACCGTGAATCCGAAGATGCCTGCCACGGTGGATGCTGCGCTTCTAAGCAAAGCGGCCGAACGGGGGCAGATAAAAGGCTGTATCATTGACGGGCCATTGGGTATGGATAACGCCATATCAGAAGACGCGGCCAGGCACAAAGAGATTAACAGCCCGGTGGCCGGCCGCCCGGATATTATTCTTATGCCGGATCTCTGCGCCGGAAATATATTTACAAAAACGATTTATTACTTTGCCCATCTGATATCAGCAGGCACGCTTACAGGTACCTCGTGTCCTGTGGTTATGACCAGCAGAACGGATTCTCCCGAAGATAAATATAATTCCATTTTAATTGCTGTTATGCAGTGTTTATAAGACTGATTTTCAGGCCGGGTTTTTACCCGGTCTTTTTTAGTACCATAAACGCTTCGCGGGGATCGCACTGAAGCGGAAAGGAAGATTTTGGGCATATACGTGCGATGCATAAAAAATAGTCAGCAAGGTATTTTCGAGAGGTACTATTTTTTATAGGTAAACGCATAAAGTATCCCAGGTGAAACTTTATTTAAAAGAAGAGAATTCTCTATACGAATTAAAAATTCAACAAATGAAACACCGAAATCTTGTAAAAAATATCTAATGACATATTTTACCTATTATATTATAATAACGTTAAGTTCAAATAACGAAGTTAAGATTCGTATAAAGAAATAAGGAGGCAATAAAATGCACAAGATCAAATTTTATGGAATAGGAGGGCAAGGCGCGGTTACAGCTGCTAAAATTTTATCCATTGCTGTATCACTGCATCAGAATGAGTACGCAATTACAGTTCCTGCCTATGGACATGAACGCCGGGGGGCTCCGGTGTTTGCGCACATTATTGTGGATGATAAACCCGTTTTGCTGAATTGTTATGTTTATGAACCGGATATCGTAGTTGTATTTGATGAAAACCTGATCGATATGGGTGTGGATGTGGGCGAAGGATGTACGGAAAATACGATACTTGTAATCAATTCCGGAAATGAGGAAATGATCCGGCGGTATAAAGATACATATGGATTTAAGAAAGTATATGCATGTAATGCCACGGAAGCTGCCCTGAAAAATATCGGGTTAAATATACCGAACAGTGCGATGCTGGGAGCTTTGGCCCACAGCGGCGTCGTTGAGATCGAAGCGGTAGTCAGTGCGGTAACGGAAAGTTTTGGAAAGGTTGGTGAAAAGAATGGAAAAGCAGCAAGATATGCCTACGAGCACACCTGTGAAGCGTAGAGTATTGGGACCGTGCTCCCACGTGTTAGTGGCGGCAAATACAGGAAGCTGGCGTATGGAACGGCCGCAGGTAGACGAAGAAGCATGCATCCGCTGCGGTATTTGCGCGAACTACTGTCCTACCGCATGTATCACGGTGAACAAAGAGGGGGATCCTCTGGAATTTGACTGGCATTACTGTAAGGGTTGTGGTATTTGTGCAAATGAATGTCCCCGGCAGGCATTATCCATGATACCGGAAGGGAGTGGTGAATAATGGGAATTAAAATGTTTGATGGTAATGGTGCGGCGGTGGAAGCGATCCGTCTGGCACGTCCGGGTGTGATAGCGGCTTATCCGATTACCCCGCAGAGCTCCATTGCGGAGCATCTGGCCGACGCTGTGGCGGAAGGGGCGATCAAGGCGGAATATGTCCGTGTGGAATCCGAGCATTCGGCCATGTCTATTTCCATCGGCGCCCAGCTTACCGGTGTCCGTGTGGCGACAGCCACCGCTTCCGTAGGTCTGGCCCTGATGCATGAAGTCTGCGGCGTGGCAGCCGGATGCCGTGTCCCCATCGTGATGCCGGTGGTGAACCGTTCGCTGGTGGCTCCCTGGTCTTTGTGGTGTGACCACTCTGACACGATGGCGGAGAGAGATACGGGCTGGCTTCAATTTTACGCTTCCACAGTACAGGAGATTCTGGATCTGCAGCTTTGCGCATATCGGATCAGTGAGCATGAAGATGTTATGATTCCCTCTATGGTCTGTTTCGATGGATTTTATCTGTCCCATTCCATGCAGAGGGTGGATACTCCGTCTGATGAAGAGGCATGGGACTTTGTAAAGCCGTATGTGAAGAAAAATATGTATCTGGATACGAAGGACGTGATGTTTATCAATGATTTGTGTCCCACCGTTGAGCATACGGAGATGAAATATCAGCAGATGATGGGCTTTAAGAGCGCGGCCGAAGTGTCGGATGAAATATTTGCGGAATACGAAAAACGATTTGGCAGAAAGCTTAAGCAGGTGGAAGCGTACCGTCTGGAAGATGCCGAGGTGGCTGTGGTGACGATCGGTTCCATGTCCGGTACCGGAAAATATGTCGTAGAGCAGTTACGGGAAAAAGGGATAAAGGCCGGCCTTCTGAGAATCTGCATGTTCCGCCCGTTCCCGGACCGGAAAATCCATGAAGCACTGAAGAACATCCCGGTAATTGGCGTGATCGACCGTTCCTGCGGTCTGGGCGGCGCCCAGGGTCCGGTCTGCTCGGAAGTAAAAGCGGCGATGTACGGCGAAAGCTCTAAGATATATGGCTATATCGGCGGAATAGCCGGCCGTGATATATCAGACGGTTCATTCCGGAAGATATTTAATGAGCTTCTCGAGATCAAAGAGGGTAAATCCGAAACAGTTTCTACCTGGTTTGACGTAGAAGAGAATGCCATGAACATAAGGGAGGTGGAAACAAATGCTAACGTATAAAACTCAGCCAAAGGGTGCGGTTTCGCCGGGGATCAATACCTGTCAGGGATGTATGATTGATGTTATTTTCAGAAACGTTCTCGATATTATGGGTGAAGATACGGTACTTGTAATCCCACCCGGATGTTCCGCTCAATTTTCAGGCTGTGGGCCTGAGGCGTCGGTAACAGTACCTGGTATCCAGGGAAATCTGGAGAATTCCGCAGCGATTGCAGCCGGAATTGCAGCCGGATTCAAATATCAGGGCAACGATCATACGCAGGTTGTGGCGATTGCCGGAGACGGCGCCACCGTAGATATTGGAATCCAGTCCCTGAGCGGAGCCATGGAACGTAATGATAATATTCTGTATATCTGTTATGATAATGAAGCATATATGAACACCGGCATACAGGGGAGCAGTTCCACGCCGCTTGCGGCCAGTACGACAACCACTCCGGCAGGAAAGCCTGTGAATAGTAAAGATTTGATGCAGATCGTTATGGCGCATCATGTACCGTATGCAGCCTCCGCTTCCATAGCCAACCTTCCGGATCTTCGGAAAAAGGTGAAAAAAGCAAAAGAAAGAAAGGGCTGCCGTGTGCTGCACATTATGAGCCCCTGTCCTACCGGCTGGGGATATAAAATGTCCAAGACGGTGGAGGTTGCCCGGGAAGCGATACAAAATGGGTCGTGGGTTCTTATGGAATATGAAGACGGTAAAGTGAAACTTGGCAAAAAGCCTTCTCAATTAGGGAATGTAGAAAAATATTTCTCCATGCAGAAGAGATTTAAAGGGGTAACGCAGGAGGAGATGGAAGAGGTCAGCAGACATCTTGTAGAGAGATATGAGTATCTGGAAAAGCTGGCGGCACTTTAAACGTTTCGGAGGGTTTTCAATATAGGAGGAGGCTCATATGAGTAAAGCAAAAAAAGTATATCTTCAACTGATTATTGTGGTTGTATTTTATGTGATCTGTTCTCACATTTCGCCGCCAAACGGGCTTACGGAAGCGGGCTGGAAGGCATTGCTTCTTATGATCTGCTGTGTTTATACCTGGGTTACCGAGTTTATCCCCATCGGTATATCATCCTGTTTCCTGCTGATGCTGCCGGCATTTCTGCAGATTGACAGTACCTCGAATGTCCTTGTGAACTTTGGTATTACCACCATGTTCTTCGTGATGGGCGCCTTGATTATCGCTAAGGTATTTATCGATACCGGGCTGGGTTACCGGATTTCCCTGTACATAACCCCATTGCTGGGGCCGAAAAGCAAAATGGTCCTGCTAAGCCTGATGCTCTGCGGCGGCCTGATATCTTCTGTGTTGGTTGATATCCCCACAGCGATTATTCTGGCGGGCATTGCCCTGCCGATACTGAAAGAAAGCGGCTGCGAACCCGGAAAAAGTAAATACGGCAAGGCGGTTATGATGGGCATTCCGATCGCGGCAGCTCTGGGCGGCATCGCGACGCCGGCTGGAAGCGGACTGAATATCCTCACCATTAACCTGTTAAATAATGTGGCTGGTGTCAACATTACCTTTGCGCAGTGGACCCTCATAGGAGCGCCGATCGCTCTGGTACTGCTGTTCGTGGCGTGGTTCGTGATCTGTCTGATCTACAAGCCGGAGATCGAAACGGTCAAGGGACTGGATGATATCAAGAAAAAGCGGGCCGAACTGGGCCCCATGTCCAAGAACGAAAAGAAATTCCTGGTTATCTTTATCTGTGTTATGGTTCTTTGGTTTACGCAGTCCATGACCGGAATCGAGACAGCCTTCGTATCCCTCCTTGCGGTGAGTATTTTCTTCCTTCCCGGATTTGATCTGATCAACTGGGAAAAAGCCAGGGACGCGGTCAGCTGGGAATCCGTCCTGCTTATGGGCTCCGCTAACGCGCTGGCGATGGTTCTGAGTACCCAGGGGACCGCGGAATGGATCTCCAACAGCATCTTAGGAGCTGTCAGCGGGGCTTCACTGGCCGTATTACTGATGGTGGTGACCGCCTTCGGCATCTTCAGCCATCTGCTGGTTCCGGTAGCCAATGCGGTTCTTGCCGTGTGTGTCCCCATCGTAGTGGTGCTGGCCGGCTCCATCGGCGTGAATCCGTTATACCTGGTGCTTCCGTTAGGATTTACGGCATCCGCGGTATTTATCATTCCGCTGGACCCGATTCCACTGACCACGTATGGTTACGGCTATTGGAAACTATCGGAAATGGCAAAGCCGGGACTGATTATTTCCCTGATCTGGATACCGGTATGTGCGGCTGGTATATTGCTGGGAAGAGCGATTGGGATTATTTAAGTATCTGCATCTTATGGTTTTCAGAGGAGATTGAGGTATATCCCAATCTCCTCACTTTTTCAGTATCAAGACAGATAATCAGGTACAGCCGTCAGGAGATTTTAGAAAAGGGTTTCCGGATGAACGAAAAATATGGAGGAAAAAATGTCAGAAATAAAGGTAAGGGATCTTCGTTCGGCACTGGATAAATTACGGTGCATGGAGAAAGAATTGGTGGAGACGGACGTGCCGGTGGACCCGGAAGCGGAGCTGTCCGGTGTATACCGCTATGTAGGCGCAGGAGGAACGGTTATGCGTCCTACCGGTAAAGGTCCGGCCGTTCTGTTTAACAATGTGAAAGGCCACCCGGACGCCCGGGTGGCGATTGGTGTGCTGGCCAGCAGAGAACGGGTGGCGGCCCTGTTGGACAGCAGCCCGGAAAAGTTAGGGCACTTACTGCGGGACAGCGCAGCCCATCCCATCCAGCCGGTTTTGACAGAGGAGAAGCCGGTATGCCGGGAAGTGATACACTATGCGTCGGAAGAGGATTTTGATTTAAACAAATTAATTCCGGCACCGACCAATACGCCGGATGACGCAGGGCCCTACATCACACTGGGCATGTGTTATGCGACGCATCCGGACACTGGCAGATCGGATGTTACGATCCATAGGTTGTGTATCCAGGGCAAAGACGAATTAAGTATTTTCTTCACCCCGGGAGCCAGACATATCGGCGCAATGGCCGAGAGGGCGGAAGAATTAGGCCGGAGGCTTCCGATATCCGTCAGCATCGGTGTTGATCCGGCCATTGAGATCGCTTCCTGTTTCGAGCCTCCTACCACACCGTTAGGATTCGATGAGTTATCCATTGCGGGGGCGTTAAGAGGGGAAGCGGTACAGCTTACCAACTGCCTTACCGTAAAGGAACGCGCCATCGCCAATGCGGAGTATGTGATCGAAGGAGAGGTACTGCCCGGAATCCGTGTGCGTGAAGACCAGAACCGCAACACCGGTTATGCCATGCCGGAATTCCCGGGTTATACAGGAGCGGCCAGTAGCCAGTGCTGGCTGATTAAGGTGAAAGCAGTGACACACCGCCGGAAGCCGATTATGCAGACCTGCATCGGGCCCAGTGAGGAACACGTCTCCATGGCAGGCATTCCCACAGAAGCGAGTATCATCGGAATGATCGATAAGGCCATGCCGGGCAAGCTGCTGAATGTCTACTGCGCATCCGCCGGCGGCGGAAAATATATGGCGGTACTGCAAATAAAAAAGAGTGTGGCGTCAGATGAAGGCAGACAGCGTCAGGCGGCACTGCTTGCGTTCTCGGCCTTCAGTGAACTGAAGCATATTTTCCTGGTCGATGAGGATGTGGACTGTTTTGACATGAATGATGTGCTATGGGCTATGAACACCAGGTTCCAGGGAGACGCTGATATCATTACGATTCCCGGCGTGAGATGCCATCCCCTGGACCCGTCGAATTCCCCCTTGTGTACGACATCCTGCAGGGATCAGGGGATTGCGTGCAAAGTCATTTTTGACTGTACCGTACCATTTGATCAAAAAGAACGGTTTATTCGTTCCCGCTTTATGGAACTGGATCCGGCAAAATGGATTCCGGAATAATAGAAAGCCGGAGATGGGCGGGATGAAGAATAAATTCGCAAGCCGGAGTCAGATGGGAAAAAACTAAAATTCGAAAACCGGGAGACAGATAACATGAGAAAGATTATCTTAGGCATTACAGGAGCTAGCGGAGTAGAACTCGGACTGCATATACTACGGGCCTTAAAGAGACAAAACGCGGAAATCCATCTGATCATATCGGAGGGCGCCCGGTACACCATGCGGGAAGAAAGCAATCTGACGGAAGGGGAGTTCCTGCGTATAGCAGATTACGTATATGGGGAAAAAGAATTGGGAGCGGCCATAGCAAGCGGCAGCTTTGTTACGGATGGTATGATCGTGGCTCCGTGCAGTATGAAGACTTTATCAGGCATTGCCAATGCCTATGATGAGAATCTGATCATACGCGCCGCGGATGTCTGCCTGAAGGAAGGGAGAAAAGTAGTTCTCCTTCCGCGGGAGATGCCCTTTGGAAGAGCTCATCTGAAAAATATGCTGGCCTGCGCAGAATATGGATGCAGTATCATACCGCCTATGCTGAGTTTTTATATGGAAGATACATCGGTGAAGGCACAATTGGATCACATCACAGGAAAAGTATTGATGCAGTTTGGAATGACTTATGAAAAATTCCATAGCTGGCAGGGCCCTGACAGAAGGTAAACGGCCCCATATAGGAGAAAACGGATGTCCCGAAAAGATTATTGGTATGAAAAAGAGCAGTTAAAAATACAGATGCAGCAGATGGGAGAAGATCTCTGCATACTCTTTTACGGAGGCGACCGCGGACACATTGGAAGTGTAGCTATGGCAGAGCCCAGGCCCAGCTTAACCGGCAGCGGAGAAATATCATCTACCGTATCCGTCTACACCTATTCAGGACACAAGGATGATCTCATCGCGTCTGCCATAGCCCGGGAAGTCGCAGCGAAACTAAACAGAAAATGTGTGGCGGCAGTCGGTATACACTATGACCGCTTTACCCCGGACCACCTGGCAGCCGTAAACGAAATAACCGAAAAGATTCCGATAATGGCGGAAGAAGCATATGGGACACTCCCCGCATAGTAAGATCCCTATCAGCGAACTTTTCTTACGGAAATAATTTACATATCATACAGCTTCCGTTATAATCAAAACATATGTGTGGAATAGTACGTAAAAAATCGTATCCGGGAAAGCGGGGATCATATGAAAAAATTATGGGACAACAAGCTGGTTAAAAATAGGTACGGACAGGTGCGGTCCGGGTGGATTGTCCTGGCCGTGATGGCGGCTTATTATCTCATTATGTATGTCCTGAGCTCTCTCGTAATCGAAGTAATGAGCAGGCATTTAATCTCCACAGGGGATATCAACAAAGTCACGGGAGAGCTGTCCGCGTATGTGGACTGGCTCAATGCTGTCGCTTTACCGATTATTATGCAAGTTCTAACCGATAGTGTGATGATCCTGATTTGCGTGATTACGTGGAGATATATCATGAAACACCCGGCCCGGGAAATGGGCATATCTACCGCCGGTCCTGGTAAGAAAGACTGTTGTGCGGGAATGCTGCTGGGTATAGTCTGCTGTTCCATTATTTTTCTCATTACCATAACGGTGGGCGGCGGTCATGTTGTCTCCTGGGTTCCCCGGATCACTGTGCCGGGGGTGATATGGATCTTAGTCTTTATTCTGGTAGCATTAGGGGAAGAGATATTAAACCGCGGTTTTATCATGGGGACCCTGAGAAGAACCGGGAACATCTATTTTATTATGCTGGTTCCATCCGTCATCTTTGGTATGATTCACCTGACCAACCCCAGCGTAACCTTATTATCCGTATTAAATATCATATTAGTTGGTATCCTTTTTTCCTACATGTATATTAAGTCCGGAAATATATGGATGTGCATCGGATATCATTTCACCTGGAATGTCTTTCAGGGGGTCATCTATGGTATGCCGGTCAGCGGCCTTAATATCCCTGGATTCCTAACCACCGAATTTACCCATGCCAACATTCTGAACGGGGGAGGATTCGGCATTGAAGGCGGAATCCTGACAACCATCGTATCCCTGCTGGGCTTTGTATTTGTAAAATATTACTACAGGAAATCCGAATATGATTTTATCAATGATAACCTGAAACAGGATAACCTGATACAAAAGGATCATATCTGAGAACATCAGAGGAATGGCACAAAAAAGATAATACATAAAGAATTTAAACTTATTTGTCAGGACAGCTCTTAAAAAAGCGGCAGCCTGCTTCCTTGAAAGGAAAGCAGGCTGCCTGTTTATTTCCCCGGAAAGTCTGCCGGTCCATCTCCCGCGTCCGCCGCGTTCCGATCTTCCCGGACCTAATTAAAAAAAGTTTTCGCACAATCTCCCCCGAACAGCGTCCCTCAAAATCACAGCAGCAGCCGGTTCTTAACCGAAGTCTTATACTCAGTAGGAGACATCCCGGTAGCCTTTTTAAAAGCCTTGGAAAACGAGTGGATAGAATCAAATCCGAGAAAATCGGCTATCTGCGTAAAGGAATACCTCCCCTCACTGATCAGCTGTTTCGCCTTATCCATTTTCATCTTAAAGTAAACCTGCATGATGGTATAGCCGGTTTCCCGTTTAAAGACACTTTTTATATAGGATTTGGAAAAATTCTGTTCCTGGGCGATCTCATCCAGGGATACATGCTGACAGATTTTCTCTTCCAGGAGAGTCAGGATGGAGCGGATCAGATCCTGATGGGGAGAGACCGGCTGGTCTTCCGAATCTGAAAAATAAATAGAAGTCAGAAGCGGAGACGGAGGTGTAGACTTCTGGTCTTTGTTCTTGTTGCGGGCGATTTCAATCAGAAGCTGTTCCAATAAGTTTTTTATCATCTGCTCAGAACCGAAGCTGACGGTATCGGACTGAACCAGCTTTTTCATTTCCATAACGTCCAGCGGCCCCACATAAGTCTCGCTGCCGATCTGCAGGATCTCATGAATCAGATTCCGTTCTTTTTCATTGGTATGGTGAATACAGCCGTTAAACAGATCCATACAGGCGGAAGAAGAACAAAAGCTGATGATGATAGCACTGGCAAATACATTTTCAGTCCACAGGCTGTGGAACTCATTGGGCTTGTGAAAGATGGTATCTCCCTGCTTCAGGTAGTATTTCTGTCCCTCAGCGGATACACCGATTACACCGCTGTCCACATAAACGATTTCCCAGAAATCATGTGACTCACCAGCAAACAGAAAATTTTTGTCGTATTCAAAATAGTGTAATGTAAAAATACTGTCTACCTGTACCAGCATAGGCAGCAGCGTACTTAAATATACGTTTTCCGGCATATTGACGATCATCCTTTTTGACAAGAAGTAAAACTAAATACACAAAGACTCGAGAAACACTCTTATTATATAATAAATGTACAAAAAATACAAATGATTTCCCTTGTTAATCGGCAATTTTCCTCAAAACCGGATTTGAAATAATGAGAAGTATAAAAAGTTGCATACACGCGACAGGGGTCTTTGGAAAGCCGGAACGCAAATTACAGTCTTATGGGCTGTAAAATATAAAATTAAGGAAGGTGCAAAAAAATGATTTACAGTATGGAAAACGAATTTTTAAAGGTTGAGGTGAACGACAGCGGCGCGGAGTTGTGGAATATTTTCGACAAGAAGAACGGCGGGATACCACGCCTGTGGCAGGGAGAAAAAGCGTGGAACGAGCGTTCCCCGCTCCTGTTTCCTTATATCGGATGCCTGAAAGACGGTAAGTTTATCGAAGAGGGTGTCGTGTATGAAGGGGCTCCCCATGGATTTGCCAAAACCATGACACACTGCCTGGTTTCACAGGAGGCGGACCGGTTGGTATTCAGCCTCACATCGAAGGAAGACACGCTGAAGCAATATCCCTGGCCTTTTGAGCTCAGAACCGAATACCGCATCGAAGGCAGCCAGGTATATTGGGTGGCGCAGGTGAAAAATACAGGCGATAAAAAAATGCCCTTTGGTATCGGTATCCATACCGGATATATGTGCCCGTTTGAGGATGGGTATAAACCTGACGATTATGTAATCCGTTTTGAGAAGAAAGAAAACGCGGTTCACTTACGCCATAACGACAATGGCAATCTGACCGGAGAAGAAATCCCGTTCCTGACAGACTCCGACGTGCTGACGCTTGATAACCCGCAGTTTCCCAACAGCTTTATGCTGGGTAATGTAAAATCCGACTATATTCAGATCGAGGAGATTCCCACCGGCCGGTACAGCCGGGTATATCTGAAAGGAGCTCCGGTAGTCGCGTTCTGGGCCCAGCCGGGAATAGCCGGATATGTCTGCATTCAGCCCTGGTACAGCGCGCCGGATGCTGCGGATTCCGATAACAGCCTTTTCAGCAAACGTGCGGTACAAATCGCAAAACCGGGTGAAACCAAAGAATATGTCCAGGTAATCGAACTGGGGAACTTATCGTAAGAATGGCCGGCAGATTAAGAATGAGGTGAGAGAATGGTTACAAATATACCTACCAGGGATTATGACGACCCTTCCGTTGAGACGAGCAGGCGGGCGGCGGAATACCGGGGACAGTGGATCTATTATCTCTTAAAAGCGATGCGGGATCACGGATTTGACTATGAGACAATCGGGCGCAAAGCGATCTTCGCGCTTGGGAGGTCCAACAAGGAGGGGTTCCCGGACAACAACAGCGCGAAGGATTTTGCCAATGCGCTGCTGGCGCCGGGAAGCGCGGAACCGATGCAGATCGAACCGGTATCCGTGGAAGAAGATAAGGCCCAGGTGACCTTCGGCTATTGTCCCATGTGCAACATCTGGCAAAAGTTAACGGACGACCAGGATTTTATCGCCAATCTGTGTGATATCGCGATGGACGTGGACCGCGGACTGCTATCCACCTATGACCGGCTGGAACTTGTCCTGGACGGCGGCAGGATCAGCGCGGGACACTGCCGCTGTGATTTCGCTGTGAAGAAGACGACAGGCGGGGGGATGGAATATGAATAACTGCTGTTTTGATGAAAAACAAATCGTAGTAATGAAGGCTGGCTTTCAGGATGTCGGCAAATGGATTTACTATATCCTGAAAGCGGCACGCGTGGCGAATGTACCGTGGTCCGTCTTAAAAGAAGGCATCCGGAAAGTAGGCGCCTGCGACGCCTATACGCTGTATCCCAGGACCGATAACCTGAAGGAACTGGCGGAGGCGGTGGCGGACTCCGACATGGGGAAGGCGCATGACGTCAGGATCTTATTTGTGGACGACGACAGGCTGGAACTGGAGCTTGGATGTGATCCAATGCTTGAGGCGGCTCGTACCTGCACAGATGATCCGGTGTTTTTACGGGATCTGGCGGACGCGTATCTGTGCGTGTTTGAAGGGATATTCGATACATACGGGCTGGACTGTGTGAAAAAAGCGCCATCCGCCGGTACCAATGACCGTGTGGTGTTAGTTGTGAAACGTGTCGCTGGAGGAGAGAATGAGTAAAAAAATCAAAGCGGCCATCATCGGCCTGGGTGCGCGGGGACAGCATTATGCGCGCTGCTGCAAAGAATTTGAAGATGAAATACAGATCACGGCGGTGGCGGATGTGCTGCCGGACCGGGTCCGGCAGATTCAGCTGGAATTCAATCTTCCGGATGAACAGTGCTTTGCATGCGGGGAGGATCTGCTGCAGCAGGACAGGCTTGCGGATGTTGTATTTATCTGCACACAGGACAGGGAACACTTTGAGCCGGCCATGAAAGCAATGAAAAAGGGATATCACATTCTGCTGGAGAAGCCGATCTCCCCGTTCCCGGGAGAGTGGAGGGAACTGCTTAAGACGGCCGTACAGTACCACACGAATATCGTGGTATGCCATGTGCTGCGGTATACTCCCTTCTATCAGAGCATCAAGAAAGTCATCGATGCGGGCACCATCGGTGAGGTGGTAAGCGCGCAGGCGATGGAATCCGTACTCTGGTGGCATCAGGCGCATAGCTTTGTAAGGGGAAACTGGCGTAATTCCAATGAAACCAGCCCCATGATCCTGCAAAAATGCTGTCATGATCTCGATATCCTGCTGTGGTTAACCGGTAAAAGCTGCCGCCGGGTAACCTCCATGGGGAATCTGTACTGGTTTAAGCCGGAACATGCGCCGGAGGGCTCAGGCGTCCGCTGCGTCACATGCCCTGTCCAAAAAGACTGTCCCTACGATGCAAAGAAAATATATCTGACAAATAAGGAAACGGGAATACAGCACGGAAATAACCAGTGGCCCTGCGACGTGCTGGCGCCCAATCCCACCAGGGAGTCTATCTGTAAGGCAATCGAAGAAGGGCCTTACGGCAGGTGTGTCTATCACTGTGACAACAATGTGGTGGATCATCAGGTGGTGACGATGGAGATGGATGACGGCGCGGTGATTGACCTGAATATGTGTGCGTTCACCTCGGGTTCCCGTACGCTGGATATTATGGGGACGAAAGGGGAGATCAAGGGCAATTTCTCAAAGAATACCTTTAAGGTCACCGTGTTCGGGGAAGAACCCGTCTGTCTGGACGCGGCGAAGTATATGGGCAATATCAAGATGGGATATGATCCCTATGGGCACGGCGGAGGGGATAAATACCTGATCCGCGACCTGATTGACCTGATGCGGGGAAGCCATGCGCACAGCAAGACGCTGACTACTCTGGAACGGTCGCTGGAAAGCCATTTCGTGGCATTGGCGGCGGAGGAGTCCAGACTGAACGGAGGCGGACCGGTGGAACTAAAGGAATTTAAAAACCGGCCCTTTCCCATGAATGGATCGGCAGAAGGCATCTGAAGCGCAGTTACACAGTAAGGAGGTTAAAGTTCGGTGAATTCAAAAATTAAAGTTGCGATTATTGGAGTGGGAGCCAGAGGGATGCATTATGCACGCTGCTGCCAGGAGTTCTCCGATCAGGTCGAAGTCACGGCCATCGCGGATCTGATACCAGAACGTCTCAGAGAACTTTCTGAGGAACTTCATCTTCCGGAGAACCGCTGCTTTGCGTCTGGAGAGGAGCTCTTAGAGCAGGACCGTCTGGCGGATATTATGTTCATCTGCACACAGGACCGGCAGCATTTCATACCGGCGGTCAGGGCGATGGAAAAAGGATATCATCTGCTTTTGGAAAAGCCCGTATCGCCGTTTGCAGGAGAATGGGGAGTCCTTCTGCAGACGGCAGAGAGAACCGGGCGCCAGGTGGTGGTATGCCATGTACTGCGGTACACGCCATTTTACCAGAAGATTAAGGAAATCATTGATTCCGGACAGATAGGTGAGATCGTGTCCATCCAGGCAATGGAATCCGTGCTCTGGTGGCACCAGGCCCATAGTTACGTGCGGGGGAACTGGAATAATTCCGATACCAGCAGCCCTATGATTCTGGCAAAGTGCTGTCATGATCTGGACCTGCTCTTATGGCTCAGCGGGAAGAAGTGCATAAGGGCGGCCTCCATCGGTTCCCTGAAGCATTTCAGAAGGGAGAATGCGCCGGCAGGTTCTGCGGACCGCTGTATCGATTGCGGCGTAAAAGAAAACTGTCCCTATGATGCGGAGAAAATCTATATCTGTAACGACCGGACCGGCGTGGCCAAAGGCAATACACAATGGCCCTGCGACGTATTAACGGAGAAACCCACGGTGGAAAGTATTCAGGAGGCGATCAGCAGCGGACCTTATGGACGCTGTGTATACCGCTGTGATAATAACGTGGTGGATCACCAGATTGTCATGCTGGAAATGGAAGACCAGGTAACAGCGGATCTGAATATGTGCGCGTTTACCGCAGGTTCCAGAAGTATGGATGTGATGGGGACACTGGGTGAGATTAAGGGGAACATGGATCAGAATTACATAAAAGTAACCCCGTTTGGCCTAAAACCGGTCAGGTATTACGAGAAAGACCTGCTGGGAGGCGTTCCCATGGAATACGACCCTTACGGCCATGGAGGGGGGGACAAGAGGCTGATCCAGGATCTCATCCATCTGATCGGAGGGAAAGGAAAAACCAGCACATCCCTCACATCTTTGCAAAGGTCGCTTGAGAGCCATTATGTATCCCTGGCGGCGGAAGAATCCAGGATACACGGCGGTATGCCGGTGGATATGGAGAGATTTATAGCGGAGAATTCGCAGATCCAGGCTAATGATATGACACAGAGGGAATCCTCCGATATGGTTAGAGAGATGATACAGGGAGAGTGACTGGAATGGATCAGGAATTATTGATACTGGAACATCTGGGGGATGAGTATGATAAATATCTGCAGGCTGTGGTCCCGCCTGTATTTATGAATTCCATTCATCTGTACCCAACGTATGAAGAATATCAGGAAGCTGCGTCCTCAGGGAAATTTTTCTACGGCCGGGTTGCCAATCCGACGGTTGACGTAGCGGAGCGAAAAATAGCGGCGCTGGAAAAGGGGAAGAGGGCGCTGATCTTCTCATCCGGCATGGCTGCTGCTGCCGCCGCTGTGATGGCTACCTGCAGGGCAGGCGCCCATATCGTCTGTATGCGGGACGTGTACCAGCCGGTAAAACATATGCTGGATGAATTCTGCATCCGGCGCCTGGATATGACGGTAACTTATGTGGAAGGCACCGATACCCAGGAGCTGGAGGACGCGATTTGTGAGCGGACGGCTCTGATCATACTGGAGAGTCCGGCCACCTATGTATTTACCGTGGTAGACCTGCAAAAAATTGCAGAGATAGCGAAGAAGCATGGGGTAAAAACATATATCGACAATACTTATTGCACACCGCTGTTCCAGAATCCGCTGGTGTTCGGGATCGATATCGTCATGCATACCATGACAAAATATCTGGGAGGCCACAGTGATATTCTGGGCGGAGTCCTGGTCTGTGACGATGAGCAGCTTCTGAAAAATATGCAGGACGTCCGACAGACCTTCGGCGCCATTATGGGGCCTATGGAGGCCTGGCTGGTGATCAGGGGAATGCGGACCCTGGCTGTGCGTCTGAAACAGCATCAGGAAACTGCCATGGAAGCGGCGAAGTATCTGGAGAATCATCCGAAAGTCAAAAAGGTCTATTACACCGGGCTTTCATCCCATCCGCAGCATGAGCTGATACAAAAGCAGATGACCGGGCATACAGGTTTATTAAGCCTTGTGGTAGACGGTCCGCCGGAAAATGCGCTGAAATTCGTGGATCATTTAAAATTATTCGGAAAAGGCTGCTCCTGGGGTGGATTTGAAAGCCTTGCCATCGCCCCGTTTTATTATACCGGACAGGAGGAACTGGATTTTCTCAGGGTAGAACGGGGATTCGTCCGCCTGCACTGCGGGCTGGAGGGGACAGCGAACCTGCTGGCTGATTTGGAGGGGGCGCTTTATGCTCTGTAAGCGGGCGGGATGGCCCCGGAGAGAGTAAGGGCGTGAAAGACAGAAACGAAGAGGCTGCAAACAAAGAGAAGCCTCAAACCAGGAAGAACAGCAAACACAGAAGATAGAAAGAGAAATAAAAGGAGGAAAAGTTATGTTGAAAAGAATGTTAAGTTGTATGTTGGCCCTGATGATGGTGATCACAATGTTCACCGGCTGCGGCAGCAAACCGGAATCAGAATCAGCCGCTGCAGAACAGACACCCGGTAAGGATACTGCCGCTCCCGCCGCTTCCGACAGCAAAGAAACGATAACTCTGCGGTTTCTGAACATCTCTCCTTCCGATACGCGGGATAACTATTTCAAAGATATTTTCGCCGCGTATGAAAAAGAGACAGGAATAAAGGTGGAATATGAAAGTACCCCGCTGGAAACAGCTGCGAACAAGATAACGGTTATGGGAGGTTCCAACACTCTGCCGGATATTATCACGATGCCCGATAACTGGATTCCGGATTATCGTTCCGCAGGCTGGATCATACCGGTTACCGATTATGTGGAGCCTGTTAAGGACGAATATACCGACGTGGTCAATAAAATTATCTGGGGCAACCAGAGAAAACTTTACGGCGATATCTATACCATACCAGACGGTCTGATGGTAAAGGGGATCTACGTCCGGAAAGACTGGTGCGACGAAGCCGGAATTAAACTGGATTATGACTGGACTTATGATGATTATTTTGATATCAATAAAAAATTGACGGACCCTGCACAGAACCGCTATGGTCTGACCTACCGCGGTGCCCGCGGAGCTTTCGACGTAATCATGAGTTATCTGCATACCTATACCGGCGGATATACCTATGATAAAGACGGAAACTGTCTTTTGAACAAGGGGGAGGCCGTAGACGCCTTTATCAAATTTACCGATATGTACAAGGATGGTTACGCGCCGAAAGAATCCGTAAACTGGGGCTTTACGGAGATGGTTAACAGCTTCTGCGGCGGCTTGACAGGGACCTTTAACAACGATCCGGAAGTAGTAGCCATCTGCCAGTCCAATATGGAAGACGGAACCTGGACGGTTATGCCCATGCCCCGCAGCGACAAGGATGGGAAGATATACAATCAGGTATCCTGCGGCTACAGCTATGCCATCACTTCCAGTTCCAAAGCACCGGATAAGGCCAATGATCTGATCCAGTTTATGAACAGGCCGGAAAACCACCTGGAATATTGTAAAACCGCCGGCCAGCTGCCGGTAGTCAAAGCCTGTGAATCCGATCCCTATTTTGGGGAAGATGGTCCGTACGCTGCGTTTATTTATCAGCTGAACAGCCCGGATCTGGTAGTTCCCGCCACCTTTGGTCCTTTTGAGACGACAGATCTGCAGCAGGGACCGATGATCGAGGAAATACAGAAATATCTCATGGGAGAGCAGAGCGCACAGGAAGCGCTGGATTCGTTCTGCAATGTTATGGAAGAACGGATGAAGGAATACCTGAAGGATAATGAGGGCGCACAGGTAGAAGAACCGCGTACCATGCAATAGTAAGCAACAACCGGGTGAAAGTGGAAGGCTAAAACAAAGGTTAAAACAAAAGTTAAAACAGTAAGAAACAAAGGTTGCCGCAGAAGAGGAAGGGGACTGCCGCAAAATGCGGCGTTAAGGCCGCCAAAAGGCAGTCCCGTCATTTCCCGAAACAGAAGGTCGGATGCGGCAGCCCCTTGTCATAGGAAGCCGGTATGGTACGTTGTGCCGTCAGGCAAAGAAATAAAAGAAAGGGGCAGCTATTTATGTCTAAAAAGCCGAAGTGGACCATATCGAAAAAAAGCCATGCGAAGTGGGAACCTTATTTGTTTTTGGCACCGGTATGTATCCTGCTCTTGCTCATGTTTGGAATGCCGCTGATCAACAGTATTATCTTGTCTTTTCAGCGTTATAAGCTGACGAATCCGGGAAAAATCGGTTTCTGCGGGTTTGAGAATTACGCGAAAATATTCAATAAAGATCTTTTGAGAATCGTTGGAAATACGCTGGAATACGTGATTATTTCCGTGCTGGGACAGTTTCTGCTGGGTCTGACCCTGGCATTGGCCCTGAAAAAAAACTTCCGGGGCCGTGGGATCTACCAGTCTGTCGTTTTCCTTCCATGGGCCTTTTCCGCGTTTGTCGTGGGTATTATCTACCGCTGGGCATTTAACGGGGAATATGGAGTGATCAACGATCTGCTGGTGAACAAACTGGGAATTCTATCGGAAAAAGTAGCATGGCTTGGCACGCCGGGGGTATCCCTGCTGGTAGTTATCCTGGCCATGATCTGGACCGGAATCCCGTTTTTTGCCATGATGATATTAGCGGCGCTGCAATCGATTCCTGGTGATGTCTACGAGGCCGCTTCCATAGACGGCTGCGGCGGGATCAAAAGGTTCTTCTGCATCACGATGCCATACATAAAGCCTACCGTCATAATGACGGTGCTGCTGCGGTCCATCTGGATCTTAAATGCCTTCGACCTGATCGTCGTCATTACGGACGGAGGGCCGGGAGGCAGCTCCCAGACCCTGCCGTCTTATATGTATAACCGCGCGTTCAGCGCATACGACCTGGGTCTGGCCGCCGCCATCGGCAATATTCTGATGCTTGTCATGCTGGTTTATGTGGCTGTTTTCCTGAAAACTACGAATTATAGTAAAGCGGGGGATATGTGATGGATAAAAAGCTCAGTGGTAGACAAGTAAAAAGAATGCTTTCACACCTGGGAAGGTTTCTGCTCCTGGCCTTCTTTCTGCTGTTGGTAGTGCTGCCGGTTTACTGGATGTTTATCACTTCCATTAAAGAAAACCAGGAGATTATCAATGCCCAGGTGGTTACCTATATCCCTCATACCTTTACCTTAGATAATTACAGGAATCTGTTTGTCCAGCTGAGTTATGGCAATTATCTGAGAAACAGTGTCATCCTTTCGCTGTCTACCGGTATTGTGGTAACGATTTTTTCCATATTGGGCGGATATGGATTTGCCCGCTACAAATTCAAAGGAAAAGGGGCGATCCTGGTATTCTTTCTGGTTACTCAGATGATACCCGGCATCCTGGTTATGATACCGTTATATACCATATATTCCAAAATGGGCCTGATCGATACCCGGATGGGACTGTTCATCTACTATATGATCGTGAATCTTCCGTTCTGTGTTATTACGATGCGCAGTTTCTTCGAACGCATCCCCTATACGCTGGAGGAGGCGGCGAAAGTAGACGGCTGCAATAAGATGCAGAGTATTGTTAAAATCGTGCTGCCGATGATGTTCCCGGGAATTGTGGCGGTATTCGTATTCGCATTTATCGGGGCATGGAATGAGCTGATCGCCAGTACCATCTTTACGAATACCAGCAGCATGTGGACAATCCCGGTGGGTTTGAAATCTCTGATCGGGAAAAATGAGGTCCAATGGGGGGAACTGATGGCAGGCGGGGTCCTGGCGCTGATTCCCACCGGACTGATGTTCGTTATTGTGCAGAAATTTGTGGTGGAAGGGCTTACTTCAGGAGCCGTGAAAGAATAGGCGATGGCTGAATGTTTCATCCCCCCCTCCCCCCTGGTTTTCGGACAGTCTCCCCTGCTGAGGAGCCGGCGGATAAAAACTGGAAACTGGAGAATAGAGGGCATTAGCGGAGAAGTTGGGTCTGGCAGAAAAGCTGAGACTATGATATGATTAAAAATAATAGCGCAAAGGGGAAAAGGGAAATGAAACGTTCAGAGATAAACAAAATCATCCGATACATGGAAAATTTAGCAAAGGACAATGGCTTCCATCTGCCGCCCTTCTGCAACTGGACGCCGGAAGAGTGGAAGACCAAAGGCCATGAATACGACGAGATCCGTGACAACATGCTGGGCTGGGACATTACGGACTACGGCCTGGGTGAATGGGAAAAGGTAGGATTCGCATTGGTGACCATCCGCAACGGGAACCAGAACAACCCCAAATACAAAAAAGTCTATGCGGAAAAGCTTCTTATGTTAAAAGAGGGGCAGCATTCCCCTATGCATTTCCACTGGATCAAATCCGAGGATATCATCAACCGCGGAGGCGGAACCCTGATTATCCACATGTACAATGACAAAGACGGCGAACTGGATGGAAGCGATGTGCTCATCAATGCGGACGGACGATCCTACAGCGCCCCGGCGGGGACTGGTGTGGAATTAAAGCCTGGTGAGAGCATCACGATCTGGCCTCACCAATACCATGACTTTGATGTCCTTCCCGGAACGGGGGATGTCCTGATCGGCGAGGTATCCATGTGCAACGATGACAACACCGATAACCGTTTTTATGAAAATGTAGGAAGATTCCCGGAGATCGAAGAGGATGAAGCGCCTTACCGGCTGCTTTGTTTTGAATACCCGGCTGCAGAATAAAGGAACGGGATGAGCCGGTATAGCGCGGAAAGATAAAAACATTACATAGCCCTGAACACATACCGGAAGGTAAGTGGGCAGGGCGGTTGTGTATCTAAAGGGCCGATGTTATGGGAAAAAAGAGAAAAGACAAGTGGAACCGGGTGGATGTCCAGGTCTGTATTTACACTGCCGTCCTTGTGCTGATCGCCAGCGGGCTGATCTTCATGATCGGATACCGTGCCACCTACAACGGCATGATCCGTTCCCTGGAGAACCGGTCGGAATCCATTTATCATTATGTAGAACAATATCTGGACAAAAGTACATTTTATGAAATAGAAGACCACAGCGGCCGTGAAAATCCCGGTTATATAAGTATGAAAGAAAAACTGGAAAACGTAAAAGCAGCCACCGGGGTCAGATATCTGTACACAGCCAAAAAGACAGATGCAGGAGAACTCATCTACATCGTTGACGGATTGAGCTATGACAGTCCCGATTTCCGGAACCCGGGAGATCCCATCGAGCATGAGATCTGGGGGGAGATGGAACAAGCGCTCCAGGACCGGATCGTCTATCCGGACGATATCAAACATACCGGCTGGGGTGATATTTTCGTGTGCTACTATCCCGTTCACGACGGAAACCAGGTAGTAGGTGTACTGGGCATCGAGTTTGATGCGCACAGCCAGTACCTCACCTATAAGAAACTGCGCATAACGGCCCCGTTTATCGTCTTTTTGATCTGCCTGATTTCTGCCGCCGTTTCCGTGAGACTTTTCAAAAGAATCTCAAACCCTTTATACAAAGATTTTGCCAATACAGACTACCTCACCGGTCTGAAAAACCGAAATTCCTTCGAGGTGGACATCTCGAACCTGGGTACCAGGCTCCGGGACCATAGCCTGGCGGTCATCTGTATGGATCTGAACAATTTAAAAGAGATTAATGACACCTACGGGCACACCGCCGGAGACGACTACATCCGCCGTGCCGCAGATGCGATCGCGTGCGCCGCTGAAAAATCCCACACGGCCTACCGGATAGGCGGAGACGAATTCGTGATTCTCGTCACGGGTCCGGCTTCCCTGCTTCCTGACGCGGTCCGGGATATTCTCGTCAAAATCCATGCCTGCCTGGACCAGGACAATCAAAAAAATGAGATTCAGCTATCCATCGCCACAGGCTTTGCCCAATACGACCCTGATCAGGACAAAACATTGATCGAGGTCTACCGCCGTGCCGATCAACTCATGTATGAAACTAAAAAGGCCATGAAATCAAAGTGAAAAAGGGACTTTTTATTGTACGATACGCCATAACTTGTTCATAATTGTTCATAACAAAAAGCCTTGACGAATTCATCCCAATTGTGCTATAGTATACTAGCGAATGGAAGTAGAGGCTTTTTTTTTATGCCTAAAAAACGAAATTAAGTGGAGGTGGAAGTTGTGCGCGTTAAGATCACATTGGCATGTACGGAGTGTAAACAACGTAATTACCACATGACAAAAGAAAAGAAGAACCATCCCGACAGAATGGAAACGAAGAAATACTGCAAATTCTGTAAGGCGCATACGTTACACAAGGAAACCAAATAATCCTGGGAAAACGAAAAAAGGAAGTGAGATCATGGGAGACGCTGCAAATACAGAGAACACCGCTCCGGCGGAAAAGCCTGTAAAAACAGAAAAGTCCGATAAGAAGGACAAAGCTCCAAAGAAGAGCTGGTTCAAGGGATTGAAAGCAGAATTCAAGAAAATCATTTGGCCGGACAAACAATCACTTATGAGACAGACTGCAGCTGTTGTATCTGTATCTGTCGTCCTGGGGTTAGTGATCGCGGGCCTGGATTTAATTATCCGGTACGGTGTGGATTTCCTAGTAAAGTAAGGACAAGGGTGATTTTATGTCAGAAGCAAACTGGTACGTTGTACATACCTATTCCGGGTATGAAAACAAGGTAAAAGCCAACATTGAAAAGACCATTGAAAACCGGCATCTGGAGGACCAGATTCTGGAAGTCCGGGTTCCCATGCAGGATGTAGTTGAAGTCAAAAACGGTGCTAAGAAGTCGGTACAAAAGAAGATGTTTCCGGGCTACGTGCTCATCAACATGATCATGAACGATGATACGTGGTATGTAGTCCGTAATACCAGAGGAGTTACCGGATTTGTCGGGCCTGGCTCGAAGCCTGTACCGCTCACTGACGTAGAGATGCGGCCTTTGGGGATCAAGTCGGAAAATGTGCTTGTGGACTTTGCGGAGGGCGATACGATCATCGTCATCGGCGGAGTATGGAAGGATACGGTTGGTGTCATCCAGTCCATGAACCACAGCAAACAAAGCGTGATCATCAACGTGGAACTTTTTGGCCGGGAGACCCCGGTGGAGATCAGTTTCACAGATGTGAAGAAGATGTAACAGCAGACAGGGTCTGGTTACGGCCAGATCGTGGGAGGGTAAGGGCATGTGCCGCTGCTCCCGATAATACCACAATTTTAGGAGGTGCCTGACATGGCAAAAAAAGTAACAGGTTATATTAAATTGCAGATTCCTGCCGGAAAAGCTACCCCGGCTCCGCCGGTTGGTCCTGCTCTTGGACAGCACGGTGTTAATATTGTACAGTTCACAAAGGAATTCAATGCGAGAACTGCGGATAAGGGTGATCTGATCATTCCGGTAGTTATTACCGTATATGCCGACAGAAGCTTCAGCTTCATCACGAAGACTCCCCCGGCAGCAGTATTGCTTAAGAAAGCCTGCAATCTGAAATCCGGTTCCGCTGTACCGAATAAGACGAAAGTAGCTACCATCTCCAAAGCAAAGCTTCAGGAAATTGCGGAAATGAAGATGCCTGACTTAAATGCAGCAAGCATAGAAGCAGCTATGAGCATGATCGCAGGAACAGCCCGCAGTATGGGAATCACAGTTGAAGAGTAGGCATACCCGTCAATTGAGAAGTAAACTTATTACGTGGGAGGGTAAGGGCATTGACCCGAACTCCCGATACTACCACTAGGAGGTTATTGGAATGAAACGAGGAAAAAGATATCAGGAAGCTGCGAAATTAGTAGACCGCAGTGTACAATATGATACCGCAGATGCGATTTCTCTGGTAAAGAAATCCGCAGTTGCAAAATTTGACGAGACCATCGAAGTTCACATCAAGACCGGTTGTGACGGACGTCACGCAGACCAGCAGATCCGTGGAGCAGTTGTGCTGCCTCATGGAACCGGAAAACAGGTTCGTGTTCTGGTATTTGCAAAGAACGAAAAAGCAGACGAAGCACGCGCAGCAGGCGCAGAATTCGTAGGCGGAGACGAACTGATCCCGAAGATTCAGAATGAAGGCTGGTTCGATTTCGACGTAGTTGTCGCTACTCCGGACATGATGGGTATCGTGGGCCGTCTGGGCCGTGTACTTGGACCGAAAGGTTTAATGCCTAACCCGAAAGCCGGTACGGTTACCATGGACGTTACCAAGGCCGTACAGGATATCAAAGCAGGTAAGATTGAATACCGTTTGGATAAGACCAACATTATCCACGTGCCAATTGGGAAAGCTTCTTTCTCAGAAGATCAGTTAGCAGACAACTTCCAGACGCTGATGGATGCAGTTGTGAAAGCGAAACCGAGCGCATTGAAAGGTCAGTTCTTAAAGAGTGTCACCATGACTTCCACCATGGGACCTGGAATCAAACTGAACACCGCGAAGTTAGCTTAATTCACAGTTGACATCCTATATAAATAATGCTATACTAGCAAAGCAATCGCTGCCGAAGACAGCAGGTGCCGTAAGGCGTAAGGGCAACCACCTGCCGAGGAGAATGATTTCTAACGATTAGAATGAATTTTGGCCTCTTTTGTCTCAGGACAGATGAGGCCTTTTCTTATTCGAGGAAAACGGCAGTATAAAATCTATAAGGAGGTGCACACGTTCAATGGCAAAAGTTGAGTTAAAACAACCCGTAATTGAAGAAATTTCAGGGCAGATCAAAGACGCGCAGGCGGTTGTATTGGTTGACTACCGTGGTTTAACAGTAGAAGAAGATACCAAACTCCGTAAAGAGTTAAGAGAAGCAGGCGTTACTTATAAAGTATATAAGAACACCATGATGAACTTTGCTTTTAAGGGAACGGATTTCGAAAGCCTGGCTCCCCATCTGGAAGGGCCCAGCGCCATCGCGATCTCGACCACAGATGCCACTGCTCCCGCAAGAGTATTGGCAAAATTCGCAAAGACTGCTCCGAAGCTGGAATTAAAGGCAGGCGTAGTAGAAGGTACTTATTATGATGCAGCAGGCATCGAAGAGGTTGCCAAGGTTCCGTCCAGAGACGAACTGCTGGCGAAATTCCTTGGAAGTATCCAGTCTCCTATTGCAAACTTTGCCCGTGTTATTGATCAGATTGCGAAAGCAGGCGGCGCAGCAGCAGCCCCCGCTGACGCGGAAGTAAAAGCAGAGGAACCTGCAGCAGAGGCAGCAGCCGAAGCGCCCGCAGCGGAAGCAGAAGCTCCGGCAGCGGAATAATCTGGGACAAACAGAACTGCCGTTACGGCAGGAATCAGTGAAATTACGTAAAATATCAGAAAATAATGGAGGGAATAAAAATGGCAAAAATGACCACCGCTGAATTTATCGAAGCGATCAAAGAGTTATCCGTACTGGAATTAAATGAATTAGTAAAAGCTTGTGAAGAAGAATTTGGTGTATCCGCAGCAGCAGGCGTTGTAGTAGCAGCAGCCGCTGGAGATGCAGGTGCAGCAGCAGAAGAAAAGACTGAGTTCGACGTAGAATTAACTGAAATCGGACCGAACAAAGTTAAAGTTATCAAAGTTGTTCGTGAAGTAACCGGTCTGGGACTGAAAGAAGCAAAAGATCTGGTTGACAACGCTCCCAAGGTTGTCAAAGAGGCTGCTTCCAAAGAAGAGTCCGAAGAAATCAAAGCGAAACTGGAAGCAGAAGGCGCGAAAGTTACACTTAAATAATCTCGTGTGCACATTGAGACCCCGGCGGGTGACCGCCGGGGTTTTTTGACGAACGGGAACACGAAAGGGGACATGTCCATTTCAGTTTGGGACATGTCCAAACCAGAATGGACATGTCCCAAACCGGAATGGACATGTCCCCTTTTGCTTTTATGACAGCGGCAGCAGTATAGTAAATACGCTTCCGCCCCCCTCTTCGGATTCTGCGGTGATGGTTCCGCCGTGTTCCAGCACGATCCGTCTGGCGATGAACAATCCCAACCCGCTGTTATCCTCTCCGGCTCGGCTGGAGTAATTCCTCTCAAAGATATGGGGGAGATCCTGGGCTGGGATTCCTTCCCCCGAATCCGATACCTGGATGCAGGCGCGCCGTCCGTCAGGTTCCAGGTGGAGCGAGATCCGGATGTCCCCGTTGGAGGGAGTGAAGGACAGGGCGTTGTAACACAGGTTCTCCAGCACACGCCAGAGCTGGTCGGGATCGGCGCAGACATTCAGCGGAGTTCTGGGCAGCGACAGGAGAAAATGCTGGCCGTTGACCTCCAGATCCGGCTTGTTCTGCCTGTGGAATTCAGCTAACAGCTTATTCAGGCACAGGTCCTGGGGATGGAACCCCTCCCGTTCGGTGGCGGTGAATTCCCGGAGTATCCCGAAGCGCTCATTCAGCGCATCCATTTTATCAGACATGGCATTTAAGTATTCCTCGGTTTCCTGATCCAGTCCCACGCCGTTTAGGCGTATCAGCTCCGTATAATTGCGCACGGCTGTCAGCGGCGTCTTCAGGTCATGTACCAGATCCGCCAGGAACCGTTTCCTATCCCGAAGAAGGGAAGAGAGAGCCTCGGTCTGTCTCGCCACTTCCTGCTGCAGATGCTCATTCAAAGCTTCATTTTCCTCCATGATATCCCGGCTGCGGCGTGCCATCATAGCAGCAAACAGAACCACGAACAGAAGACTGGCGTATTCCTCCGGCCAGCCTCCGCGGATAGGTTCAAAACGATTGATGGTCAGCACGGAAAAAAGCTGGAACACAGCGAACAGCACGGAGGCGGTCAGCAGATACAGTTTGCCTGACCGGTTCTTTCGATAACCATAGATGGAAACAGCGATCAGACACACCGCACTCAGCAGCTTCCAAACCGATACCATCAGGCCGAACGCGTTGATAAATAAAGGTGTATATGGTAAAATAAACGAAGAAAACAGCACGTATACCAGGTGAAAAAATACCATTACAGGCAACAAGACGCGGCGGTACAACGGACGCGCCTGAAGGGACGCGGCATGTACCGTTAATACCACAGTACATAGCAGCACCAGGCCGCCTGCCGTGTTTTCCAGCAGGTACTGCAATCGGACCGCCGTGCCTTGGGCCATATGCAAAAAAGGATAGCAGACCTGCACGGCAAAAGCGGTACAAAGCACTCCGAAATACAGGGCCATCCTGTTTTTACGGGCTCTGCCGGCTGCCCACAGCGCCAGATTGGACAAGGCGATGGCCATAGGGCCAAAGCAGAAGAGACCGTATAACATCATACGCTGCGCAAGCATGGACGAGATCTCCTGAGCAGATCCCACCGCCGGAGGATAATACACTCCCCCGTAATAGTGAGAGTAATTCGCGGTCTGGATGATGATTTCAGCTTCGCCGTCCAGCGGCAGCGGGTATACCTGGTCTCGGATCAGAGGCTGGTATGGGGACACGCTGCCGGTACTCCCGGCCTCCTCTTTGTTGATAAATACTTTACTGGCGCACAGCACTTCCGGCACATACAAAGACAGAACCGCAGAATTCCGGCTCTGCAGCCGGATACGGTAGGTGGCTGTCCCGAAAGGGCTGTCCAGTTCGTTTGAAAAATTAGGTTCCTCCCCCAGATAGATATAGCTGCGTTTATGTTGGGAGAACACAAAATCATCCGGTGTCAGCAGCTGCCCCGGATAGTACTCCCACTCATCGATGAGGAAGGAGGGACCGGTATCATCCTCCGTCCAGACGCAGATGCCCTTGGAGGCTGGCAGCGCATGCGTGTATTTGTTGTCATAGCCATATAGGAATGCTAGGAAGGCTGCCGCCGCCACGAGTGAGAGCAGAAGTATAGTGCCGTCCTTCCTCAGAGATCTGGTCAAATGTGAACACCTCTTTTCGGAGAAGCAAATAATTCAGAAAGGATACCGCGATGAAAGGAAAACCGATCTGGAGCGTCCTGGGAGTACTCCTCCTCATATTCTCAGTTTATCATACCGCTTATGCGGGAACAAGCTTTCCGCCCGATTCAGTGCCGGGGAGTGCGTCTGAATCTTGCGGGGAATCAGTGCCGGAGAATGAAGGCGGATCTTACGGGGAACCAGTGCCGGTGGATTCCGCGGAATCCGCTCCGGTTTGTTTCACAGGAGATGAGGTAACAGGTCCTGTGGATGATCTTATAGTAACAGCGCGTCCTCAGAAGGATGGGACGTTGATCGTCGGTCTGAGCTTTAATAGGGAGAGCCAGCAGCTTCCGCCTGATGCGGAGGAAGTTTACGCGGAATACAGCTTTGCGGGGGGAGCATGGAACAGGATCAGCATTATGGAAGAGATCACAGCCAGGGATGTTCCCAATACCAATGTGTTCCTGGATCTGACTTCCCTTACCGGTCAGTTTCCCGATACGACATATTTTACCTGCCGGATCATTATTACCGGCGGCCCCCAGGCGGGACCTTCGAATCAGGTCACCGTAGAAGTGGCTGGCCTGGGGATACCATCCACACCGCCGCCCAATGACACAAATGTGCCGGGGCCTACCGGAAATGAGGCGCTGGATTCCCTTCTGCTTGAGATCTATAAGACAGGGACGGGAACTCTGCAGGAAGATCTGTACCTTCGCAAAGAGGAGCTGAAGATCGATATGGCGGACGAATACCTGTCAGGGAACCGCTATAAGAGGGGATTTACCATCGATACCAACGGCTTCCGTATCATCGTGGAGGATGGTGCATTCTGCCAGCTCTCTACGGCACTCGGAACAGGGAACCGCAACGAGCTGGTGCCTGCCATACGAATAATTGGGAAAGACGCCAGGGACGGCTTGTTCCAGGTGAAACAGGGAGGGAAACTCTATCTGGATGGAGTGGAGTTTGAATTATCAGGGGACGGGTATGCCGTCTGGCAGGAGGACGGCGCCGGATATCATTACACGGGCCAGGAGGTTTTGGCCCGCTATGGCTGTCCTGTTATCTATGAGTGCAAGGTGCGAATGCCGGCCCGCGGACTGTGGGTGCAGGGCGGAGGGGAGATAAAAGAGGAACAGCTTCCTTCAGAGGCGGATACAGAGGTCAATGAGAATGGCCGGCTGGAATACCGTAAATACCCGGTTCAGTGGGATATGGACAGTCTGCAGTGCAGCGAAGAAGGATTCTCGGTCTATGGAAGGATCGTGGACGGGGAGGGGAGAACCCTGCCCTCTTTCGCTCCTCTCAGGTGCGAAGGATTCTTTTATGAGCCGGAACAGATCACCATCACCCACTACGACTGGCACGGTAACGGTGCTTATTGCGCCTATCTCTATTACATCCTGCCGGAAGGGGCGACGGATGTCCGGGGAGAAGTCTCGGAAGACGGCGGTGTTACCTGGAACGAGGGCAGCTGCTCCATAAGCCATGATGCCTGCAAGTTTTACCTGGTGGGAAATCAGGTGCGGGATTTCCGTATCGTGGCAAAGGACCGGGATGGAGAGCATTGCTGGGTGTCAAAGCCTCTGCGGCTCCCTCTTCTTACATCCGAGGGAAAGCCTGGTGAGGATGATGACGAGGGGGGCGGCAATCGCGGCGGAGGAACAGCTGTGATCGAACCGGACAGAGAGCCGGAACCGATACCGGATCAGGGAAAGGCCGAGATCGTTACCGGTCCGTCGGGTTCTGCCGGCTTGGATAGCACACACGACAGTGGGGGAAATGAGGACGCAGATCAGCCGGGGACTGGCGCGGAAGCCGGCTCTGTATCAGGTACCGACCCGGAGGGGAACGGCGGAAATGCCGAAAACGGTGGAAATACCGAATATAGTGAAAATGCTAAAAACAGTAAAAATACCGAAGTATCCGGGAAAAACGGTATGATAGGAGCCTCTGGAACCAGTAGCAATGCAGCTGGTAATACCGTCGGAACTGGAAACGGCGGTAATTCCGACAAAACGGGTAAAGCTGACAATGCCGGTAAAGTCAACAATGCCAGCAAGGCCAACAATGCCAGCAAAGCCGGAAGTGGTAGCGATACCAGCAGGGGCGAACCCGACATGGCCTCAGGTGCTCCGGGAGAAGAGATTTCCAATCCTATAATAATCCGTGAAGGTCAGGCTACAGCCGGAATCTCCGATACCATCTATCCGAACGGCATGACTCCTGTGGGGACGGCTGCTGACAGTATGTCCTGGCAGCGTCAGATTCTGCTGGTCATGGCAGGCCTGCTGGCGTGCGGAATTGCCGCTGCCGCAGTGCTTCACCGGATGAAACGCTGACAGGCGGCAAGGTCAGGGCTTGTTCCGGAAACGGTAGCCCCTTCCGCGGACGGTCTCTATGTATTGGAATTCGGGACAAAGCCGGTTCAGCTTCTGACGGACTCGTGCGACGCACATCTGCAGGTTGTGCAGCCCGCGGTTAATAGGGACTCCCCATACACGGTCGTACAGCTGCTCATAGGAGAATACGGTTTCCGGATGTCGGATCAGAAAGGAGAGCAGGTCGAACTCCAGGACGGTGAGCATGACGGACCGGGAACCGCTGCGAACCTCCAGGGTTCCGCTGTCCACTTCCAGTTCTCCCACGCGCAGAACATCCGTTGTCTCCGTCTCCCGGTTTCTTCGGACCCGGATACGGATGCGAAGCTCCAGTTCTCTTAAACTGTAAGGCTTCGCCATAAAATCATCGCCGCCAGCCATGAGCCCCCGGATGCGGTCATCCTCTTTGGCATAAGCTGAGAGAAAGATAATGGGGACCTGGCTGACCCGGCGCAGACTCTCACAGACCGCCAGCCCGTCCCCGTCCGGGAACCGGACATCCAGCACGATGCAGTCCAGGGAGGCAGTGGAGGCCAGCTCGAGTGCTTCTTTCGAGGAGGATGCCTTCAGGACGCGGTAGCCTTTCTTCTGAAGATATTCTTCCAATGTGTTCAGCAGATCCGTATCGTCATCTGCGATCAGTATCCGATCGATAAAAATCACTCTTCTTTCGCATAAATTTACAAGTCGTTGGAAATATTTTACCATGTTCTGTAGAACGTGCATATCAGGAATTGCTGCCAATTTATCACAATTTCGTCACAATACTCTTGATGTTTTTCTGTACGCGGAATTTTATTTATGGAAAAGGTTCCATTTTTGCATTAAAAAGCAGTCAATCATATAGACTAACTGCTTGTGATATTGAATACAATCATATAGAAATGTGAAATCTGATTATTTTCTTTAAAGTAAATAATTATTTTCACGATTTGCAATAGTAAAATCAATCAGTTTGTATGTAGCATATCCTCCAACTACTAATGGTTCACTATCACAAAGTGCTTTTGCTTCCTCCCGGCTATCTGCTTTCAGGATGTACATACCTGCCATCCCTGGATATCCTTTAAAAACACCACAGATTTCCAGTTTACCCTCATCATCTAATCTTCTTATGTTCGCAACGTGTTCTTCAACCACTTTCTTTGTGATTTTGTTATAGGTCTTACTCTTTTGAATCATCATCATATACATTGATTTTTCCATTTTCCCTTATCCTCCGTAACTTTGATTTATAGGGATATTTTACAGCTATTCAATACCATTAGCAAATCAGCAGTTACTTATTTTTGACCTTGTATCTGCTGGTTGTTATGACTCTGTGGGTTTCCTGCTGACTGTGCAGGTCTGCCTTAGAACCGATTCTCCCATTCGCAGAATAGACACCGTAGATTGCCCCGGCGAGGGGGGAGACTCGCTTCCAGGCCCTTTGTTTTTTATATTTTATAAGTTATAATGTAGATATGCGATTGACAGACAGAGATTTTCCTGCAGATAGATAATATGCCGTTTGGATGGCGAAAAATGCCGCAAGTATATTATAGTTTTGAGAAATGTTAAAATAACGTTAGTAAGGAAATAACATCACAGGGGCGGCTGAATGAAGTATTGATGTTCCCGGCGGTGTTCTGAGGATTGGGAAAGAGGCTTTCAAAAATTGTGAGTGTTTAGATTCGTTGATCATTCCCGACGGTGTAGCGGAAATAATGGGAGATAATATATAAAAGAAAGGTGAGGGATATGAGTATAAAGCGTGTAGTAGGTATTGATTTTGGCACCAGCACCACGGTGGTGCGGGTGAAAAGGTACGGAGAAAACGATCAGCCGCTGGCGGACCGCTTATCCGTCTCCAACGTGATTTTTGACGGCTACGATAATGTCCCCACGCTGGTACAGATCCCGGATGACGCGGTGATCAGCCCGGATCTTGAGCTGGCGGAGGACGACTGCGAGTTTGGGCGGTTCGCGGCCAGCGAGCAGCCGGGCATGAAGACCTGGAGAAATTTTAAGACGGAACTGGAGAGCGGGGACGAGGAAATCAGGAGCCGCGCCCGTTGGCTGACGCGTCAGTTCTTCGGCTATCTGTACCGCCAGTACCGGCAGCAATCCATACAACTGGGGGATAACTCCGATGAGGAGATCGTCTTCGTGAGTTATCCGGCCAAGTATGGGCCGAAGGAGCGGGAGTTCATAGTGGAGGCGGCCAGGGAAGCCGGATTCCGTGATGTGAGAGGAATCACGGAGCCGGAAGCTGCGGTGAAGGCCCTGATCGTTCAGAGCGAGAAGGAGCTGCGGGAGCAGAAGCTTCTGCCTGCCGAGGGGCCTGCATATCTGCTGTTCGCGGACATGGGAGCGGGAACCACCGATCTGGCGGTCTGCCGCTATGAGAAAGGGCGTACGGAGATTCTGACAACCTGGCCGGATGAGAAAACGTCCATTTATTTCGGGGGTAAAGAGATAGACAGCATCCTGTGCGGTTACGTGCAGGACTATCTGAGACAAAAGCCCGAGATCGTCCCCTCCTATTTTACGGATCATTTCCAGGAGAAATATATCGAAGCCATTAAGACCTGGAAGGAGATTACGGTGTCCCGGGCATTGAAGCGGGGAAAGGAAGTGGCTTACTTTGAGGCTGTGAAAAATCCGTTTCCGCTGCTGCCGGATTTCTCACCGGTGATCAGCCGTGGGGAATTGGAGCATACGGCCTGTGAATATCTGAAAAACTTTGCGGTACTGGTCAACGGCTGCCTGGAAGAAGCCAGGAAGGAAGCTCTTACCTTTGCCGGTGGAGAGAGCGTGGATCTGGTGCTGCTGACCGGAGGGCACAGCCAGTGGTATTTCATACCTGAGATCCTGACGGGGAAGGCGCCCCGGCTGGGAGAGATCCATCTGCCGAAGATACAGGCGGAGCCGGCCCGGATCCGGATCAGCGGAAAACCCCAGGATACGGTAGCGGTGGGAATGGCTTATGGACTGCTGCAGGAGAAAGTCAGCCGTGAAGAATCTTTTAAAAACAAAATGGCGGATGAACAGGCTGTTATCCAGGAAGACACTGATATGCATACCGATGCTCCTATACATGCAGACGTATTGGAGCAGACGGACACCCGAACAATGTTGTCCCCGACCCCTTTGACGGCCAGAATCCTGACAAAAGAGCTGGCTTCGCAAATGTTTGCCGGCGAGACAATTATTCTGGTGCCGGAGGGCTTCTCTGAGATTGGAGAGGAGGCGTTTAATAATTTCATGGCAGCCACACTGAAAGGGACATTAAGGAATATGTTCGCGAAAAATCCGTCTCGTCCGCAATCGGTCGTCCTGCCGAAGGGACTGCGCCATATCAGAAAATCCGCCTTTGAACATTGTTTAGATCTAAACAGGATCTCCATGCCCGAAGGACTTCTGTCTATCGGCAATGCGGCATTTGATTCCTGTAAGGAACTCCGGGACATCACTATCCCCGGCAGTGTGCAGTCCATCGGGATGGGCGCTTTCTGCAATTGCTCGAATCTCGCAAAAATAATCATTCCTGATGGAATCCGGGAAATCCCCCTGAGTGCTTTTAAAGGATGCACAAACCTGAGAGAGGTTACGATCCCCAAAAGTGTCCGTAAAATCGGAGATTCCGCTTTTGCATGGTGCAAATATCTGGATATGGAGATCCCGGATGGTGTTCAGGAGATTGGGGGATCCGCTTTCTCAAATTGTACCTATGGAATGAAGAATGTCAAACTTCCCGGCAGCGTAAGGGTCATCGGGGCTTCTGCTTTCAAGGGCAGTGGACTCCGCAGCATTGAGATTCCGGAAGGTGTACAAAAGATCGCCTGGGATACTTTTCAAGATTGTAAGCTCCTGGGCTCAGTCACGATCCCAGCCAGCGTAAAGGGGATCGAAGACCGCGCTTTTCTCGGCTGTCCTTACATGAAGATCAAGTGCCGGACTGGTACATACGCGGAGACATATGCCAGAAACCATGGATTCCAGTTCGAGCGGATCTGACTTGCGGCGGAATCCGGTATATAAAGCAGAACGTGCTCTGGGAAGAGGAGCAGGTTCTGCTTTTTTAAGACCTTTTCTTCCTATTATAAAGCACTCTGTAAGGAATCGGCATTAAGAATACCAGAACCGGAAAAGCAAAGGCTGACTGAAAAAAGAAAAGAAACCAGGTATGCAATGCATATTTTCTGTCGATTATCTATAGAGGCAAAATAGGTAAGGAATGCTATTCATTATGTAAATTATACAAAAATTGAAATAAATACAGGAAATGCGTGTGCAAGCTATTGTTTCAGCGGGAAAAAGCAGAAAAAAACTAATTTCAAATTTCTGAAAATATAGCTTGACACAAAAAAATCCCTGTGTTATCATGAAAAATGCACTATTGTGGTGACATATGCCTTCTATCTCTATGCCCTTTTGGAGGTGTATTGGTAGTACCAGGAAAACAGGCATTTAAAAATAAGCAAGGGGTGAAAACGTCAATGGAGAAAAACAGAATACGTCCGATGCAAAGCGGCAGGAACGTCCGGATGAGCTATTCAAAACAAAAAGAAGTTCTGGAAATGCCCAACCTCATTGAAGTTCAGAAGGACTCTTACCAATGGTTTCTGGACGAAGGTCTGAAAGAAGTTTTTGAAGACATCTCTCCAATCGCTGATTACAGCGGTCAGTTGAGCTTGGAATTCGTAGATTTCGTTCTGTGCGAAGACGATGTGAAATATTCCATCGAAGAGTGCAAAGAGCGGGATGCTACTTATGCGGCGCCCTTAAAGGTCCGCGTGCGACTCTATAACAAAGAGAACGACGAGATCAACGAGCATGAGATTTTTATGGGTGATCTTCCGCTCATGACAGAAAACGGAACCTTCATTATTAATGGAGCGGAACGTGTTATCGTCAGCCAGTTGGTTCGTTCTCCCGGTATTTATTACGCGATCGGTCACGATAAGATCGGAAAAAGACTGTATTCTGCGACTGTGATTCCCAACCGTGGAGCATGGCTGGAATATGAGACAGACTCCAATGATGTTTTCTATGTCCGTGTAGACAGAACCAGAAAGGTACCCGTAACCGTGCTGGTACGTGCGCTGGGATTCGGCACAAACGCGGAGATTATAGATCTGTTTGGTGAGGAACCGAAAATATTAGCTACATTGACGAAAGATACTGCTGAAAATTATCAGGAGGGTCTCTTAGAGTTATACAAAAAGATCCGTCCCGGCGAGCCCCTGGCTGTAGAAAGCGCAGAAAGCCTTATCACCAGCATGTTCTTCGACCCCAGAAGATACGACCTGGCGAAAGTCGGCAGATACAAATTTAACAAAAAACTGGCGCTCAAGAACCGGATCAGAGGAAAGGTTCTGGCCGAGGATGTGGTGGACGTTACCACCGGAGAGATTCTGGCGGAAGCCGGCATGGAAGTGACAAGAAGCCTGGCCGATGATATCCAGAACGCTGCGGTTCCCTTTGTGTGGATGCAGGGAGAAGAGCGCAATGTCAAAATTCTCTCCAATATGATGGTGGACATCACCAATTTCGTAAATGTAAAACCGAAAGAAGTAGGTATCACAGAATTAGTATACTACCCGGTATTGAAAAAAATACTGGAAGAAAATAGTGAATTGGAAGATATTAAGGAAGCGATCCGTAAAAATGTGCATGAGCTGATTCCGAAGCACATTACCAAGGAAGATATCCTGGCTTCCATCAATTATAATATGCATCTGGAGCATGGATTCGGAAATGACGACGATATCGACCATTTGGGCAACCGCCGGATCCGTGCCGTGGGCGAGCTGCTTCAGAACCAGTACCGGATCGGTCTGTCCAGACTGGAACGTGTGGTCCGGGAACGTATGACGACCCAGGATCTTGAGGGGATCTCTCCCCAGTCCTTAATCAATATTAAGCCGGTAACCGCTTCCGTGAAGGAATTCTTCGGAAGTTCCCAGCTGTCCCAGTTCATGGATCAGAACAACCCGTTAGGTGAGCTGACCCATAAGAGACGTCTGTCCGCATTGGGACCGGGTGGTCTTTCCAGAGACCGTGCCGGATTCGAGGTCCGTGACGTGCACTACTCCCACTACGGAAGAATGTGCCCGATCGAGACGCCTGAAGGCCCGAACATCGGATTGATCAACTCCCTGGCTACCTATGCGAGGATTAACGAATATGGATTTATCGAAGCCCCTTACCGGAAAATCGATAAGAGCGATAAGCAGAATCCCGTCGTCACCGAGGAAGTAGTCTACATGACCGCGGACGAAGAGGATAATTACCATGTGGCGCAGGCCAATGAGCCGCTGGATGCCGACGGGCATTTCGTCCATAAGTCCGTATCCGGCCGTTACCGCGAGGAGACGCAGGAATACGAGAAGAGCATGTTCGACTACATGGACGTATCCCCGAAGATGGTATTCTCCGTAGCTACGGCGCTGATCCCTTTCCTGGAAAATGACGATGCCAACCGTGCGCTGATGGGTTCCAACATGCAGCGTCAGGCAGTGCCGCTGCTGACCACCGAAGCCCCGATCGTGGGTACCGGTATGGAAGCCAAGACTGCGGCCGACTCCGGTGTCTGCGCGATCGCGAAGCATCCGGGTGTGGTGGAGCGCTCTGTTTCCAATGAAGTGGTGGTAAAATGTGATGATGGTACCAGAGATGTGTACCACCTGACGAAGTTCTCCAGAAGTAACCAGAGTAACTGCTATAACCAGAGACCTGTAGTGTTCAAGGGGGACCGGGTGGAAGCCGGAGATATCCTGGCGGATGGTCCGTCCACCAACAATGGGGAAATCGCACTGGGCAAGAACCCGCTGATCGGATTCATGACCTGGGAAGGTTATAACTATGAGGATGCCGTTCTGTTAAGCGAGCGTCTGGTACAGGAAGATGTATACACTTCTGTCCATATCGAAGAATATGAAGCGGAAGCCAGAGATACGAAGCTGGGGCCGGAAGAGATCACCAGAGATGTTCCGGGCGTCGGCGATGATGCGTTAAAGGATCTGGATGAGAGAGGTATCATCCGGATCGGTGCTGAGGTACGCGCAGGTGACATCCTGGTCGGTAAGGTTACCCCCAAGGGTGAGACTGAGCTGACCGCTGAGGAGCGGCTGCTGCGTGCGATCTTCGGTGAGAAAGCCAGAGAAGTCAGAGATACTTCCCTGAAAGTTCCCCACGGTGAGTACGGTATCGTTGTGGATGCCAAGGTATTTACCAGGGAAAACGGCGATGAATTATCTCCCGGAGTGAATCAGGCGGTGCGGATCTATATCGCGCAGAAGAGAAAGATCTCCGTCGGTGATAAGATGGCAGGCCGTCACGGGAACAAGGGTGTGGTTTCCCGTATTCTTCCGGTGGAGGATATGCCGTTCCTGCCCAACGGGCGTCCGTTGGACATCGTGCTGAACCCTCTGGGCGTGCCTTCCCGTATGAACATCGGACAGGTTTTGGAGATCCATTTAAGCCTGGCCGCCAAAGCGCTGGGATTCAAGATCGCGACGCCGGTATTCGACGGAGCGAATGAAAATGATATTATGGATACGCTGGAACTGGCCAATGACTATGTCAATCTGAGCTGGGATGAGTTCAAGGAGAAACACGGAGATGAGCTTCTGCCGGATGTGCTGGATTATCTCTATGAAAACCGCGCGCACAGGAGCGAGTGGAAAGGTGTTCCGATCTCCAGAGACGGTAAAGTCCGTCTGCGGGACGGCCGGACCGGAGAATTCTTCGACAGTTCGGTAACGATCGGACACATGCACTACTTAAAGCTTCATCACCTGGTAGACGATAAGATCCATGCCCGTTCCACAGGCCCTTACTCCCTGGTTACGCAGCAGCCTCTGGGCGGAAAAGCTCAGTTCGGCGGACAGCGTTTCGGTGAGATGGAAGTTTGGGCGCTGGAAGCATATGGCGCCTCCTATACCCTGCAGGAAATCCTGACTGTGAAGTCGGATGACGTGGTAGGCCGTGTGAAAACTTACGAAGCAATCATCAAAGGCGATAACATTCCGGAACCCGGAATTCCGGAGTCCTTCAAGGTTCTGTTAAAAGAGCTGCAGTCCCTGGGCCTGGATGTCCGTGTGCTGCGCGATGACAAGACCGAAGTAGAGATTATGGAAAGCACCGAATACGGTGAGACAGATTTGCATTCAATCATTGAAGGCGACAACGGTTTTGAACCCGCTGCCAATGAATCCTTAGGTGAGTACGGGTTCAGCAAGCAGGAATTTGATGATGGAGAGCTGGTAGACGTCGAGGAAGAGGAAGAAGACGAAGAAGAACTTTTTGAAATCGACGAGATCCTTGACGAAGAATAGAAGGAGGTACCCATAAATGCCGGAAACGACAAGCAGTGAAGCATATCAACCGATGACCTTTGATGCGATTCGAATCGGATTAGCGTCCCCCGAGAAGATCCGGGAATGGTCCAGAGGTGAAGTGAAAAAACCGGAAACAATCAATTACAGAACATTGAAACCGGAAAAAGACGGCTTGTTTTGTGAAAGAATTTTCGGGCCCAGCAAAGACTGGGAGTGCCATTGTGGTAAATATAAGAAAATCAGATACAAAGGCGTTGTCTGCGACCGATGCGGTGTTGAGGTAACGAAAGCATCTGTCCGCCGTGAGCGTATGGGCCACATCGAGCTGGCGGCTCCCGTGTCTCATATCTGGTATTTTAAAGGAATCCCCAGCCGTATGGGACTGATCCTGGATCTGTCTCCCAGAACGCTGGAAAAAGTATTATATTTCGCCTCCTATATCGTATTGGAAAAGGGCGAGACTGATCTGCAGTACAAACAGGTCCTGACCGAGAAAGAGTTCCAGGAAGCCAGGGACAAATACGGCAGCAAGTTCCGTGTCGGAATGGGTGCGGAAGCCATCAAAGAGCTTCTGGAAGCCATTGATCTGGAAAAAGAAGCCGCGGACTTAAAGAAGGGCTTAAAGGAGTCTACCGGCCAGAAACGGGCCAGAATCATCAAGAGGCTGGAAGTCGTAGAGGCGTTCCGGGAATCCGGAAACCGTCCGGAATGGATGATCATGACTGTGATCCCGGTAATCCCTCCGGATCTGCGTCCGATGGTACAGCTGGACGGCGGCCGTTTCGCCACCTCCGACTTAAATGACCTGTACCGCAGGATAATCAACCGCAATAACCGTCTGCAAAGGCTTCTGGATCTGGGCGCTCCTGACATCATCGTCCGGAATGAGAAGAGAATGCTCCAGGAGGCTGTGGACGCCCTGATCGATAACGGCAGAAGAGGCCGTCCGGTAACCGGCCCCGGTAACCGCGCCCTCAAATCCTTATCCGATATGTTAAAGGGTAAATCCGGACGTTTCCGGCAGAACCTGCTGGGCAAGCGTGTGGACTATTCCGGACGTTCCGTTATCGTGGTAGGACCGGAGCTTAAGATCTACCAGTGCGGTCTGCCCAAGGAAATGGCCATCGAGCTGTTCAAACCTTTTGTTATGAAGGAACTGGTGTCCAACGGCACCTCGCACAATATAAAAAATGCCAAGAAGATGGTAGAACGCCTCCAGCCCGAAGTCTGGGATGTACTGGAAGAAGTCATCAAAGAGCATCCGGTTATGTTAAACCGTGCTCCTACGCTGCACCGTCTGGGTATCCAGGCATTCGAGCCGATCCTGGTAGAAGGCAAGGCGATCAAACTGCATCCCCTTGTATGTACCGCATACAACGCCGACTTTGACGGGGACCAGATGGCTGTCCATCTGCCGCTGTCCGTGGAAGCGCAGGCGGAGTGCCGTTTCCTTCTGCTCTCCCCCAACAACCTGCTGAAACCCTCCGATGGTGGTCCTGTGGCCGTTCCGTCCCAGGATATGGTGCTCGGTATCTACTATCTGACCCAGCACAGACCCGGAGTATTAGGAGAAGGCAAGAGCTTTAAGAGTGTAAATGAAGCGATTTTGGCTTATGAAAATAAAGCGCTGGACCTGCACGCCATGATCAAAGTCCGGATGACGAAAAAAATGCCCGACGGCAGAATCGTCACCGGCAATGTGGAATCGACCCTGGGCCGTTTCCTGTTCAACGAAATCCTGTCTCAGGATTTAGGCTTCGTGGACCGGAGCATTCCGGAGAACGAGCTGAAACTGGAAGTGGATTTCCATGTGGGCAAAAAAGGCTTAAAACAGATTCTGGAGCGTGTCATCAATACCCATGGCGCGACCAAGACCGCCGAAGTGCTGGATGATATCAAGGCGATGGGGTACAAATATTCCACCCGCGCCGCCATGACGGTATCCATTTCCGATATGACGGTTCCGCCCCAGAAGCCGGAGCTGATCGAAAAAGCGCAGGATACGGTAGATAAGATCACCAAGAACTATAAGCGTGGTCTGATTACGGAAGAAGAGCGCTACAAAGAAGTAGTTGAGACCTGGAAAAATACGGATGACCAGCTGACCGAAGCACTGCTGTCCGGTCTGGATAAATATAACAACATCTACATGATGGCTGACTCCGGAGCCCGTGGTTCCGATAAGCAGATCAAACAGCTGGCCGGAATGCGTGGTCTGATGGCAGATACGACCGGACGTACCATCGAGCTGCCCATCAAGTCCAACTTCCGTGAAGGTCTGGACGTACTGGAGTATTTCATGTCGGCCCATGGAGCCAGAAAAGGTCTGTCCGATACAGCGCTTCGTACTGCCGACTCCGGGTACCTGACCAGACGTCTGGTAGACGTCTCCCAGGATCTGATCATCCGTGAAGTCGACTGCTGTGAGGGCAAAGAGATCCCCGGCATGTATGTGAAAGCGTTCATGGACGGTAAGGAAGAGATCGAAAGCCTGCAGGAGAGAATTACCGGCAGATACGCCGCGGAAACGGTCGTAGACGCCGAGGGAAATATAATCGTAAAAGCAAACCATATGATCACGCCCAAGCGGGCTGCCAATGTGGTAAACAACGGTGTGGATGAAAAGGGCCAGCCTCTTGACAAGGTTAAGATCCGTACGATCCTGACCTGTAAATCCCATATCGGTATCTGCGCGAAATGCTACGGCGCCAACATGGCAACCGGTGAAGCCGTTCAGGTCGGTGAGGCGGTCGGTATTATCGCTGCTCAGTCCATCGGTGAGCCCGGAACCCAGCTGACCATGCGTACGTTCCATACGGGCGGTGTGGCCGGCGATGATATTACACAGGGTCTTCCCCGTGTCGAGGAGCTTTTCGAGGCCAGAAAGCCGAAGGGTCTTGCGATTATCTCCGAATTCGCAGGTATCGCCACGATTAAAGATACCAAGAAAAAACGTGAGATCGTAGTCAGCAACAATGATACCGGCGAGTCCAAAACCTATCTGATCCCTTACGGTTCCAGAATCAAGGTGGCAGACGGCCAGGAACTGGAAGCCGGAGATGAGCTGACCGAAGGTAGCGTAAATCCCCACGACCTGTTAAAGATCAAGGGTGTCCGTGCAGTACAGGACTACATGATCCAGGAGGTACAAAGAGTCTACCGGCTCCAGGGTGTGGAGATCAACGATAAGCATATCGAAGTCATCGTACGCCAGATGTTAAAGAAGGTCCGTATCGAGAATAACGGAGACGCGGAATTCCTTCCGGGCACCATGGTAGACGTGCTGGATTATGATGAGATGAACCAGAAGCTGACGGAAGAGGGCAAGGAGCCCGCGGAAGGCAAGCAGATCATGCTGGGTATCACCAAAGCATCTCTGGCAACGAATTCCTTCCTGTCGGCAGCATCCTTCCAGGAGACCACCAAGGTTCTGACCGAGGCGGCCATCAAGGGCAAGGTTGACCCGCTGATCGGATTGAAGGAGAATGTTATCATCGGTAAGCTGATCCCTGCCGGTACCGGCATGAAGCGTTACAGGAACGTGAAGCTGGACTGCGATATGGATGAGTACGATGATATCGAACTGTCTGAAGAGTACGAGGAACTGGAAGAGATTGAGGAAGAACTGATCTCTGTAGAGGAAGAATAAATAGATCCGGCCATAATTAAGAAAAGTAAAGGCAGCAAGGTGCAGCTGTCTTTACTTTTTTTGTTCCGCGTATTTCTTCGGGGAGATCCCATAGGCTTTTTTAAAGCATTTACTGAAATAATATTCGTCCTTGTAACCCACTGATGCAGCCAGCAGTGACAATGGACACCCGGTATGTTCATCCAGGATCTGTTTCGCTTCCCGCAGACGCACTTTTGTCAGATACTCGCTTAAGGAGAGTCCGGTCTCCTGCTTGAACAGATAACTTAGATAAGAAGCGTTCAGGTATAATTTTTTTGCGATTCCGGTCAGCGTCAGGGAACTGTCCGCATAATTCTGGTCAATATAACGGATGGCTTCATTTATCGTCCTGTTCTGCTTCAGGCCTGAGGAATCTGAGAGCAGTTCACAGGCTTCCAGCAGCCGGTCCAGCACATACTGTTTCAATTCTATGCCTAATTCAATGGATAGCAGTTTCTTCAACATCTCATCCAATTCAAAATGACCGGAGCTGATCCGGTTTTCTTCCAGACAGGTAATAATATCGGACAGTAACCGCACTGCCAAAAAGATCATTTGTTCACGGCTCAGACTTTTGGACAACAGGGTTTCCGCCTGGTTGTAGGCTTTCTCATAACTGCCGGAGCGCAGCTCCAAAAGCAGCCCGCCTGGTTCCACACAGTCAGATAACAGGCCGGCGGAGGGCTTGAGATCCTCCCGGAATATACAGCGGGCGTTGCCCATTAAAAAACGGTGATCCAACGCCCACAGGGCATCCTGATAGGCAGATGACAAGGAGCGCAGACTTGTGAACAAAGCAGGGATTCCAAGAGTAACCGTGAACTTCAGGGTATCATGGACTGAGCTGCAGATCTGGTGGCAGCAGGAACGCAATAACATCTCCCGGTCCGGTGCGCCCAAGGATGCGAGCATTATGATGTGATTATGGGTATCCTGGAATACCACGCAGGGAAAGGAAGATTCCAGGATCTCCTGTGTAATATTGGCGACTGCGTACTTCCAGAGGTTCTTCTCCATCTGGGTGGAAAAAAGCTCATCCAGACGGTCGATCAGAATCGCGGCCAGACCGAAGGGACCCTGTTCCGGTTCGATTCCTGAGCGGGCCAGGAGCTCCAGATTCAGGGAGCCGTAATCCTCTGACCCCTCGATTAACTTCAGAAACAGGGCTTCTTTATCCAGCTGGTGCTGGTGCATCTGATAACTGTGGATTCTCTGCTGCATGGATGCCTGACGGGACAGGAGCTCTTTTGCTTTTAAAAGGGCTTTTGTAAATTCCGTTTTGTTCAGCGGTTTCAGCAGATAATCGAGAACACCGGCTTCGATGGCTCCTTTCGCATAGTCAAATTCACTGTAGCCGGTCAGGATAATGATCTGGATCTCAGGGTGCTGGGTATTCACTTTTTTGGCCAGGGTAATGCCGTTGATCATGGGAATGTTAATATCCAGCAGCAAAAGATCCGGGTGAAGCTCATCGATCATGGCCAGCGCCTGTCTGCCGTCTTTGGCTTCTCCCAGGATTTCGAACCCGAGAGCTGGGAAATCAACGCTCTTTTTAATCAACTCTCTAACCAGCAGTTCATCGTCTATAATTAGTACTTTGAACATAAGCGATACTCCTTTCTAAGCTTCCTTTGGAATATGGATTTCTATCCGGGTACCGAATCCAGGCTTGCTAAAGACGTGGATACCGTACCCGGGTCCAAAGTAGAGTTTGATCCGGTCCCCTACGCTGCCAACGCCAAAGCCTTTGCGGATTTCTCCGTCCTGCAGCGGTCGGTTTAACATTTCGACCTGGGAAGCATCCATACCGATTCCGTCATCCTCTACGGTGACGAAGATGTTGGAGTCGTTCTGTACGGCCCGGATACGGATCGTTCCCGGGCTCCCTTTCGGCTTGATACCGTGATAGATGGCATTTTCCACCAGGGGCTGCAGAGTCAGCTTCATGATCGGACAGTCCAGAACCTGTTCCTCGATCTGCATGGAGAAGGCCAGGTCTTCGGCGTACCGGACTTTTTGAATCGCGATATACTGCTCCGTGATTTCCAGTTCGCTGCGCAGTGTCAGTATCGTCTCCCCTTTTCCCAGAACCATGCGGTAAAAACTGGCCAGGTTCGCCACCATATCGTGGGCATCCGCGTTGCGGCCCAGCATAATCAATGCGCAGATGCTCTCCAGCGTATTATACAGGAAATGGGGATTGATCTGTGTCTGCAGAGCCTGGAGTTCATATTTACGCTTTTTCTTCTGCTCGAAGAAGGCCTGATCCATCAGCTTTTTCATACGCTTCACCATACGGTTAAAATTCATGGTGAGATGGCCCACCTCATCCATACCGTAAGGCTCCAGATACGTATTCAGGTTCCCGTCCGATACCTCATCCATGGTCTGGGACAGACGGCGGAGGGGGACCGTGATGGTTTTGGACAGATAAGAAGCAAAGGCAAACGCGCTGATCAGCAGGACCACACCGAAGAACAGCGAAATCCCTGCGGCCTGCCGGCTGTCCTTTAACAGGACATCGAGGGGACACAGGCTGATCAGATACCAGTCAAACCGTTCCAGATAGCAGGTATTTACCAGATATTTATCACTGCCCATGGGGAACCGGCGGCTTCCATTCCGGGTTTCCTGCATCCACTGGAAATAGGGAGTATCCGTTATTCTGCCCGGACTTGCCTTGGGGTCCGAGGAGGAGATGATAGTACCGGTGGAATCAGCGATCATCATACGTATCCCGTCTTCCGCAGATAGATCCATATACAGATCTGTAAAGACATGATCATTCACATTTAACACCACAAAACCAGCGATACTGCCGTCGTTGATGGAGATAATATTCCGTCTGAGCGATACGCCCTGGTTATCCTCCGCGGAACCAGTCTCATAAGGCAGATCATGAATATCATCCCAAATCAGGTGGTTCCATTCCCCCGCCATCGTGGGAGCATATTTTTTATATTCCTCCTGTATGGATGGGTCTGAGGTTCTAACATTGCTGGAGGACACAGCGCGGCCGTCCTGTCCGTAGACCACGATGGAACTTACCGAAGAGCGGGTGGAGGTAATGGGGTCCAGAATGCTGCCCACCAGCTGGTCATATTGGTACCGCGTACTTTGATCAGCTACGGTGAGGGATTTTTGAATATAGTAATTCGATACCACGATACCGGAAAATTGTTCCGCATTGTCCAGAAGATCTTCTGTGCGCAGCCGGATCAGCTCCAGGTTGCGGCTGGCCGCTTTGGAATTGTTTCGTATGAGAATTTCTGAGGAAATAGTCGCTGATATAGCGGTAATCATGCACAGAAACAGACTCATGACCAATACGGTTGTGAAGGACATTTTCCTGGCGATCGGCAGGTTTTTATAAGCTTGTTTGATATCCCGGATCCAATGTTTCATATATTCTCTCCTGGCCTTAATCACATCCACAGTCAATGTTTGAATCCCCTTTATTATAGTACGGGAAATTGCCCGGAAGCAATCGTTCAAAGCCCGGTTTCAAAGTTCCCAAAATGATTGCTAAAACCAAAATTTTTCCGAATATTCAGATACCAATATAGTATTTCCCCAAATACGTGGAAAATAGCTGGATTATTTCCATTGTGCAGTGCAAAGACAGGTCTTAAGATAGAAAAAATAGCATGATAAGAAATGAAGTATTCCGGTCAGATATGGAATCTGGGGATCTTGACTTCACGTCCGTTTTCCAGGGCAGACTGGTGGGCGCAGATGCCGGTGCCGGTCCAGTACGCACCCAGGATGTCGTCGGGGACTGGGCGCCGGTTCTCTATGATGGAACGGATGAACTCGTGGACCATATGGGGGTGAGAACCGCCGTGTCCGCCCCCCTGGGTAAAGGATAGATGGCTGTTTTTCGAGTTGTACACGGTTTCCTTTGTGAATCTGGCGATGGAAGCCGGCAGAAGCTGCGCGTAATCCGGTATCTGTACACGCTCCTGGATGATTTCGCTTCCTCTGCTGGAGTGCCGGATATCACCGTCGATATGATACATCTCATTTTGCTCGAGCCGTCCTGTCCGGGTAAATACTACCGGGTCCTCATCAGCTAGCTGCTGCCATTCAAAACTTTTTTTCTCTCCGTAGACGCGGAAGCACTCAGAATAGCTTCTGGCGACGCCGTACAGAAAGCGCTCCAGTTCGATAGATACATCACAGCCTTCCAAAGACACCAGGGCGGATTCAAATGCAAAAGGCGATTGATACGCAGCGGCAAGTTCAGGACGGATGCGGCCGGACCCCCTGGCATATACCTTCTCCGGGTAAGCGCCGAGCAGCATTAAGCAAGGGCCGACCGCGTGAGTGGGATGCATCAGCGGCGGATATCCGTTCCAATACGAAGGCCAGCCCTCCATATCCTGATAGTGGGCACAGGAGAGATACTGAATCCTGCCGAATTCCCCTTTTTCCATGAGCTCTTTTACATAAAAGAATTCCCTTTGGAATACCGTTGTTTCCAGAAACATATAGTTTTTTCCGGATTTTACCCGGGCTTCCAGAACCTGATAGAGTTCCTCCAGATTCATTCCCATAGGGATCGTACAGCCGCAGTGTTTTCCGGCGTTCAGCACCCTGACCGACAGGGGGGCGTGTGTGGCCGGGGGTGTGACCAGATGCACTGCGTCGATCCTTGGATCATCCAATACCTGTTCGATATCCGAACAGCACCTTTCTTCCGGGAGTCCGTACAGATCCTGCGCTGCCTTCAGCAGCCGGGGATTTGTCTCCACGATTGTCAGTGATTCTACATCCGGATGCTCCAGGTAAATAGGTACAAACTCTAACCCAAAACTTAGTCCTACGATTGCTGCATTTAATTTTTTCATTCAGATGCTCCTTTCAATATGTAACCTGTGTTCTTACAAGCATAATTTATCAATAACCCGAGTCAGAAACAATGGAGGAAAAATCATATATGGAAAAAAAGGAAATAAACTGCAGGTATTATGAGCTGATCCCACCTCTGTCGGTGAAAGAGTTTGGCAGGATAGCCAGGGTAAACCGGCATCCCGACAGAACCATGAATATGTGGACGCTGGGAGTGGTTGTGGAGGGAAAACGTACCATTAGGGTAGGAAAAGACCGGATCTGCGCAGCGGCCGGTGAATATTTCCTGCTGCCTCCGGGTATTCCGCATTTTGGAATGGAGGTTGAGCAGCACGATGTTTACTATTTTCACTTTCAGATCAGAAGCCTTCAGGCAGAAAAAGAACAGAAGTCTGCAAAAGGTATGATACGGCTGCCCCTGTGGGGAAAACTGTCTGCAGAGGTGGATCTGACGGGGCTGATCATGTTTCTGTACCGGGACTATCGATTGTCTTATCTGTCGGACGACATATTAGGACTACATTTGTTATCTATCCTGCATATACTGAGCATGGACGATCGAAAAAACCAGTATGGCAAGAAGAAGGAGCATGTGCTTGCAGAACATCTGCTTCAGTGGATTCTGGAAAATCTTCCGTATAAACTGGAGTCAGCCGCATTCGAACAGGAATTTCGGATGTCCTACCGGAGGCTGAACAGTATATTTAAGAAACGTTACGGATGTACGATTCACCAGTGTGTACTGGAACGTAAAATACAGTATGCCGCCCATTTGCTTATTATGGGGGAGGATATTGCCTTGGCGGCCGCGAAGTGCGGTTTCGAGGATTACTTTTATTTTCTGAAGGTATTTAAGAAGATAAAAGGGATAACACCTAAGAAATATAAAGACTTTTACCTGGACGGCCGGATTACTGCAGTTGACAGACAGGTCCCTTGTTGAACTGCGCGGTATACAAATATTTTTAAAATAAAAAGATTTTCCTAATTTTCTTCAACAACAAAAAATATACCTAAAAATATTCAAAAATGACCAAAAATCTTACATTGTTGTAAGCGCAGCTCCATGCTTTAATAAAAACACAGACAGACAATCCGGATTGTCCGCAACTTTATAAACAGTACAGTGCGTACTTGTGGATCATTCACAGAAACAGGAGGAGAAGAGTTGAAAAAGAACAAATTGCGTTTTCTTGCATTAACAATGACCGTTTGTATGCTGGCGGGACTGGCCGCAGGATGTGGAAGCAATAACCAGGAGAGTAAGGAGGAAAGTGTTCCCGGACAGACGGAAGGGAAAAGCCAGGCCGCAGAAACGGCTGAACCGAATGGCTTGGCAGATGCGGCTGCTCAGACAGAGGAACCTGAGGTAACGATCACGGTTCTGACCAGATACGCCGGCAGTGACCCCCAGGCACCGTGGCTTAAGAAAATGATGGACGAGTTTGTGAAGCTGCATCCGAATGTAACCTTCCAGGATGACTCCGTGGCAGATGAAGCCGCCTATAATAATAAACTAAAGACAGCGATCGCCACCGGAAATCTTCCGAATATGTGGATGCAGTACGGCAGCGCATCCCTGGTGGAGTATGCGAAGAACGGTCTGCTGATGGACCTGTCTTTCATGCTGGAGGATGAGAAGTTCTGTTCCGGACTGACAGATCCCACGCTGTCCACCTTTGACTTATCCGGATATGGTGTGGACGGGATCTATGCGATCCCCTTCGCGATGCAGCCGGAAGTAATCTTTTATAATAAGGATCTGTTCAAACAGGCGGGCATCGATTCGGTGCCGGAGACCATGGAGGATCTGTACGGGGCCATCGATAAGCTTAAGGCGGCAGGCATTACTCCTATGGGCATGGGCGCTAAGGATACCTGGCGGCTGGGACATTTCTTTAACTGCGTCGCTTACCGCAAAGCAGGTATCGACACCTTTAAAAACATCGGGGCCAGGAATGCCAAATGGACGGATCCCGAAGTGGTGGACTGCTTAACGACATTAAAGGGCTTCAAGGATAAAGGCGCGTTTGAAGAAAACTTCGAAGGCATCGACTGGAGTACGGAGAGCGCTAATTTCCTCAGCGGCAAGTATGCCATGATCTGTATTCCGCTCTGGTTCATCCCCAATGCGGAGGAATCTGAGATCGCAGATTCACTGGATTTCTTCCCGGTTCCTTATTTCAGTGACCAGGAATCCTATAAGGATGATTCAGCCGTATATGTGGACGCGCACGTTTACAGCGGGAAACTGGAAGGTTACGAGAAAGAAATCACAATGGAATGGGCAAAATTCACCCACGATGCATTCTCAGAAGAAGTCCGCCTGAAAGACTGCGGACAGACTCCGGGCCGGACCGATGTGAATACGGAAGGGATGGAGATGAGTCCAATGCTTACGAAGACTATAGAATTGAATGGAGACCTGAAGAAGCTGGGAGGCGATACGTTCGAATACGACATGCTGAATTCCATGCAGGATGTCACCAGAAACGCGCTGGTGGGAATGATGCTTGGCACATCACCGGAAGATACGGCAGCGGCCATTCAGTCGGAAATCGATAATAATCAATAACTTCAATCAGAAACAACCGTACGATCATAGTGTAAGCCGCCCTTACAGGAACACCGCCGGACAGGCGGATTTGGAGGGCGGCTTATAAAAGATAAGCAAAAAAATGAGGTGTAAATGCTTGGAACGATACCGACGTAATAAAAAAGTCATTTTGCTGTTTCTTCTCCCGGCACTCCTGATTTATGTGGTGCTGGAGGTGATTCCTGTGGCCCAGTCCTTCTATTTTTCATTTTTTGACTGGCCCGGAATTCAGGGGGTGCCGCTGAAATATGTGGGCCTGGATAATTTTATCTCGGTGTTTCAGAATACCCAGTTCCATCAGGCAGTGAAAAATATCCTGCTCTTTGTGGTGGTGGGGCTGCTGACACAGCTGCCGATCGGATTTTTCTTCGCGATCCTGCTCTATCATGTGAAGCGGGGGCAGAGATTCTTTAAGGCGGCCTACTTTATCCCGATGATTCTGCCGGTAACGGCCACGGGCCTTTTATGGCAGTTTATCTTAAAACCCAATGAGAGCGGCGTTCTGAACCAGCTGCTCATGAAGCTTAAGCTGGAACAGCTCTGTACCGGCTGGCTGATCAATAGCAGCACCGCTATGATGTGCATTATTCTGGTCACCACCTGGGCCAGCGTGGCTTATTACATTGTCATCGGACTGGCTGCCGTCAACGCCATACCCGATGACGTGATGGAGGCGGCGACGATCGACGGCGCGGGACAGGTTAAGAAAGTATTCTATATCATCATTCCCATGGTCTGGGAATCGATCAAGATCTCTGTGGTCATGATCATCACCGGTGTTCTGAAGGTATTCGATATGGTTTTCGTCATGACGGAGGGCGGGCCGAACGGGCTGACACACGTGCCTGCCACATTATTATATTATCAGGCGTTTAAATATGACCACTACGGTATAGGAAGCGCTATTTCCACGATCATGTTTTTCATGAGCCTTATACTAACCATACTATCATTGAGAATGATGAACCAGGAGAAGGGTTCTCCGGAACGAAAAAGGATAAAAAGAAGGGAGCGGAAACTATGGAAAAACAGCTGAATTCCAGAGCGCGTATAAAAAAGATCCTTTGCCGGATTCTGCTTTACAGCGTATTGATTCTGTTCGCGGTCATCTGCCTTTATCCGGTGTATTTTACGCTGGTCTCATCTCTTAAGACGAATACGGAGATATTTACGAATCCCTTCTCTATGCCGGCTGATCCGCAGTTTGATAACTATGTACGGGCATGGGAGATCGGAAAGATAGGCATCTATTTCCGCAACAGCATCGTGCTGACGGTGGCAACCCTGGTGGTAACCGCTTTCGCAGGATCACTGGCGGGCTACATACTTGCTAAGTTTAAGTTCAGGGGGAAGGGGCTGATCTATCTGCTGTTCCTGGCGGGAATGATGGTTCCGATCCAGACGGTTGTCATCCCGCTGGCCTTTACCCTCGGAAAATTCGGTATCGTTGACAACTATCCGGTTCTGGTTCTGCTCTATTCGGCCTTCTGCCTCTCCATGACGGTGTTCATCGTCACGGGCTTTATGAAGGGGCTGCCGGATGAGCTGGAGGAAGCGGCGGTGATGGACGGAGCCGGGCCGGCGGCAGTATTTTTCCGGATTATACTCCCGCTGTCCATGCCGGCTGTGGCCAGCGCATCGATCTTTAACTTTGTATCATCCTGGAATAACCTGCTGTTTCCGCTGGTATTCCTTGGAAATGATAACCTGAAGACGATCTCTATCGGCCTGCTGTCATTCTTCGGGGCTTATACCTCGGATTACGGCGCTGTCATGGCGGCTATCGGAGTCAGTATCCTTCCTCCTGTCATCATGTATATCCTGCTTCAGGAAAAGATGGAGAAAGGGCTGACGGCAGGGGCGGTAAAAGGGTGAGCGGATGCGGTTATCGGGACGGGTACAAGCAGACGAAAGAAAGAGAAAAGGGGATCAGAACATGAAAGGATTAGTGACAGACGGCAGGGGCGGAATCTTTCTGCGGGATGACATCCCTATGCCGGAGATAGGAGAGTACGATGCGTTGGTGAAAACCGTGGGCTGCGGTATCTGTAATGGCACGGACCTGAAGCTGGCTGCCGGCCATCTGAAAGGCTTCGGGACATACCCGGCCGTGCTGGGGCATGAGGCCGTCGGACGGGTGATACAAACAGGCAGAAAGGTGAAAAATTACCAGCTGGATGACATGGTCCTGCGAAGCGAACTGCCGGACAGCGGGAGCTATCATTCCCTGTGGGGAGGCTTCGCCGAATACGCCATGGTAACAGACTGCAAAGCGATGGAAGCAGACGGATTTCCAATACAGGATGCGGGAGCCTGGTCCAAAACCGTGGTACCGGCCGGGATAGACAGTACGGATGCCTGTATGCTGATCACGCTGGAGGAGATCTACAGCGCGCTGAAGCGGCTGGATATGAGGGCGGGACAAAAGGTAGTGATCGCCGGCTGCGGACCGGTAGGTATCGCCATGGCCAATCTGTGCAGGATCATGGGAGCCGGGAAAATCCTTCTGGGAGGCCATCACATGGCAAGGATGCAGAAAGCCCTGCAGCTGGGAGCGGATGCGGCGGTCAATACAAGGGAAGAGGACCTGACGTCACGCATCCGGGAAGAGATGGGAAAAGCGGATCTGTTCATAGACGCGGTCGGAAACGGAGCTGTTCTAAGCCACGGCCTGAGAAGCGTGAAGCCGGGGGGAGTGATCGGTATCTACGGGATCGGACTGCACAGTACCCAGCGGGTCACCTGGGAGGACGCGGACTACTGCTGGGAGATCCGGTCGGTGCAATGGCCCGATTATGAACATCTGGTGACGATACAGACGGAGGTGTCGGACCTGGTGCTGGATGGAAAACTGTGTCTGTCGGATTATGTGACCCACCGGATACCGGTGGAAGATTATGAACAGGGATTCGAACTGGTAAAAAACCGGGAAGGACTGAAGGTAGTCCTGACGTTCGACTAATTGGGGGGGCGCAGTATGACAGACAGAGTGTTATCTTTCGGGAAATACCGGGAAAAATTCTATCAGGAATTTGAGGAGTATTATTCTACTTATCCGCTTCCGGTGCCTGAAGCAGAAAAAAAGCTGGCCGCAGCAGAAACAGGAAAAGAATCCTATCCGTGTGAAGAAAAAAGCCGGATTTATCAGGCGGCCGTTTCCTGTCCGGTTCATGTGTTCCGGTATTTTCCGTTTTACTATGAAGTATGTACGGGGCGTGCCAGAAATGGCCTGACCGCCGGATTTCCACCGGAACCAGGGATCGGCGGGACCATGATGCGAAAGCACTCCGAAATAGAAAAACGGTTTTTCGGTTTCCGCGATTATTACAAAGAGCGGAATGTGTTTCTCTCATTTTTCTTTACGGATTTTGCCCATCACTGTATCGGCTATGAGAAAGTTCTGCGTCTGGGGTTAAATGGACTGATCGCTCAGGCGGAGGGTAGGAGAGAAAACACCCGGGATGCCGAACAGCTTTCCTTTTTGGACAGTGTGATCTGCGGCTGTGAATCCTTAAAAAAAATCGCGGAGAGCTTTTCCCGTGAGGCAGAAGATATGGCCGGGAAGGAAAAGGACGGGGACGTGCGCAAGAATCTGCTCCATATAGCCCGTACTTCGGCGAGAGTACCGGCCGAAGCCCCGCAGACCTTCTATGAGGCCCTGAACACGATCTGGTTCATGCGGGAGATCGTGATGGGACTGGAGGGGATCGGTATCGCAGTGATCGGACATTTTGACCGTCTGCTCTATCCTTATTATGAAAAGGATCTCGAAGAAGGCAGGCTTAACAGGCAGGAGGCTAAGGATCTGCTGTCCTTTGCCCTGAATCTGACAGATGCCAAATGGGATCTTCGCACGAATCCGCCGGATGGCGGAGCGAACACGGCCCTGACCATCGGAGGCTGTGACCAGAACGGAAGGCCTGTCTATAACGAGGTAACCCGCATGATTCTGGAGATCTTCGAAGAGCAGGAATTGGTGAACCCAAAGCTGCAGGCCAGAATTAGCCGGGAACATCCTGCGGAGTTTTTTGAACGTCTGGCCCGGATCGCGGGGCAGGGTAAAAATGTACTGTCCATATTTAACGATGAAGTACTGATCCCCGCCCAGGTCCGTCAGGGAAAAGAGCTTCAGGACAGCAGGCTTTATGTGGCGGGTGGCTGCCAGGAACCGGTTTTAAGTGAAACCGAGGTGAATTGCCGGGCTTATATTTACATGAGCCTTCCAACACTGTTACTGCTGACGCTGGGGGTGGGGGAGGAAGGATTCTGGGCTCATGAGGGGCTGGAAGCGGCCCGGACGGATTCCTGCCGGGACTTTACGGAATTTTATGCCTGCTTCCTTGGAAAGGCGGGACAGATCGTGCACAAGGTGACCGGATACTTCAACGAATGGGAACGGGAATGGTATGGATACAGTCCCTGCCCTCTGTATTCGGCGACCATAACCGGGTGCGTGGAAAAGGGAATGGATATGACCCGGGGAGGAGCGAAATACAATACCTCCAGTTTCTCGCCGGTCGGCTTCGGGACATTGGTGGATTCCCTGTTTGCCGTTAAAAAGGCGGTGTATGAAGAAAAGTTTCTGACATTGGAAGAACTGCGGGAATGCCTGGCCCGGAATTTTGAGGGAAATGAGAGAAACAGGGCCTATCTGGCAAAACGTGTGGATAAATGGGGAAGAGACAACGGTGAAATAAACCAGCTGGCCTCCCGGCTGGCAGACGACCTGACACGGATCTTCTCCGGTATGCCGAATACCCGCGGAGGCTGGTTTGAAAATTCCCTGTTTACAAATACCGGCTATGTCTCTCTTCGGGGGACGCAGGCCACTCCGGATGGAAGAAGAAGGGGGGAGATTCTCTCAAGGGGGATCGGCCCCGGCGAAACGACCGGCCATACTAACTTAAGCCGTATCATGGAAGGGCTGGGAGCTTTGAACCTGGAGAATCATCCGGCTTCGGCGGTTCTCTATCTCGATCTTCCCTATTCCCCCAATCAGATGGAGCCTAAGATCTATGAAGCGGTGATCCGCAGTTTCCTGGACGCGGGGGGAAGCGTTTTTGACTTTAACCTTACGGACGCGGGGGTACTTTTGGAGGCACAGAAGAATCCGGAACAGTATGCGAACCTGGTGGTGCGTGTCTGGGGATTCAGCGCGTATTTTACCGCGCTGGACCGGGAACTCCAGGACGAGATGATCGCCAGAAACCGGTCGCATTAGGCCGCAGAAGGGGCGCGCAGCGCCCACAGGAGGTACATATGGACGGAATAATATTTGATATCCAGCACTTTAGCGTTCACGATGGGCCGGGTATCCGCACTACGGTATTTTTCAAGGGCTGTAATCTCAGATGCCTTTGGTGCCATAATCCGGAGTCACAGGAGAATACACCCCAGCTGTTGATAAAAGAGCCGGGCTGTATCGCCTGTGGTTCCTGCGCGGCTGTCTGTCCTACCGGGGCCAGGAGGATGGGAAATGGCGGGAACTTTATACCGGATCTGTGTACCGGATGCGGAACCTGTGCCTCCGTCTGCTACCCGGGGGCACTGGAAATATCAGGAAGAACCGTGACGGTTTCTCAGGTGATGGAAGAGATTTTAAAAGACGTATCCTTATACCGGCATTCCGGGGGAGGGGTGACTTTTTCGGGGGGAGAGGCGATGCTGCAGATCGATTTTCTGGAAGAGCTGCTCAGGGAATGCGCCGGATTCGGTATCCACACGGCAGTAGATACGGCCGGAGCGGTTCCATGGGAGCATTTCCGGAGAATCCTGCCCTACACGTCCTTATTCCTCTATGACCTGAAATGCGCGGACGGGGAGCTGCACCGGAGGGTGACCGGCGCCGGTAACCGTCTGATCGTGGAAAACCTGCACAGGCTGAAAGCTGCGGCGGATGTATGGGTACGCATCCCCTGTATCAGGGGGATCAATGATTCGGCGGCCGAGAGGGAAGGATACCGGGAGATCCTGCGGAAGCCGGGGAGAATACAGAGGATCGATCTGCTGCCTTATCATTCGTTTGGGGAGGGGAAGTACCGGATGCTTAGAAGAACCGCACCGGATTTTCTGCCTATGGATGCAGTGCAGATGGAAGAGATGAAAAAAGCACTGGAAGAGTATGCTCCGGTATCCTGTAATTTGGATCATTAGCCCTTCGCTTCAGGGCTGCGTGTGAACAAAAAAATGGAAATTATCCCCCCAAAAAGATACCTTCTTACCCCATAGTAATACACACATGAATCTCATTATAATAAGACCAGATACAAAAGCCGCAGGCTTGGAAATCAAATGTAAACAATTGGGTCAGGAGGAAAAAGGAATGAGAAAAATGGTAATCGGATGTATTATTATGGGGAATCAGTTTACGCGCACGGATAAAGTGCTGTCCGCCGGTGATCTGAATCAGTCGGACAGCAGAAAATGGGATGAGGATATCGACGGTACGGTAAAGAAGGAAGTGGAAGATTTCATTCGGGAGGCAATCCCGGAGGATGCGGAATACTTTATCGAACAGGTCACATCGGAGAACCAGGCAATCGATGTGGGCAGGGCGGATGCCTATGTGGCGGTCCCGTTCGGGAATTATAACGAGAAGGATATGAACCTGTTTGATGCCTCTTTTACAGCCTTGTACTCAAAGAACCGGCCGGTAGTCCTTTCCGTTTTCCCTTATGAGAAAATCTGGTCCTACGGCGCGGTGTTCTATCCTTATTTCGTGAGGGATACAAGGAAAATCGATGAATTCCTGAACCTGAAGCACCAGGTATACATCAGTAAGGACAGGGAAAATCTCAGAGAGCTATTGGCCGCCCTGCAGGTAAAATTCAAGATAAACCATTCTAAGGCGCTTTGCATCGGGGAGCCAATGTATGAGCCGTATCATTCCTGGAACTGGGGATATGCGATGATCCGGCTGGCCCAGGAAAAATTCGGCCTGGAATGGAATCATGTAAGCTCCGATAAATTCCTGGAAAAATTTAAGAACTGGGATAAATCCTTTCAAAGAGGAACGATTCTAACGGAAGCGGCAAATGATTATACTCCGGCAGGCTATGATACGTCTAAGGCGGAGAAGATGTACCATATTTTCCGCGAACTGCTGGAAGAATACGATGCCAACGTCTTTACGGTTAACTGTCTGTGGTCCATGATCCATAACGGCTGCGCGACGACCGCCTGTTATCCCCTGTCGAAGCTGAATGATGAGAAAATAGTGTCTGCCTGTGAGGCGGATATCACCACGATGATAAATATGCTCATAGTCTCGCTGGCCTCAAATTCTCCGGCTTTTATGCTGAACCCTTACCTGTTCCCGGAGGATAATAAGCTGTTCGTATCCCACTGTACCTCTCCCAGGAAGCATTCCTTTGACAGTGAAGAGATGGATGATTTCAATATCTATTCCTATTATGAAAAACCGCTGCTGCCCTGCGGCCTGCAGATTCTCAAAACACCAGGTCCTGTAACTGTGACAGGGATATCCCATGACAAGATGGATGAAATGATCGTGATACGCGGCAATATCGTGAGAAACACGGCCTTCTCGTCCTGCCGGACTCAGGTTGAGATCGAGGTGGAAGGGGACATCCGGGAAATTACGGAAAATTATGAAGGACGCCACTGGGCGATGGTATACGGCGATCAGAGCCGTAAAATCCAGCTGGCGGACCAGATGCTGGGACTGAAAGTAAAAATATTTTAAATTGGTGTGATACAGTGTACGGCAATCGGCTGTAAGACACCCCATACCTTTTTAGCAGGCAGAGGAAGAAAGCAACCGCTGCCTGCTTATTGTTATTTAAAAAGGTGCCAGTCTCCTCCCGGCCAGTACGGACTTTGAATTCCGCAGTGCCTATGATAAAATAAAATATGGGAAAAAATGGTACAGCCGTCTGTGTCCGGGATAACGGGGAAAGGGGATTTGCTATGATGGAAACACTGCTTCAGGCCAGGGATTACCTGGACGGAACAACGGATGTTCAGATCCAGAGAAAAGAACTTTCGCAGGAAGTTTGCAGTCATACCCATGATTTTATCGAGATAGCATATGTTGCGGCCGGTGCGGGCAGCCACGAGATCGGAGAGGAGAGCTTTCCGGCTGCCAGGGGCGATTTGTTTATCCTGAGCAAATATGTGCACCACAGATGGATACCAAAACAGATGCCGGCTGATAGCAAAGAGGAGCCATGCGGGGCGTATCTTTTGGTTTATAACTGCCTGTTCCAGCCGGAGTTCATAGATGCGGAACTGGGAGGGAAGGGGGATTTCGTCAGCGCCGTATTCCGCTACCTACTGCAGAATGAAGAAGCGGGAGGGATTCCCAGCCGCTACGTAAAACTGTCCGGGAGCCAGTCCAGAACCATAGGAATCTTGTTCGAGGATATGTTCGAAGAGTTCCGGAGAAAAGAGGATGGATACCGTCATATGATCCGTGCGGACCTGACGAAGCTCCTGATCGGGGTGTTCCGGATAAGGTCCGGGGAATGCCGGGAATATCATGAATCCGAGAGCTATAAGAACGCGATGGTTGCCTCTACCATGGATTATATGAAGAACCACTGCCAGGAGGAAATCAGAGTGGAAGAGCTGGCCGCCCGCTTTTATTTAAGTCCCAGCTATTTCAGCAGGATATTCAAGGAAATCACAGGAGGAAATGCTATCGGGTGCCTGCAGGAGTTCCGTATGGAAAAAGCATGTGAGATGCTCCTGACTACCAGCTGGTCTGTGTCTGAGATCGCCCGGCAGGTCGGATACAGCGACCAGAAGTATTTCTATGAGCTGTTCCGCAGAAAAACCGGGATGCCGCCGGGGAAATACCGGACGCATTACAGAGCTGAACAGCAGGCGCCTGCGGGAACAGAGGGCGCGGAAACGGAACAGCGGGCACCGAACGGAACCGCAGAGCAGTTGGAACTGTGATCCCTGCGTTGTGTCCGAAAGAAAGAGGAGAGGTGTATGAAAAAGTTTTTCCGTAGATTTTTGTACAGTATCAAAACCAAAATTCTGTGGGTTTTTATTTTATGTGTGATCATACCGAGCATCCTATGTCTCATTCTTTTGGGGAACAGCTATCTGGAGTATATCAAACACAGTATCGTCGAAGGACAAAAAAGCGTTCTTCAGGAAATGAAAAAAAATATAGAAGACAAGCTTGAATCCTATCAGGACAAATCCATGTACATCTATTACAATGAGCCCGTCCGCTCCTACATCGACGGGGGAAGTTACCAGGAAAGCAGCGGGGCGGTAGAAGCTTTTCTTTCAGAAGTCACGAACTCGGAGTCTTACGTCTATGCGGCTATTATGAAAATCCAGGATCATATCTATGGGGGAAGGTCCATGTTTCCGAACCCGGACCCTTTGATAGAGGAATGGGAAGATGAAGTGATGGCGGAAAACGGGAAATGTGTCTGGATTCCTACCAGAAAATTAAACGCGTCCTACGGGAGGGTGAAGGAGACCTTCGTACTGTCAAGGGCGGTGAATTCCAGGGATTCCGTGATCGGCAGCTTCTGGCTGTTTATTTCCACAGACCTGTTTGCCTCCCTGTATAAAAATCCTGTATTTCAGGAATACAATTCCAATGTTTATCTGATCGCGGAGGATTATACGGTGATTACCAGTAATCAAAAATCAGAGATCGGAGAGATCCGGGATACCCCGTTTTTCCAAAAGGTGATGGGTACCAGCGACCGGGATTTTATCTGGCGGGATGCGGATTCCGGCAAAGAAAGCCTGGTGGTGACCTGTCCGCTGCAGCAGGTCGGATGGAAGTTCGTGATCGTGACTTACAAGGAAGCCGCATTCCGCCAGGTCAACCGGATTAAAGTCATCGCCGTTCTGGTTATTATATTTTATCTTGGTTTTTTGGTGTTCGCATACTATATTCTGTCGTATTATATTTTCCATCCGCTTAAGAAAGTCAGCGACGGACTGTCCTGCGGAGCGGACGGAGACTTCCGGATACTGGAGAAGATCCCGCGCCAGGATGAGATCGCCAGCCTGACTGATGACTATAATTTTATGGTGCAGCACATCCAGAGCCTGATCGAGGCGGTGCGCCGGGAAGAACTGATGAAAAACCAGGAGAAGATGAAAATACTGACCATGCAGATCGGCCCTCATTTTCTCTATAATACCCTGAACACCATCAAATGGACCGCCGCGGTGAACCGCCAGGAAAATATCAGAAAGATGACCGAATCACTGATGTTTCTCATGAAGGAGGTTACCTACCGGACGGACAAGGAGATTACGTTTAAGGAGGAACTGGCCCTTTTGGATTCGTATGTCTATATCCAGAAAATCCGGTTTATGAATTTTGAAGTCCGGTACCAGATCCCGGATGAATTGCTGGATTGTACGGTGCGCTCTTTTATCCTTCAGCCCTTTGTGGAAAATTCGATTCTCCATGCGTTCCGGGACATGGAAGGGATGGGGATGATTACTATAGACGCCGTGAGGGAAGCCCATGCCCTGGTGGTAGGGGTAAGCGACAATGGCCGGGGTATGACGGCGGAGGAACTGGACGAGATCTCCCGGCAGGTGGAGACGGAAGGCCAGTCAAAGGGGCTGGACCAGGTGGGCATACAAAATGTCAGGGACCGGATCCGGCTGTATTATGGTGAAGAGTATGGAGTAAGTTTTGAGAGTGAGGCGGGACGGGGGACAAAGGTCCTTATCCGACTGCCGTTTCGAAAAGAGGTGGAGCGGGATGATTAGAGCAGTGATCGTGGAGGACGAGATGCTGGTGAGGCTGGGGATGAAGATCTCCCTGGAGAGCACGGGGAAGATATCCGTTGTGGAGACGTTCGAGTCCGGTGAGGAAGCACTGAAATACCTGCAGGCCAAAGCGGTGGACGTTCTGATTACGGATATCCGCTTAAACGGGATCAGCGGACTGGAATTGATCCGGCAGATCAAACCTTTCTGCATCAATCTGCGCATTATTGTGCTGAGCTGCTATGATGATTTTTCTTATGCCCAGGAAGCTATTGAACTGGGTGTGGACAAATACCTGCTGAAGCAGGAGCTGCTGGAGGCACAGCTGCCCAGGCTGGTGGAGAAGCTGTGCGTGAGATGCGGCCAACCGGTTAATCTCAACTATTATGCGGAATCACCCGGGGAGGAAGATCCCTTAGAGGAGGTAAGCCGGGACGGTGTTTTTATAATTTCTTATCTGGCTATGCGCGGGGAGACGGAAATTAGAAACGCAGGTGCCAGGGAACTGGATCTGTCGGTCGTGCTGGAGATGCTGCAAAAGATTCTGAACATGTCCGGCATCGGACGTTGCTATCTGAGGCACGGGGAAGAGCTGTTCATTATCTTCCAGTTTCCGAAGAACCAGACCACCGCCCAGTGCAGGGAAAAGATATGGAATTTCTACAATATAGCCAGGCAGAATATCAGGAATTATTTTAACCGGAATCTGTACATGGCCTGTTCAAAGGCGTTTGAGGATATGAAACTGGTGCGCGGGTATTTTGAAGACACCAGGAGGCTGGCGGAATATGGCTTTTATTTTGATGCGTCGGTACTGCTTTTATGGGATCGGTTTCAGACGGAACGGAAGTCCTGGCCTGCGCTGACTGTGGATTATGCGGACGATATGTTCACTGATTCCGGCTTTGACCGGACGAAAGCCAGGCTGGATGAATTCTTCCGTGAGTGTATCAAATGCTATGCCCCCGTAAAGGAAGTAAAAGTACAGACCGTGAAATTCCTCTGCGACTACGAGCGCTGTCTGACCAAAAATTATGGAAAGGATATTGTATCCAGAATCTTCGAGGAGGACCCCTATCCCAATTATCTGAATATCGACACCTTCGATTCAGCGGCCCAGCTGAATCTGCAGCTGGATCAGATGATCGGCCGGGTCCGGGATAAAATCGCCGGGAAATCCCTGCTCTGGATACGGATCGAGGAGTATATCCATAATCATTACAGAGAGAACTTAAGCCTGGAGAGGATTGCCGCGGAGTTCAATTTTACCCCGGCCTATTTTAGCCAGGCATTTAAGAAGAACGTGGGCCGGACCCTGGTCTCCTATCTGAATGATATAAGGATACATGAAGCGAAGAAATTATTGATCAGCAGTGATAAATCCGCAGTGGAGATCGCGGAGGAAGTAGGGATTCCGAACTTTAATTATTTCGTCCGTCTTTTTAAGAAAATGGAAGGGGAAACCCTGACGGAATTCCGGCGAAATCATAAAATATTGAAATAATATCAAAAAAGTGAATGTCTGTTATGGGATGATTACCAGTTGTGTGAAAAAGTGAATCAACCTATTGAAAATGGAAATGGTGTAAAACTGCCGCGGATGTTATGTTTGTATCGTAAGTATTCACAATCAGGAAAGAAAAGGGAGGTAATGAACATGATGAAAAGAAGGTGGCTCAGTGTATTGTTAACAGCCTGTCTGGCGGCAGGGATTCTATCCGGCTGCGGTACAAAGGCTGAGGAAACAGCCGCACCTGACGAAGCGGATACGCAGACGCAGGCTCCGGCGCAGACGGCCCCGGAAGCTTCACCTGCTGCGGCAGAAGGCAGTGTGGGCGGTTCCCTGGTTATCTGGGAGCACACCGCTCAGTTTGAGGAACCCCTGAAGGCGGTAATCGAAGGGTTCAATGCCAAGTATCCCGATGTTGAAGTAGAATACCAGATCAAGACCAGTGACCAGTATTATAACCTTCTGCAGACGGCGATCCAGGCAGGGGACGCGCCGGATCTGTTCTGGACAAACGGAACAGCCACTACCAATATGCAGACCTACGCCAAAGAAGGCGTCCTCATGGATCTGACGGACCTGGTGGACTTTTCCCTCTATGAAGGCAGCAGCGCTATGTCGATCTGTACGATAGACGGGAAAGTCTGGTCTACGCCCACGGCGGAAGTCGGAGGCAGGGCTTGCTTCTACAATAAGGATATCTTCAAGGAGGTTGGAATCGAGGTTCCCAAGACATTCAGCGAATTTGACAGCTCCCTGGAGAAGATCGCGGCCGCTGGCTATGTCCCCATCGCGTTCGGAGCCTCCGATCCCTGGGAGATCCTGTTCCAGTTCGAACCCCTTCTGGCCGCCATGCACATAGACTGGCTGGATGAGTACCAGGAGAAAGGAACTGTGGCGGTGAATGATAAGAGAGTGGTGGAAGTCTTTGAAAAAATGCTTGAATGGGCGGACAAGGGGTATTATGGCGTGGGTTATACAGGAATAGATGGCTCCGGTGCGCTGCTGGCTCTCTCTACAGGGAAGGCGGCCATGTGTATCGATGGAACATGGAACGTACAGACGATCCAGGAGAATAATCCGGATCTGAACCTGGGAGCGTTCCAGGTGCCCTGTGAGGACGGAACCAGACCGTTCGTGGGGACCAATTCCAATGGCTTTTCCATAAACGCGAAGACGGAGAATCCGGACGCGGCGGTTGCGTTTGCTAATTATTTTGCTTCCCTGGAAGGACAGACAGCCTGGCTGAATGTGCTGAACAGTGTGCCGATGACGGAAAAGATCGTTTCCTCCAACGAAGTCATCAATGAGATTGCCAGGTTTGACAAACAGGTGGAAAGCTATTACAGCATACTGGGATACCTGGAAGGAGACGGGGAGAGCCCCAGAAACATATGGGAAGAGGATCAGACGAAGGTGTTCTCCGGAGGATTGACTCCGCAGGAATTTACAGACGAACTTCAAGCCCTGTTAAAGTAAAGGAACGGTTAGCCACTGCATAGATTGGGCCTGGCGTGTTCGGAGAGTCGGACTGTCTGAACGCGTCAGGCCCGGTCTGGGTTTTGAGTGCAAAAAGGCATAGGAATGGAGGAAAAAATGAGAAAAAAGCGGTCCTATATCGGATTTATAACTCCGGGCTTTATACTATATACAGTTTTTATGATCCTGCCGATTCTCTGCGCGGCTTACTTTAGTCTGTTTGACTGGGGCGGATTCGGCGAGATGAAATTTATCGGTCTGGATAATTTTCAAAAATTATTCTTTGATAAAAGAATGTCCGGCATTTTTTTTAACGCGCTGGGCAATAACATGAAATATTTGTTATGCGTGCTGTTGATTATCACGCCGCTGCAGATCCTGTTTGCTTACGTTCTGTATATAAAGATACCTTTACACAAATATATCAGGTTCATGATCTTTCTGCCCTACGTGATCAGCACTTCCATTGTGGGATTTTTTGCGATCCTGCTGTTTGATGCCAACATAGGGATTTTAAACGATGTGCTGGGGAAGATCGGGGGGCAAAGCGCGAAGCTGGCCTGGATGGGGGATCAGAATCTGGTATTTAAGGTGTTTGTCTGTGTGATCATCTGGGCATGTATCGGGGCGGGTATGATGATTTTTTATGCCAATATGCAGGAGATCTCCCCGGACGTGATCGAGTCGGCTACCATAGACGGTGCCGGCGAGGTAAAAAAGTTCTTTTATGTAGTGCTTCCCATGCTGAAGTCATCCCTGTCCACGAACCTGACCTTAAGCGTCATCTATGCGCTGACAATGTTTGATATCCCTTATGTGCTGGTTGGGCCGCAGGGGGGCGTGAACAACAGTCTGGATTTTGTAAATATGGTATTTTACAGATATGCGTTCGGGGGTACCTATTTCGGGGAGACATCGATCGGATTCGGCTCCTCGATCAGTATCACCATGTTTGTAATTATCATGGCATTCTCACTGGCTGTCCGGGCGGTCATGAAGAAAATGGAAAGCTGAGGTGCGTATCATGAAAAAAACGAAAAGCTCTGGCACACATCCCCATCATAAGCCGAAGGGATTACAGTGGGCAATCACGGCCATTCTCCTGCTGTACTCGCTGATCGCCATCTTTCTGATCGGAAATACCATTCTATCCTCTTTCAAGACAAAATCGGATCTGATCAGCAATATGGTGGGAATACCGGAAAAATTTACAATGCAGAATTATCACACTGTCCTGATCGAAGAACATTTTGGACGTTACTTTTTAAACAGCGTGGTACTGGTGTCGGTGTCGCTGCTGTGCCTGATCGCGGTTGCGTCTATGACCGCTTATGGTCTGGTGCAGTACGAGTTTAAGGGCAGGGGATTCCTGCAGGCCTATTTCCTGGTGGGGTTAATGTTCCCGATTCAGCTCGGCATCCTTCCTATCTTTATCATGATGACGAAGCTGCATCTGAATAATACGCTGCCGGGCATGATATTGATATACACGGCCAATCTGTCATTTTCCGTATTTGTATTCTCTAATTTTTTCAAGGGAATCCCCATATCGCTGATTGAATCCGCCAGGATAGACGGAGGATCGGAATTCCGTATATTTTTGAGTATCGTGCTGCCCATCTCCAAACCGGTTATATCAACGGTAGGACTGTTAAGCTTTGTCCAGCTGTGGAACGACTTCTTTATGCCGCTGGTATTCCTGACCAAGAAGAATGTGCGGACACTAACTCTGGCGGTATATAATTATACGGCAGATTTCCTGGCCAACTGGGATAAAATATTTGCTGCGGTGACGGTTGCCCTGATACCGATCATTCTCGTATATATTCTGTTCTCGGAACAGATTGTGGCCGGTCTGACCGGCGGGGCGGTAAAAGAATAGGGCAGCCGGAGAGGGAAAAATAGGTGAAGGCTAAAGAAGGGGATAAGATTATGGAAATGAAATGGATCTGGGCAAGGAATGCCGGCGAAGAGAATGTAAGGGTGTGTTTCCTGGGGGAATTTGTGCTGGACAGCGGGGAGGAACAGGCGAGTGTTCAGATCTGCGCGTCCACCCGGTATATCTTATATATAAACGGAGAAAAGATCGGGCAGGGTCCGATACGTTCCGGTAAAAAGACCGGGTATCTGGACTGCTGGGATATTGGCAGCGCCTGTGTGAAAGGGCTCAATTATATCCAAATAAGGGTCTGGAGTTACGGCTGGTCCACCTACCAGTCGCTTTTCGCAGAAGGAGGAGTCTGCTATCGCGTGGAAGCGGGCGGCAGGCTGCTGGCGGTATCGGACGAACAGGTCCGGTGCGCAAAGGATAAAGGGCATCAAAGCTATGCCCCGAAGAGAAATGTAAATCTGGGATTCACGGATTATTATGACGCCCGCTGCTTTGACAGTTCCTCGCTTTTTTCACCGGAAACTTGTTCCGGGTGGGAGAGGGCCAGGATCAGCCATATGCCTTTTGAGAATCTGGAAGAGCGGCCGGTCCTGCCCTTCCATATGCAGGAAATCTTCCCAAAGAGGCTGCTGCATATCCAGGAGGTGTCAAAGACCGCGCTGTCGGTCAGTATCAATACGCGCGATGCGTTTTTTCCGGGCAGGCAGGATGCGGATGAAACGATTTTCCTGGGATATCTGGGTTCTGTTATAAACTGTGAGAGGGATATGAAAGGGATGATTTCTTTTCCCAACCGCTCCTGGAATGGATTACTTGGGAGCTTTTGCATCGACGGTTCGCTGTACCGGGTTACGGACCGGGACCGGTCGGTGGAGGTGGAGCTGACAGCGGGCGCACATTTTTTCCTGATGCAGCTGGCCGGTAAATTCGATGATTTATACTGTCATATGGAATTTGCCTTCCCCGGTGCGCTGGCCTTTGGTGATGGCGGGAAGCATCAGTTTTTTACAGCCGGGCCTTATGCACGCCTTACTTCCGGGACGGACGGCCGGGCACGGATCTATAATGATTTTGAACCTGAGGATGGAGAAAAAAAGGGGCTGTTTTGCCTGGATACCTTTGAAGAATTTGAAAAACAGGCGGGAAATATCGTCTGGGTAGATGAAAAATATGTTTTTATGGATAGTTATCTGCTGTCCATGGCCAGAACGGAAAAGGTGGTCAGGGAATTAAGCGTCCGGGTGGATAATCTGGGTATTCTCTGGAACAACCAACAGGATACCCGGATCAGTCCGCCCAAACAGGGGGACTATAAACGTCTGCTGCTGGATTTTGGAGACGAATATGTGGGAACTTTCTCATTTACCCTGCGGGCGGCCGCCGGGACGGTGCTGGATATATACTGTTACGAGAATCACTATGAGGATCAGCCGGATTATACCATTGGGCTTAATAACGGTGTCCGCTATATCTGCCGGGAGGGATGGCAGACCTATGCCTGTATGGCGCGGACCGGCGTGCGGTACGCGCTGCTCACATTCCGTGATCAGGCCCAGGAGGTGCGCATCCGCAGGTTTTCCCTGGAATACGCGGTCTATCCCATGAGCGGCCAGGCTGAATTTTCGTGCAGCGACTATGAGCTGAACAGAATCTGGGAGATGTGCAGTCATACACACCAGCTCTGTATGGAGGATACCTTTACCGACTGTCCGGCATATGAGCAGGCTTACTGGATCGGGGACGCCCAGTTAAGCTCAACGATTAACGGCTGTATCTCGGGAAATTATGAGCTCATGCGCCATAATCTTTGCTTCGCCGTAAATGCTCTGGAGAATACAGGTCTCATGAATGCACTGACGCCCACAGACTGGAACACGTCTATTCCATTGTGGGCGATGAACTGGTGTATCGCTATCCGGGACTATGCGGCGCTTACAAATGACACAGGGATAATCGCCGAACTCTATCCGCATGTGAAAGAGATGCTTACTGCGTATGCAGCGCTTATCACAGAGGAGGGGCTGTTCCTGATCAGCAGCTGGAACCTGATCGACTGGGCGGACCTGGATATCAGGGACAACCAGGGAGTGGTGACAGGGCAGCAGGCCGCTCTGTCTTATTGCTACAAAATCGGGGAAGGCTTTGCTGAAAGAATGAAGGACGCAGCAGGGCAAAGATTCTTCAGGGAATGCCGGGATAAGCTGCTTCGTGGGATCGGGGAGAATCTGTGGGACAGCGATAGGAGCTGCTATTACGACGGCTTTACCCGGGAGGAGGGATATTCGAAGACAGCCAGCATCCAGACCCATGCGCTGCTGTACCTGTACGATGCTATTTCAGACCCTGAACGCCGGAAGCAGACAGCGGAATATCTGATACAACCGCCGGATTATTTTGTAAAAGCAGGCTCTCCGTTCATGCTCTATTATGTCTATGAATGTCTGGACCGGATCGGGGAACAGGGCAGGATTCTTGAGGATATCCGGGATAAATGGCTCAGGATGCTTTCCTTCGATACCACCACCTGCTGGGAGGTATTCCCGGGTTTTTATGAGGAGGACCGCACCAGAAGCTATTGCCATTCCTGGTCTGCGTCTCCGGTTTTGTTCTTGCAGAGGCTGATACTGGGTATAAGACCGCTTGAAGAAGATTTTTCCGGGATCTGCGTAGAACTGCCCGAAGCCCCCATCACCTGGTGCAGGGGTTCCATGCCGACGGTTCGGGGAACCATCTTCCTGTGGTGGAACCGGGAGGAGAAGAGGATGAAGGTGCGCGTCCCGGAGGGCACGGAAGTGGAACTTAAGGTACCGGATGACTGGAAGGTGGAAATGACGGAGACATCGGAAGATTAGAACAAAGAAGGAGGAAGAAAAGGTGGATGCCTTCACGGAGAAGAGGATTGAAAAGATCCTGGGAGTGCTGGAGTCCGGCCGCCGGCCTGTCAGTATCCCGGCCGCGGGGTGGCGTTTTACGAAACGGCATTTTCCTGTGTCAGACCGGGCTTTGGTCACCGGGACGCAGAACTGGGACAGGGAGCCGGTTATACCTGCTGAGTGGGAGGAATGCACGGATAACCGGACTTATGAGGGAATGGGAACCTACTATGCATTTTGGAACCGTATCCCCATAGCCAAAGACCTGCGGGCGGAACATCTGGAGCTGGTAATCGAGACAGGGCCGGAAGGACGCTGGGATGCTTCCAACCCTCAGGGGGCGGTATACATAAATGGAGAACTTGCCCAGGGGCTGGATGTGAACCACACCAGCGTCTTTATAAAAGGGAAAGACACAGGGGCCGCGTATACGGACGGGCCGGAGTACTGCGAAGTACTGATACTGCTGTACAGCGGGGAGGAGGCCCGGGAATTTCCTTTTCACGCGCGTCTGTGCGCGGTAGATGACAGGACCGAGGAATTTTACTATGATCTGCTGGTGCCCTGGCAGTGCGCCCGCCTGATGGAAAAAGAGGAGACGCAGTACCAGCGGCTGATGGAAGTGCTGAACGGTACGGTTAACCGGCTGGATCTTCGGAGAATAGGGAGCAGGGAATATTATGACAGTCTTAAGGAGGCGGACCGCTATCTGATGGGCGCGCTTGAGGATATGTACAGTATGGACAAAATGCCTCAGGCTTACTGCGTGGGACACACCCACATTGATATCGCCTGGCTGTGGACGGTAGAGGTAACCAGGGAAAAGGCGGCCAGAAGTTTTTCTACGGTACTGTCGCTGATGAACCGGTATCCGGAGTACCGGTTCCTGTCCAGTCAGCCGATTCTGTATGAGTTTGTGAAGGAAAATCAACCCGAATTATACGGGAGAATACAAAAACGCATAGAGGAAGGGCGCTGGGAGGCGGAGGGCGGAATGTACCTGGAGCCTGACTGTACCCTGACGTCAGGCGAGTCATTAGTCCGCCAGCTCTTGTACGGCATAGGTTTTTTTGAAAAAGAATTCGGGAAGAAGAGCAGGATACTGTGGCTGCCGGATACCTTCGGCTTCTGCGGTACCCTGCCGCAGATCATGCGCCAGTGCGGAATAAACTGGTTCGCGACGACGAAGATCAGCTGGAACGAGACGAACCGGTTCCCATACGATACCTTTTACTGGGAGGGAATCGACGGCAGCAGAGTCCTGGCCCATATGATACCGACCAGGGACTACGAAACCCCGGGGCGCAGGATACGGACGGATCAGGAACATCATTCGGAATTTACGACCAATTACAACGGCTGCCTGAATCCGGCGCAGATCAAGGGAGGATGGCAGCGGTACCAGCAAAAGTCCTGCAGCTCCGGCTTCCTGTGTTCTTACGGTTATGGAGACGGCGGAGGCGGCCCCACCCAGGATATGCTGGAGACGGAGAAGCGCCTGCGCAGGGGAATGGGCGGCTGTCCTTGCACCAGGCTGTCTACAGCAGGGCAGTTCTTTGCCGGCCTTGAAAGAGAACTAAGCGGAAATCCCGCTGTTCCGGTATGGTCCGGGGAATTGTATCTGGAATACCACCGGGGCACCTACACTTCTGTGGCAAAAAATAAAAGGCTGAACCGGAAACATGAATTCCATCTGCTAAACCTGGAATGTCTGCTGGTCCTGGCGGAACAGTATCTCCAACTGCCCTATCCGGCCAAAGAGATGGAAGCCATGTGGCGGATACTGATGCAAAACCAGTTCCACGATATCCTTCCAGGGTCTGCCATAAAGGAAGTGTATGAGAACTCTTGGAGGGAATATGATCTTTTGGAGCAGAGGGAAGAGGTGCTGGAGAAACGAATATCCGACCGGTTAAACGTCCTGTTCCCGGACGGCGGCGTACTGATCTATAACCCTAATGGGTTTGAGGACAGCTGTCTTGTCCAGATCCCCGGTGACGGCGGCTTTGGCACGGATGGGACGGCTGTGAAACCCGGAGATTGGATCGTGTCCGGGCGGATACCGGCCAAGGGCTGTTGTTTTTATACGGACAAGGAGCTGGAACAGCGGAAAGTCAAGGATGGGCCGGCCGGCTTTTCAGTCGAAGGCAGGAAAATAAAGACTCCCTGGTATTCTCTGGAATTCGATGAAAACGGATGGTTTCAGTCCATCTATGACAGCCAGAACCAAAGGGAACTGGTCCCGGCGGGAAGACGGATGAATGTCCTTACTATATACGAGGACATCCCTTATGATTTTGACAACTGGAACCTGTACTCTTATTACCGGGACAAAGCCTATTATCCGGAAGCCGGCAGCAGCTTTGAGGTTCGGAGGCGGGACAGCGGGATTCTGGAGGTATACCTGACGTGGAAATACCAGTCTTCGCGAATCGAAGAGACCATCCGGCTGTATAAAGACAGCAGGCGCATCGACATTTCAGCGGAGATTGACTGGCAGGAGAGCAGGCAGTTCCTGAAAGCAGAATTTCCGGTAGATATTAACAGCAGGGAAGCGGTCTTTGATATTCCATACGGTAACATCACCCGGAGCACCACGGAAAACACCTCCTGGGACCAGGCGAAATTCGAAGTTCCCTACCAAAAATGGATGGATATATCGGAGGGAGGTTTTGGAATCAGCTTCCTGAACGATTGTAAGTACGGGGTAAGTATCCGGCAGGGTGTGGTCGGTCTGTCTCTTGTCAAATCGGGGGGCTATCCTTACCCGGAGGCGGACAGGGGGAGGCACCGGTTTATTTACTCCATATATCCTCATGCCGGAGATTTCCGCCAGGGCGGTACCGTACGAGAGGCATACCGGCTGAACAATCCGATGCAGCTCGTGAGAATAACTGCAGGCTGTCAAAATGCAGGCCGGCATAATACAGGCCGACATGGCAGTCAGACCCGGCATATACTGCCGGGCAGGCAGGCGCAGCCCGGCGGAATATCAGATCTACGCCTGAATCTGGTGGCTTTTCAGGCAGATAATATAATCCTGGAGGCGGTTAAAAAGAGCGAGGACGGCCGAGGCTATATATTCCGGTTTTATGAGTGTTATAACCAGAGGTCTGGTCTGCGGCTGAATTTTACGGAAAAATATAGTCATGTGTACCGCTGTAACCTTTTGGAAGAACCCGTTCTGGAGCTGGAGGCGGCTGACCAGGTTTATATAGTGGATGTGAGGCCTTATGAGATCTTTACAATAAAATGCATATGAGAGGGGACTGGCATCTTTCGGCAGTAACGTCAGCCCGAACAGCAGCTGCGTGGAGAAAGGGGCCTGTCCCCGGAAGCCGGTCTGTTAGAGGAAAAAAAGCGCCTGCTACCCCGGATGCTGAACTATTCCAGTCAACAACCGGGGACAGGCCCCTTTCTCCGCGCAGCTGCTGTTCGGGCTGACGTTACTGACGAAAGATGCCAGTCCCCTCCCAATATAAATGAATCTAAGAGCATTTCTAAATATCTAATGTTGTCAGTATACTTTCTAACTGATGCTTTGCATCCATCAATATTCCCGCCATCTGATCCATATTTTCCTCACCCCGGTAGACCGGCATGGAGATGGAAAGCGCCGCAATGGTGGCGTGCTGTCTGTTCCATATAGGAGTAGCGATACACTTAATATAGGGGGAGGACTCTTCCGTCTCATAGGCCAGCTGGGTGATCCGGATCTGACGGACCTGATCCAGCAGCATTTCCAGGGAAGTGATCGTATTCGGTGTCAGGGAGATCAGTTCCTGATCCTGGTACAAGCCGCGGATTTCCTCGTCGCTGTAGCCGGAGAGCAGGGCTTTGCCGATGGCTGTGGCATGAGCCGGGATTCGCTTTCCCACGTGGGAAGCGATGCGCAGAGGCTGCTTGCTCTCATATTTATACAGGTAGACGACATCCGTGTGGTTCAGGATGGCGAAATGCGCAGTCTCATTACTGCGGTCCGAGACGTCGGCGGTAGTTTCCTTGGCCATCGAGTAGAACGGGTTCGATGACAGATAGGAGTTTCCAACTTCAAAACACTTTAAACCGATACTATACTCGCTGTAGTTCGGTTTTTTTGTGAGAAAATCCAGATTGCTCAGGGTCAATACCAGGTTGTGGACGGTACTCTTGGGAAGGTCGGTTACATCGCAGATTTCTTTAAAGGTAACAGGGCGGCTGGATGTAGCTACAAATTCCAGTATTTCCAAAGAGTGCTGCAGAATTCGATGGTTTTTAACGTCCATTTTCATATCCTCCGATTCATATATATGAATAACGTATATATACTATACAATAAATTGGAAGGTAAAACAAGAAATAACTGGTTGATTATGTAAAATATTTCATTAGTTCTATTAAATATGTAAAATATGCATAAAAAATGATCTGCAATTTGAGAAATATATACATATTGACTTAGCATAAAAATTCGGTTAAATTATATATAAACATAATACATAAATAAATATATAGTTCATATATATGAACAGGAAGAGAGGAACAATATATGGAGAAGCTTGTTCCGAAAGGAAATTATGGAGTGGTCATGACCCCATTCCGGGAGGACGGCACGCTGGACGAAAAGCTTCTGAGACAGGAGTTTCTGTACTGCAATACGACCAATGCGGCAGGATTGCTTCTGTGCGGCTCGACCAGCGAATTTATCTATCTGGAACTCGATCAGGCGAAAAGAGTGTATCAATTGGGAAAGGAGTGTGTAAGTAAAGAGAAAGTATTAATCGGAGGAGCGGGAGGAGCCAACGAACACCAGGTAATGGAACGGCTGATATACCTGGCGGATATCGGTTATACCTACGCGATTATCTGTCCCCCCTATTATTATCCTCAAAAACCGGATGACATCTATGACTTCTACCGGAACATATCAGCCAGAGCACCCACGGGATTAAAGCTTATGCTGTACAATATCCCGTTTTGCTCCCCTGGAATTCCGCTTTCCATCTTACCCAGGCTTCTGGAACTTGAGAATATCGTGGGAATGAAGGACAGCAGCGGCGATATGCTGTATTTTACCAAAGCGGTGAGTATGGCGCAGGAGCGCCGGCCGGAATTTGCCATATTCACCGGCCAGGATTCTACATTTCTGCCAAGCCTCACTGTGGGAGGGCATGGATGCATGTCTGCCCTGGTCTGGATGCTGGACACGGATTTCTCGATCCTCAGGCTGTTTGAAGAAAACGAGATGAAGAAGGCAGGAGAAATACAGATGCAGCTGATCCGGTTAGTCCGGCTGCTGGACCATATTAGTTTTCCGGAAAATTACAGAGCTTTATCCGGAGTACTGGGAATTCCGATGGGGACTCCTCAGCGAAGTTTTCACGGTTTGCAGGGCGAGGAATATGATCGCTGGGAAGCAGCAGTTCGTAACACATTAAGGTACATACAACCAAAGGAAATAGAAAGAAGGAGGTCTTTTGTATGAAAAAGTTATTGAGTGTATGGTTGATCGCAGCGATGCTGGCAGGATGTCTGATCGGCTGCGGAAACTCCGGCGGGGAGAAGGCGGGGGATGCGTCCGCAGTGACACCGCCGGCAGCGGACGCTGCAGGAACAGGGACAGAGGCGCCGGCCGACAGTACTTCCGGTGAAGTTGTGGAAATTCAATTTTTCCATACCACCTGGGTAGAAGGAATGCTGGATATTCTGGAAGAAGCCATCGCAGGTTTTGAGAAAGAACATCCGAATATTAAGATCGTGGAGACCCGGACCAGCTGGACCGACGCTCCCTCACAGCTGATGACATCCATTGCCGGCGGAACCGCTCCGGATCTGATCATGTGTAATCCCAGTATGCTGGCCCAGTTCCGGGGGATCGGCGCCCTGGCGGACATGACCGATCTGGTACCCCAGGAGCTGCTGGACAGTATGCTTCCCAGCGCGATACAGATGGTGACTACGGAAGAGGGCAAGATCGACGGGCTGCCGCAGGAGGGGTGTAACTGGGCCCTGTTCTATCGGAAAGACCTGTTTGAGGAAGCCGGTCTGGATCCTGAGAAGCCGCCCAAGACCTGGGATGAATTCCTGGAATGTGCGAAAGCGCTGACTAAGGATACGGACGGCGACGGTAAGATCGATCAGTATGGTTACGGCTGGCCTGTACAGGCGGAGAACGCGACGGACTACTGGGTAAATTTCATGCAGATGTGCGGAGCCGATATTTCCAGCTATGCAAACGGACAATGGCAGTCAAAACTTTCGGACGACGCGGCAAAGCAGGGGACACAGATCATGGTAGATCTGGTACAGAAATACGGGGTATCCCCCAAGAGCGTGGTGGACAGCGACTGGGAGGCAGTCTGCAATATGTTCGTGGAAGGCGAAGTGGCTATGATGCACAACGGCGCATGGGTTACCGGCTCCGTAGCGGAAAAAGGTCCGGATCTGGATGGAAAATGGGGAACTGCCGTATTATTTGACGGCCCCGAGCGGGCGGCATACCGCGGACATCCGAATACATTTAATATTATGGAAGCATCAGAGCATAAACAGGAGACCTGGGAGTTCCTGGAATACTTCTATAACACCGCCAGCACCAGGGATGAAGGGCTGACGATCGCAGGTTCCTTCTGCAACGCTTCAGGGGGTATGCTGTACACCGAAGATTTCGTGGATTATGCGAGAGACCACTACAACGAGTACTTGCAGCCGTTCCTGGATGAAGTCTATGACTGTTATACCCCGCCGCTGGATCCGCAGTGGGAGACCCTGGCCAGCATGTATGGAAGATCCACGGTACAGCAGATGATTATGGGCGATGTCAGCGTGGAAGACGGCCTTAAGAATCTGGATAACCAGCTAAAACTCCTGCATGGGGAATAAAGAATCCTATGCGGTATAGAGAGCCTCCGCCGGCTTTGGCCGGCGGAGTAATTTGGAGGTTTTGGATATGAAACCAAAAACAAAAAATAAAATAACACCCTATTTGTTTTTGCTGCCTTGCGCCGTCCTGATTCTGGTTGTTTTGATCTATCCGGTATTGGAGGGGGTGAAAGACAGTTTCTACAATGAAAACCTGCTGTCGCTGGCTCCCGTAAAATTCGTGGGAATCAGCAACTATACGGCGCTGTTGAAAGATCCGATGTTTACCCACGCGCTGGGTCGGTCCGTTGTCTGGACATTGATCATTCTGGTATTCGAAATGGTATTGGGGCTGTTTTTCGCAACAATTTTAAATAAAGAAATATTCTGCAAAAAGTTTTTCCGCTGTCTGGTACTGGTTCCCTGGGTCATTCCCAACGCCATCGCCGGAATTATCTGGAAATGGTTCCTGAATGAATCCTACGGGATGATGAACTATCTGCTGAAATCAATGGGGCTTATCCAGAACAATCTGCCGTGGCTGTCGGACCAGACGTTATCCGCGGTCTCTGTCATCATGATCATTACCTGGAAGAGTATCCCGTTCGTAGCGATTACCCTGCTGGCCGGTCTTCAGGCGATCCCGAAGGATCTGTATGAGGCCGCAGAGGTGGATGGAGCGAACCACTGGCAGAGTTTCCGGTTTGTCACACTGCCCATGATTAAGAACATCGCAACGATCGTGGCGATCCTGACCTCCATCTGGAACTTCAACCAGCTGGATATCATTCAGGTGGTGACCAAAGGAGGGCCGGGTGAAGCGACACTGTCCCTGCCGGTCTATATCTACCGGCTGTTTATGCAGACATTCCAGACCAGCTACGCATCTACGGCGGCGATCATTATGATGCTGGTCATGATCGTTCCGTGCATTATCTATGTAAGAAAATTATTAAAGGGGTGAGGATAAAATGAGCAGGGCTTCAAAGAGAAAATGGAAGAAAAGGGGCATGACTCTTTTCGTTCTGATTGTTACCTTAATATTAATCCTGCCGTTTTTATGGATGATTTCCACCTCCTTTAAACAGCCGGATGAAGTCTTCTCCTCCATTCCCAAATGGCTTCCGAGAGACTTAAGCTTCAGCAATTACCTGTCGATCTGGCAGCGCAGGTACTTTACTGATTATTTTCTGAACAGCCTGATTGTCTCCGGTTTTACCATGGGAATCGCGTTGATCGTGGCCATGTTTACCGGTTATGGAATTTCCCGGTTTTCTTTCCGGGGTAAGACATTTTTCTCTGCTATGCTGATCGTGGTACAGATGTTCCCGTCCATGCTGCTGCTGATTCCGCTGTATATGATCATGAACAGCCTGGGACTTCTGGATACCCACCTGTCCATGGTGATCGCTTATACGACATTTGCGATGCCGTTCTGCAGCTGGATGATCAAAGGATACTTTGACACGATTCCGGTTTCCCTGGAAGAATCCGCCCGGATCGATGGGTGCAGCAGACTCGGGATTCTCTTTAAAATCGTCATGCCGTTAGCGGCCCCCGGAATCGTTACCGTGGCCATGTTCGCGTTTGTACTTTCCTGGCAGGAATATTTATACGCTATGACATTCGCCAGAACGGAAGGAATGCGTACCCTGACGGTGGGGATCGCATTGATGCAGGGGCAGCATGGAAGCGTGGACTGGGGACAGATTATGGCCGGATCGGTGATCGCCTGCCTTCCGGGGCTGATCCTGTTCACCTATCTGGAAAAGTATCTGGTGCAGGGCTTTACTATGGGGGCTGTTAAGGAGTAACGGGGAGTGGAGAGGAAGGGCCGGGATGAGAGGGGATGGGCGCGCCCTTTCGGAAGCGGGCGGCTGATCTCGTGTGGCCGAATCACTTCGGTCGGGCCTAAGAGTGACTAACTCCGGAGTCTGGAGAACCTCTTATTGGAAAGGCCCGGAACAAACTCGCCAAATAACGGCTCGGACAGTGTTCCAGGCCTTGCGAGGTTCTCCAGCCTCCTGCGTAAGTCACTCTAAGGACCGGCCTCAAGTGATTCGGCCACACGAGATCAGCCGCCCGCTTCCGAAAGGGCGCGCCCATCCCCTCTCATCCCTGCTTTTTATAAGGCCGTTTTCCATGTTCGGATGGGTAAGGGAGTTGAGTTGTATGCTGTAACTGTAAGGGTGTTTATGGAGCTGTGGCTGTTGTGGGTTTATTAAAGTTTTTATATTTGGATAGGGAGGATTTTATGGTACATATTGGTATTATCGGATTGGGATGGATGGGCAGACTGCATGCTGGTTATCTGAAGGAGATCGATGATTGTGTTGTCTGCGCGGTGTGCGATAAGAATGAAGAGGCGGCTCATGAAGTGGCTGCTGAATATCATGCGAGAGCTTATACAGATCATAGAAAGCTTTTGGAGGACCCGGAGGTGGATACGGTTTATATTGTTACGCCTCAGATGTTCCATTATGAGATCGCAAAGGATGTGATTAAGGCGCAGAAGAATATGCTGTGTGAGAAGCCGCTGGCATTGACTGCGGAAGAAGTTAATGATTTGAGGAGGCTTACGAAGGATTACCCGAAGAAAATCATCATCGATTTTCCGGAACGGTTTTCCGTGGCGACGCAGGAAGCCATGGCGGAGATTGGCAGCGGAGCCATAGGAGATATTATATTCATGAGAGGGAATTTCCGGTTCTGTATGAAAAAACATGCAAATACCCACGGTGCCTGGGTATTCGACAAATCAAAAGGAGGAGGCCTGATTCTGGAATCCAGTGTTCATCTGTGGGATACCGTCCGTTATATGACAGGCCGTGAGGTCGAACGGGTAGCAGCCGTAGCGCACAACAATGAACACGCCAACTTTGAGGACAGCTTTGCCTGTGTGGCATATTTAAACGGCGGAGCCATCGCGTGCATCGATATGAACGGCTGGCTTCCGGAGGACGCGGCTACGGATAAGCGGTTCGAGATTATGGGGAGTATTGGCAGCATTTATCTGGATGAGTTCAAAAATTTTATGACCATTCAGAGTGAACGGGGTGTGGAAAACAACCCCGGTATGTTTACCAGGAGCATGACCCACAAAGACGTCATGTGGCATTCTGCCATAGCGGGCGGTGTAAAACGGCTGAACGAGCATTTTATCGATTGCCTGAAGAAAGACAAAACCCCTCTGATCGGTCTGGAAGACGGAGCCAGGGCCTGCGAGATCACATGGAGTGTCGTGAAAGCCTTAGAGAGCGGAAGATTAGAGGAGGTTATCTATGGAGAATGAAAATAAGACAGTCCGAATCGGGATCGTAGGCTGCGGCAGAGTCGCAGAAAACCACGTGGAGGCCATACAAAAGACTCCTAACGCGGTTCTCACTGCTGCCGCCGGAGGCCGGAAGGCAGCGGCCTTCTGTGAAAAGTACGGGCTTACGCTTCTGGATACGAAAGACATCTGTACCAGTCCTGAGATCGACGCGCTGCTGGTCCTGACTCCCTGGGAGAAACACTGCGAATACGCGAAAGCCGCACTGGAAGCAGGCAAACATGTGCTGGTGGAAAAGCCGGTCAGCTTTGAAGCCGGGGAAATCGAAGGTATGGAACAGGCAGCTGATGAAAACAATGTGGTCTGCATGCCGGGACACAGTTACCTGTACCTGACGGAGCTTTCCAGAATCCGGCGGGAAGTGCAACAGGGAGGAATCGGAACACCGGCCTATCTTTATCTGTCGGAAACCTATTACATGGCGCCGGAATTATTTCAAAAATACGACGGTCCGGAGGTCGATGTTCTGTGTCATCAGATCTATTTATCTCTGGCGTTTTTGGGAGTGCCCAAGTCAGTCAGCGCGTTCCGGTCCGGATTCGACCGGTCTGTGGTGGAAACCGGCGGTCCGCAGATCATCGTGAACCTGAAATATGATGGGGGCTGCCTGGCACAGATCATGTTATCCTGGGCTGCGGAGGATCACACTTCAGATCCCTGGACATTCAAAGTAAAAATGTTGGGAACACAGGGCTCCATGCATTTTTCCAGACGGGATTATGTCCGCAACGTGGGAGAGAGCTACGACCAGGTGTTCTATCAGGAGATGTTTGATGCTCAGATGGATCATTTTGTCAATCACTGCATTCTCGGCGGGGAACAGCCATTATCCACGATCCGGGACGCAGGCTGGGTCTGCAGGCTGCATAACCTGATACTACAGGCGGCGGACACGGAGCAGGTCGTACAGGTTTTATGAGAGTGACATTATATATGATGAAAAAACAGCGGTAATAATTAGAGCGTTTACCTATACTGATATGTGCGGGAATACGCACGCATGGAGGAAATCAGGCATGAAAATAACCAATGTAGAAACGATTCTGCTATCCTACCGATATGAACAGGATGAAAAATGGAAATGGTCCGGAGGCGCCACTTTACAGCGCAACTGTGTGCTGGTACGGGTAACCGTAGATGATAAAATCACAGGACTCGGAGAAATCGGGGAATCCGCCTATCTGCCGCGGGCCATAGAGAAAATGATCGACTATCGTTTCAAACCCATGTTATTGGGAGAAGATCCTTTTAACATCGAAAAAATCTGGCAGAAAATGTACATCCAATCCGCCCATTATGGGCGCCGTGGGGTGATCGCCACGGTCATCAGCGGTATCGACATCGCCCTGTACGATATCATGGGGAAAATACTGAACCGGCCGGTTTACGATCTGATCGGCGGCAAATACCGGGAAAAATTCAAAGTATACGCAAGCGGGGGGATGGCAAAATCCATCGACGATCTGGCAGCGGAAGCCAAAGATTATATACAGCGCGGCTACTTCGGTTTTAAAGTGCGGATTGGAAGCGAAGACCCCTCAGAAGACATCGAACTGATACAGGAACTGCGCTCCAGAGTGGGCAGCAAACCGGCTATGCTGGTTGATGCCGGCCAATGTTACACGAATTTCCCCTGGACCTATGACACAGCGTTCCGGGTATGTAAGAAACTGGAAGGCTGCGACCTCTTCTGGCTGGAAGAACCGCTCCATCCCGATGACATCGAAGGCTTTGAACGTCTGACGGCAGCCACCAGTATACCCATCGCAGCAGGGGAAAATGAATTCGTGCGCTACGGGTATTACCCGCTGATCACCCGCCATGCGGTAGACATGATCCAGCCCGATGTCACCCGTTCCGGGGGAATCTCTGAGTGTAAGCGGATCGCGGCCATCGCTTCCGCCTGCCATATGCGCTGCGCCCCTCACATATTTGGAAGCGGTGTGGGCTTCATGGCGAACATGCACTTCCTGGCCTCCACCCCTAACGCCTTCGTGATGGAACACGACCAGACACTGAATCCGCTGCGGGAGGAATTGCTCCTGAAACCCATCGTATACAAAGACGGCTATGTAGAGCTGATTCAGGATCTTCCGGGGCTGGGCGTAGAACTGCGGGAAGAAACCATAGAGAAATATCCTTACAACGACGAGGACGCTGTGAACAAAGGAGAGTTCATTCCCATTTTCTAAGGAGGAAATGCAATGGCTTATCAGATCACGCCAATCAAAGCAGGAGAGTTCGGGATGGTCCGGGATGATATCAAGTACAAAGGCGGGTCCCCCCAGATCACAGGATACGTTCCTTCCTATATATATCTGTTACAGCAGGGAAATGACCAGTACCTGGTAGACACCAGCTTTACAGACCCGGTATTCTGTTCCCGACGGATGCAGTTAGAAGTAAACCGGGTAAAACCACTTCCGGAGCTTCTGAAGCAGCACGGCGTTATCCCGGATATGGTAAAGGGCGTTTTTTTCACCCATCTGCACTGGGACCATGCCGGCAATATAAGCCTGTTCCCCAATGCCGTTCTATACTGTCAGGAGAGGGAATATGAAGCAGCCCGTGATCCTGACGCTTACCCGCCCCAGTTCCTCACAGAATTCCGCGAAGCTTTATCCAGGCTGATTCTGTTGGAGGGGGACCAGGAACCAGTACCGGGAATACGAGTGCATCTATGCAAGGGCCACACTCCGGGATCCCAGATGATCGAGACGGACACCGAACGGGGTCCGGCCCTGATTCCGGGAGATGTTATCATGACTATGAAAAATATCACCCGGAATATACCGGTAGGCCTGGCAGTAAATCAGGACGATGCGGCAAAAGCCCTGGACTATGTTAACAGCAGAGCCTATTCGGCTATTTATCCCAGCCATGAATAATATTCTGATGAATTTTCATCAATGTGAACCGGAGGGAAAACCATGCCATTATTGAAAGGAATCATACCTGTCATTCCCACGCCATTCTCTGAAAACGGGGAAAAGGCAGACATCGAAGTATTTCAGAAACTTGTTGAACACGGGATAGAAGAAGGAGCTAACGCGCTGTGCCTGTTTGCGGCAGGGGCGGAATTCTATAAACTGACCAATGAGGAAAAGAAAGAGCTTCTGAACGCAGCGGTTGAAGTAAATCAAAGACGTATTCCCATCCTTGTCACGGTATCAGAACACGCAACCCTGTTGGCCGAGCGGGAAGCATCCTATTATCAGGAACACGGGGCCGACGCCATCAATATTATGCCCCCGTCCTTTGCTGCGCCAAGCGGCCCCATGATTGCCCGGCATCTGGTACGTGTATGCAAAAGTGTAAGGATACCTGCGATGATCCAGTATGCCCCCGCCCTGACCGGAATGACGATCGCTCAGGAAACCTTCCGTGAGATTATGGAGTCTGGAAATATACCCGAGCTATATGTAAAGCTGGAGGCATCACCCACAGGTCCTTTGATTACCTCCTTTCAGAACGCCACAAAAGGGAACTATCACATCGTCGTAGGCAACGGAGGGGAATGCATGTACGAGGCCCTCACAAGGGGGGCATGTGCGGTTATGCCCGGCCTGTCCATGGTCCGGAGATTCCGGGAAATATACGACATGTATATAGCAGGAGAGTCGGAAACCTCTTATCAATTGTTTAAGAAATTCCTGCCGTTCGTCCACTTCATGCTGCGGGATATTGAACAATTCGTAGCCATGGAAAAAATTATACTGAGGGACAGAGGCTTGCTTCCTAATGCCGTCTGCAGAGAACCTAACAACTATCCGGATCAATACACTGTCCATATACTCAGCCAATTGGTGAGAGAACTTAACTAAACGGGTAATCTTTTCTGAATACGATACCATGCACGCCCATTGGAGAGGGGACTGGCATCTTTCGGCAGTAACGTTCGCCCGAACAGCAGCTGCGCGGAGAAAGGGGCCTGTCCCCGAAAGCCGGTCTGTTAGAGGAAAAAAAGCGCCTGCTACCCCGGATGCTGAACTATTCCAGTCAACATCCGGGGACAGGCGCCGTTATTTTACATTCAGAACCACCTAAAAGGTGAATCCCATATGAACAGGCAATGCCCGCTCTAAATAGAGTAAGCCAGATCCACCGCGTCCCGTACTGCCGTCAGCACCTTTCCGATGCCGGAGCTGTCGCCCAGGTTATACAGCTCGGGGACTTTGCCCTCCAGCTCGTGATACAGCTTGTCGTTGGGTACGGCGCCGACTGCCAGGATAATCATGTCGCAGGGAATCTCAATTACGCTTACGGTACCGTCTTTTGCCGTGCGCTCTACAGTAACCACCTTGTCTTTCACGGACAAGACCTTTGTGTTCGCGTATTTCTTAACGCCCATCCGGTCCAGACCCTGAAGCAGCGGCCATGCGGTGCCCGGATCAAAGCCTTTGCCGATCTTGGGAAGTATCTCCACGATGGAGATATTCCGCAGACTGTGATTCATCAGGCCATCCAGGAATTCCCGGTTTTCCGCGTGATGGATACACAGGAAATGATACTGCTCCGGGGTAAGCGTTCCGGCTTCCGCCAGCACATGGGCGGTTTCGCAGCCTACGGTACCTCCGCCGATAATGACGACGTTCTTTCCGGGGATGACTTCCCTTGCCAGAATCTGATGTGCCGTATATACAGGAACCGAACCGTCATCGCCTGGCAGCGGCATCGTCTTGGGAATCACACCGGTAGCGGTGATCACCACATCAAAACCGCCGGCCGCCACCTCCGCGGCATCCGCTTCTTTATTACAGACAACTTCCACACCGGATTTTGCGAGCATGTTCTCGTAATATCCGATCAATTCCATAAAATCTTTCTTGCTGGAGGGAGCCGCCACAAGCGGCAGCTGTCCGCCGATCCTTTTGTTCTTCTCCCAGAGGGTCACCTGATGGCCCCGCTGCGCCAGATTCACTGCCGCTTCTGCGCCTCCCGGGCCTCCGCCGACCACCAGAATCCGTTTTATTTTTTCCGGTGCGGGTTTATCCCGGAAGAGATACTCCCGTCCGGCTTTTCCATTTACCAGGCATTCGCCGGGCTTATCGAAGAAGGAGTTGGCCAGACATCCCTGATTGCAGCCCATACACTTGCGGATCTCACCTAGCCTGCCCTCTTTTACCTTGTTGGGCCACTGGGGGTCCGCCAGCAGGGCTCTGGCCATACTGACCATATCGCTTTTGCCCAGAGCCAGAACTTCCTCTGCCACGTAAGGATCGTTGATCCGGTTAGAAGCCGACACCGGAATCTGTACCGCCTGCTTGATCTGATGCGCCAGATATGTATAAGTCGCCGGAGGCACGTCCCCGGTAATCTGCGGAATCTGCGTCTCGTGCCAGCCGCCGGTCACATTCAGAAGATCTACACCGGCCTCCTCCACAGCCTTTGCGAAAGCTACTGTCTCCGCAAAGCCTGCGCCGCCCGGCATGAAATCATTTCCGGTAATCCGCATGAAAATAGGGAAATCAGGTCCTACCGCCCTGCGGACTGCCTGTACCACCTCCTGTCCAAAACGACAACGGTTTTCAAGGCTTCCTCCATATTCGTCCGTCCGCTTATTTGTAATCTCAGATAAGAACTGACAGATCAGATAACCGGTGCAGGCGATAATCTCCACCGCGTCGAAGCCGGCTTTTTTTGCTCTGATGGCTGCTTCAGCCCATTTTTGCTGAGTGAGCCGGATATCTTCCAGACTCATTTCCCTGCTGGTCTCACGGCTGAAGCTTGAGAAGGTCGATGATGCGGACAGCCCGGGAAGATGGTCCGGCATAGAACCGCTTCGCATATACCGCCCCGAATGATAGAGCTGTGCCCCGACTTTCGCTCCTCTTTCGTGAATACCCTCGACCAGCTCCTGGTAGCCCTCGATAAAAGAATCATCGCTCAGGCTGTCCAGACCGATGTCGCCGCCCAGATCGTCAATCCGCATACCACCGACCAGGATCATCGCAGCGCCACCCTTTGCCCTCTCATAATAGAACTCCTTCAACCGGTCGGTGGCATAACCGTGGTCCGCGTATTTCATATGGAACGCCGGCATGAGTATACGGTTTTTGAGTTCCAGTCCGTTAACAGTTAACGGTGAAAACAGATGGTGAAAATTAGTCATAAAACCCCTTTCCGCCTGCAGTTATTTTAGTCGATTCTATGTATGCAGGCTAACCATTTCCACCCTCCTAAATCCTATCTCCTATATATATTTATTATATCGCCGGGCTGATGAATTAGCAACGTTCACTTTGAGGTATATTTTTTTTAGCTGCTTATTCTGTTTGGCCCGTTTCTTGTATATAAACGGAGCATGTGCTATGATAAATAAAATAAATGATACGCAACAGAAAATGAATGGAAAAGAATCAGAAAAATCAAATCAATATAATAAGAAGCGCGGGGATAGACCCGGAGGAAGATGAGGCTGTTGGATGGCGATAAATAAAGCGATGAGGGTTGTACTGAAAGCACTGTCCTACGGGGATATCGAAGTAGAGTCGTCCCGGCAATTTGCGAATCTGAAGTCTCTGGATCCAATGAAACTGTTTTATAAGAAATATAATGGGAAGATTTATAATGAGGGACACGAGATACCGGTCCGTTTTTACATGCCGGATGAGAAGAGCCTGGAAACCGGAGGCAAGGGTAAGCCGGTGCTGTTATTCTTTCACGGCGGAGGCTGGGTGACCGAGAGCGTGGAAAATTATGACCGGGTGTGCGCCCGTATGGCGCAGGACACGGACCACGTAGTCATGTCGGTGGAATACCGGCTGGCCCCGGAGCACAGGTTTCCCACGGGGCTTCAGGACTGCTATGCGGCCGCTAAGGCTCTGTACACTCAGCAGATCATGGAGATCGACCCCGGCCGGATCACTTTGGCGGGGGACAGTGCCGGCGGCAACCTGTGTGCTGCGGTGAGCCTGATGGCCAGAGACCGGGAAGAATTTACACCTGCCCGTCAGATCCTCATATATCCTGCCTTAAACAATGACTACACGGATCAAAGCCCATATGCCTCCGTACAGGAAAATGGGCAGAGTTATCTTTTGACAGCGAAGAAGATGGAACAATATCTGGAATTATATCAGGGCAGTCCCGCAGACCGGCAGAATCCCTATTTCGCCCCCCTGTGCGAAGAAGATCTGAGCCGGCAGCCGCGGACCCTGATATTGACGGCGGAATACGATCCGCTCAGAGACGAGGGGGAAGAATACGGGAGACGACTTGAAAAGGCGGGAAACCAGGTAAGCGTATATCAGGTAAAGGACGCGCTGCACGGTTTCTTCGCACTTGGAATCAAGTACTATCACGTACAGGAGAGTTTTCAGGTGATCAATCGTTTTTTGAAGGAGGAATAAAGAAACGTGTTTCACACAAAGAGAGCTTATTGGCGGAAATTAGACAATGCGGCCAAGATCTTTCCGGCGACCAGCGGCAAACGGGATACCCGTGTATTCCGCTTCTACTGTGAGCTTCACCAGGACGTAAAACCCGAAGCCCTTCAAAAGGCTTTGGATACCACGATAGAAAAATATCCGGTATTCCTCTCTGTACTGCGCAAAGGATTCTTCTGGTATTATCTGGAGGAGAGCTCCATACGGCCGGCAGTAAAACAGGAGAGCAAGCCGCCCTGCAGTAACCTATACATTCATGACAAGAAAGGTCTGTTATTCGAAGTTACTTATTATAAGAAGAGGATCAATTTTGAAGTGTTCCACGCGCTGACCGACGGGACCGGCGCCACCCAGTTCATCCGCGAGCTGGTCAAAAACTATCTGATCGAAGCCCACGCCTCAGAAGGCCTTACCGATGAACCATTAACCGATTCATCCATCACCGTACAGGATCTGGAAGACGACAGCTTCTCAAAATACTATAGTCCGAATGACAAAAAGAAAACCAGGAAAGTGAAAGCATTCCAGCTGCACGGCCCCGGTACCCGGGACGGCGGGCTCCAGATCACGGAGGCCACCCTGTCGGTCAAAGAAGTGCTGTCCAAAGCCAGGGAATACAACGTCTCCATCACGGTTTACCTGACTGCGGTCTATCTGTGTGCGATCCACGAGGAGATGAACCGGTTCCAGGAGCGCAAACCCGTAGCACTGATGGTGCCCCTGAACTTAAGAAAGTTCTTCCCCTCCGACTCCATGCTGAACTTCTTTGGCTGGATCGAACCCAATTACCGGTTCGAATCAGGCCGTTTTGCCTTCGGGGATGTAGTTCAGGAAGTAAAACAGTATTTTTCCCATGAATTGACCAAAGACCAGGTAGCTGTCCGGATGAACGAACTGATGGGGCTGGAACGCAATCCGATCCTTAGAATCCTGCCTCTGGAGATCAAAAACTTCGGCATGAAGCTGGGCGCCCGTTTCTCAGGAAAAGACGTAACAGCAGTATTCTCCAACATGAGCGTAGTGTCCATGCCCGACCAATATATCCCGTACATCAGGCGATTCGGAGTTTTCACCAGCACACCCACCATGGAATTATGCATGTGTTCCTTCCAGGACCAGCTGGCGCTCACTTTCACATCCCGTTTCGAGAGCCGGAACATCGAGAGGAACTTCTTCCGTATCCTGAAGGAGCACGGAATCGCAAGTGAGTTCCCGGAACCCGATTTCCCGCCCCGCCAAAAAGAAAAGCTTGTGGGAAAGCGTTTCTTCCAGTGGTTCACCTTTGGCAGCATCTCCGCCGCAGTCATCACAGTCATGATAAACATGATCGTAACCCCGCGCCTATATTGGTCCCTCTTTGCCGTGGCCGGGGCATTCAGCATGTGGCTGGCGCTGGCAGTCGCCTTTTTCAAACGCCGTAACCTGCTGAAAAACTCACTCTGGCAGCTTTTTATCATAACCATCGGCTGTCTGATCTGGGACCTGTGCACCGGGTGGAACGGCTGGTCCGTGGACTACGTCCTCCCGGGCATGTGTGTCCTGATCCTGGCTTCCATGATCACCATCACCTGTGTCCAGCGCCTGAAACCCAAAGACTACATGATCTACTATGTCATAAACGCCCTCTATGGGCTTGTCCCTGTAATCCTCCTGCTGACCGGTGTGGCTGATGTGCGCTATCCATCTGTGATCTGTTCCGGTATTTGCCTGTTGAGCCTGGCTGGGCTGGTTATCTTCAATGGACGGGACTTTTTCTCTGAGCTGGGGAAGAAGCTGCATATTTGAGATTCGGACTTGAAGGGAGCGGAGGCGGCGGGGATGTTCCCACAGACGGCTGTCTGCCGGAGACATTGGCGGCCCTGGCAAACGGCAACAGCTGTTCCTGTGCTGCAGGGATCATTGGCCGTGTGCCGGGGCTGTGGGCTTGCGCCGGCAGCTGCTAAATAAAAACAGACCGGCGGGGTCAGGAACCGGGGCTATTCACCAGGAACGCATGATGCGTTCCCGGTTCAGAGCCCCTTGCGTGTCGGCGTGGAACGCCGCCCCGCATCCTGACCCCGCCGGTCCGTTTATATTAAGCAGCAGCTCGGCCGCCCAATGCCCCGGCACACGGCCAATGATCCCTGCAGCACAGGAACAGCTGTTGCCGTTTGCCAGGGCCGCCAATGCCTCCGGCAGACCAGCCGTCTGTGGGAACATCCCCGCCGCCTCCGCTCGCTACTCTAATAAGAGCCAGGGTGGTTTGCAGCTAAGATGCAGAAAATCTTTAATTCGGCTTCGAACATCCTGTTGTGCAGGAGTTTTAGTCCAGACACATTACAAATCCCGCATTACTAACGCAGGGGAAAAAGGGGCAGGGGTTGTGGGGACGGCCTGGGACGGATTTGGCGCGGCGGTGTGTGGGATCTGGCCGCTCATGGGCCCGGGGAGCATCGTCCGTGTCCCGGGGCATTGGGCGGTCGTGCAGATGCTTAATAAAAACGGGCCGGCAGGTTCAGGATGCGGGGCGGCGTTCCACGCCGACACGCAAGGGGCTCTGAGCCGGGAACGCATTATGCGTTCCTGGCGAATGGCCCCGGTTCCTGGACCTGTCGGCCCGTTTTTATTTAGCAGCTGCCGACGCAAGCCCACAGCCCCGGGACACGGACGATGCTCCCCGGGCCCATGAGCGGCCAGATCCCACACACCGCCGCGCCAAATCCGTCCCAGGCCGTCCCCACAACCCCTGCCCCTTTTTCCCGTCCCAATAGATAATAAAATGGAAAAAATAAAAAAACAGCTTGACAGATAAGCACCCACCCATTATAATTATTTAGCGTGCATGCAGATGCATTATATTTGGCATACACAAAAAAGTTTGGGAAATCCACTATCAGGAGGTGAAAGAAATGCCCACATTTAACCAGTTAGTAAGAAAGGGACGTCAAACATCTGTAAAGAAATCCACAGCTCCGGCTCTGCAGAAAGGATTCAACTCTCTGCACAAAAGATCTACGGATATGTCTTCTCCCCAGAAGAGAGGTGTTTGCACCGCAGTGAAGACCGCAACCCCTAAGAAGCCGAACTCCGCTCTTCGTAAGATCGCCAGAGTTCGTCTTTCCAACGGAATCGAAGTGACCAGCTATATCCCCGGTGAAGGCCATAACCTTCAGGAGCATAGCGTTGTTCTGATTCGTGGTGGAAGGGTGAAGGACTTACCTGGTACCAGATACCATATCGTCAGAGGTACCCTGGATACCGCCGGTGTTGCCAACAGACGGCAGGCCCGTTCCAAGTACGGCGCTAAGAGACCCAAAGACGCCAAGAAATAATTCTTGTTGAGTATCACAAACAGAACTATGGTTAGTGTAGGTGTTTCATCCCTGTTTTCAATATGCATCAGATAACATCATGAATTACCGCACGAACACATTAAGTCCATAGAACGACACATGTGAGTACCGATGAATTAACCGAAAAGAAGCTGCCGGAAAAAGGCGGCAAATGTTAAGGAGGGAAGTAACGTGCCACGTAAAGGACATACTCAGAAAAGAGATGTATTAGCAGATCCGTTGTACAATAACAAAGTAGTCACCAAATTAATCAACAACGTTATGCTGGATGGTAAAAAAGGTGTTGCTCAGAAGATTGTATACGGAGCATTTGACAAAGTAGCTGAGAAAACCGGGAAACCGGCGATCGAAGTATTCGAAGAGGCTATGACAAATATCATGCCTGTACTGGAAGTAAAAGCGAGACGTATCGGCGGCGCTACCTATCAGGTACCGATCGAAGTTCGTCCCGACAGACGTCAGGCCCTGGCTCTTCGCTGGTTAGTATTGTATTCCCGCAACAGAGGCGAGAAGACAATGGAAGACAGACTGGCAAATGAGCTCATGGACGCAGCCAACAACACAGGCGCATCCGTGAAGAAGAAAGAAGATATGCACAAGATGGCAGAGGCGAACAAAGCATTCGCTCACTATCGCTTCTAATCTGTTGCCGGATTGTATATTCAGAGTAAAAAGTCTGCTTTTTGCTCTTGCGTCTGCGGATCTGCCCGGGAGGGCAGGTTTGCAGCACTAGATTTAAGGAGGAAAATCCCTTGGCTGGAAGAGAATATCCGTTAGAGAGAACCAGAAATATCGGTATTATGGCGCATATCGATGCGGGTAAAACCACATTGACCGAGCGTATTCTATATTATACCGGTGTGAATTACAAGATTGGTGACACTCATGAGGGTACTGCTACCATGGACTGGATGGAGCAGGAACAGGAAAGAGGTATCACCATCACTTCAGCCGCCACCACATGTCACTGGACATTACAGAAAGAAAACAAACCTATGCCGGGTGCTCTTGAGCATCGTATCAACATTATTGATACTCCCGGACACGTGGACTTTACCGTTGAGGTAGAACGTTCCCTGCGTGTACTGGATGGTGCGGTTGGCGTCTTCTGTGCAAAGGGAGGCGTTGAGCCTCAGTCCGAGAATGTATGGCGTCAGGCTGACAAATACAATGTACCCCGTATGGCATTTATCAATAAGATGGATATCATGGGTGCAGACTTCTACAATGCTGTAGATATGATTAAGACCAGATTGGGTAAAAATGCGGTTCCGCTTCAGCTGCCGATCGGCAAGGAAGATGAATTCAAAGGCATTATCGATCTGTTTGAAATGCAGGCATATATCTATAATGATGACAAGGGCGAAGATATCAGTATCGAAGCCATTCCGGAAGATATGCAGGCACAGGCTCAGGAATATCGCACCGACCTGATCGAAAAGATCTGTGAGACGGACGATGAACTGATGATGGAATATCTGGAAGGAGAAGAACCTTCTGCGGAGGCATTAAAAGCGGCTCTTCGTAAAGCTACCTGCTCCTGTGAAATTATTCCTGTCTGCTGCGGTACCGCATACCGGAACAAAGGTGTCCAGAAGCTTCTGGATGCTGTTCTTGAATATATGCCCTCACCTATCGACATCCCTTCCATTACCGGAACGGATCTGGACGGTAACGAGGTGGAGAGACATTCTTCCGATGAAGAGCCTTTCTCCGCTCTGGCATTTAAAATCATGGCTGACCCGTTCGTTGGTAAACTTGCATTCTTCCGTGTGTACTCCGGTACCATGAACTCCGGTTCTTACGTATTGAATGCGACCAAAGGCAAAAAAGAGCGTGTGGGCCGTATCCTGCAGATGCATGCGAACAAGAGACAGGAACTGGATAAGGTATACTCCGGTGACATCGCCGCTGCGGTTGGTTTCAAACTGACCACGACGGGTGATACGATCTGCGATGAGCAGCACCCGGTTATCTTAGAGTCCATGGAGTTCCCGGAACCGGTTATCTCCGTTGCGATCGAGCCTAAGACCAAAGCAGGTCAGGGCAAGATGGGGGAAGCGCTGGCGAAGCTGGCGGAAGAAGATCCCACCTTCCGGACGCATACGAATCATGAGACCGGCCAGACCATTATCGAAGGTATGGGCGAGCTGCATCTGGAAATTATCGTAGACAGACTTCTGCGGGAGTTCAAAGTAGAGGCAAACGTAGGCGCTCCTCAGGTTGCGTATAAGGAAACCTTTACTAAGTCCGTGGAAGTGGACAGCAAATATGCGAAACAGTCCGGTGGACGTGGACAGTATGGACATTGTAAGGTTCGTTTCGAGCCGATGGATGCCAATGCGGAAACCACATTCATCTTCGAGTCCGCGGTTGTCGGCGGTGCGATTCCGAAGGAATACATCCCGGCTGTCGGCGAAGGTATCGAGGAAGCTGCGAAAGCAGGTATCCTGGGCGGGTATCCCGTTCTTGGTATCAAAGCTACCGTATACGACGGTTCTTACCATGAGGTCGACTCCAGTGAGATGGCATTCCACATCGCCGGTTCCCTTGCGTTCAAGGACGCTATGTCAAAAGGAAATCCGGTACTGTTAGAGCCGATCATGAAAGTGGAAGTAACCACGCCGGAAGACTATATGGGCGATGTAATCGGTGATATCAACTCCCGCCGTGGCCGTATCGAAGGTATGGATAACATCAACGGTTCCGAGCTGATCAAAGCATATGTACCGCTTTCCGAAATGTTCGGTTACGCTACCGATCTTCGTTCCAAAACACAGGGCCGTGGTAACTACTCCATGTTCTTCAACAACTATGAGCAGGTGCCGAAGTCCGTACAGGAAAAGATTATCGCTGATAAGAATAAATAAGACGAAATCAGCCCATAATTTAGTAAATTAGGCTTGAATTTATTTCCGTTATGAAATATAATCAAAAATAGCCGATTAGTATCCAAAAACCAGTAAAAATAAGCCCGTGAGGCAAGATATTTATAAGGAGGACGTTTTAAAATGGCTAAAGCTAAATTTGAAAGATCCAAACCGCATTGTAATATCGGTACCATCGGTCACGTAGACCATGGTAAAACTACTCTGACCGCTGCTATTACCAAAACTCTTCATGCAAGATATGGTACCGGCGAAGAGGTAGCTTTCGAGAATATCGATAAAGCTCCTGAAGAGAGAGAAAGAGGAATCACGATCTCTACCGCTCACGTTGAGTATGAGACCCCCAACAGACACTACGCTCACGTTGACTGCCCCGGACATGCTGACTACGTTAAGAACATGATCACCGGTGCTGCTCAGATGGACGGCGCTATCCTGGTTGTAGCTGCTACCGATGGTGTAATGGCTCAGACGAAAGAGCATATCCTTCTGTCCCGTCAGGTAGGCGTTCCTTACATCGTTGTATTCATGAACAAATGTGACATGGTAGACGACGAAGAACTGCTTGAATTAGTAGAGATGGAAATCAGAGATCTGTTAAGCGAGTATGAGTTCCCTGGCGATGACACACCTGTTATTCAGGGTTCCGCTCTGAAAGCTCTGGAAGATCCCTCCAGCTCATGGGGAGATAAGATCCTTGAGTTAATGGAAGCTGTTGACTCCTGGGTTCCCGATCCTCAGCGTGACACTGACAAACCTTTCCTGATGCCTGTAGAGGACGTATTTACGATTACCGGCCGTGGTACTGTTGCAACTGGTAGAGTAGAGCGTGGTATTCTGCATGTAAATGAGGAAGTTGAAATCATCGGTATCAAAGAAGAGTCCAGAAAGACTGTTGTAACCGGTATCGAGATGTTCCGTAAATTACTGGACGAAGGCCAGGCTGGTGATAACATTGGCGCACTGCTTCGTGGTGTTCAGAGAACTGAAATCGAAAGAGGACAGGTTCTTGCAAAACCCGGCTCTGTAAAATGCCATAAGAAATTTACCGCTCAGGTTTACGTTCTGACCAAAGATGAAGGTGGACGTCATACTCCTTTCTTCAACAACTACAGACCTCAGTTCTACTTCAGAACAACTGACGTTACCGGTGTTGTAAATCTTCCGGAAGGCGTAGAGATGTGTATGCCTGGCGATAACGTAGAGATGAGCATCGAGCTGATCCACCCGATCGCTATGGAGCAAGGTTTAACCTTCGCTATCCGTGAAGGCGGACGTACCGTTGGTTCCGGCCGTGTTGCTACGATCATCGAGTAATCATTGATTTAGAGCCAGATAGTAAAATAAGCACCGCAATTCCTTGGGAAACCAGGGGGTTGCGGTTTTTTTGACGTGGTTGGCATTATTATTAAACTTGCCTGCCGGCACAAATAGGAACGATATGAAGTAGAAACGTAAGACAGATGGGGTTAAAAACGGCAGAGAACAGCGGTATGGCGATAGTAGTGTCTGTTAAATAGTGGTGGATAAGTGGTAAAGGCAGTGGTATAATCAGTGTAATTGATAGAAAACTGTCGGGATAATAGATGCCTATTTCTTACTAAACAGAGAATAACAGGAGCAGATAAATGAAGAAGATAACCATAGCTACTTATGTTTCTATTTTAGTTGTATGTTTGACACTTTCTGCCTGCAGCACAAAAGAGCAACCGCCAGAAACAAAAGAGCAACCGGTAGAAACAAAACAACAACCGCTAGAAACACAGCAACAAATTACAAATCAGGGGAATGGATCAGAGAATAATGTGGAAGATGACATGGAAATGGATGATACTGCAGAACTTCATGGTCCTTCAAAAGAGGAAGTTCTTGCTATGCGGGAAACGGTATTAGAAGGAATGTCCGATGAGGAGATTGAGAGGCTGACTGAAAATATTAAGGTTGCGAACCTCCGGTTAGAATCTGCGTATTTGAATGATAACATTTTTGATAAGCTGTCAGATAAAGATAGCTTGTATTGGAATTATTTTGATCAAAAGGGTGACATACAAATAGGCTGGTCCTATGACGGCAGTTATTCTGAGATGAAAACGATTATGGAGAATGAGGGTATTTCTGAACGTGAATTCAACGAAAAATATGGAGAGCCGGTAATCGAATACAACAGATTTGACGCAGCTAATTTCATAAACCTGGTTCAAGATATGCAGGAGTCGGTTCATAACGAAAAGCTCATTGCAGACCTTCAGCAGTTGATTGATCTGACAAGGATTGCGGCAGAAACTCACGAAATGGAGTATGCCAATGCGATTTATAAAATCCTTCATGATTTAGATTACTTTCTTTTAAGGTATGGAATGGAAGATGTTGGAAAGTTTACTAATGATGGCGGCGTGGTATCAAGGTATTATGGAGTACTCACTGCTTATGGGGCAACCCCTTTTGTGCCAGATGCAGAAAAGAAATAAACCTGAGGCTAATAAAATTGAGGTAGCAGGTATAGAAATGCTGCTGACGTGAAGCTGCTTTATCCAAGAGAGTACGGTTCGTGATTAATTGATGGGAACTATCACTACAGAAGTTACATTGAAAATGCATGTAAGGGGCTGTTGGGAAATTAGAGTTTGCATACCAGCTATTGATGTGAAACGCAATCCTGTTCCATATCAGGTATGACTCATTCATTTCCCGGCAGCCCCTTTTACGATGTTCCTGTCAGCCCACGTTTCTAACCTGTATAATTTTTTAACATAGGTAATTTTTTAGCGGAGAGGATATTGACAGATGCTTTTCCACAATGTTATAATCAATTCACAAATACTTTTTACGAGCTTCGTAAAAAGTTCCTACCGGAGATGATAACGTATGCTGGACCAGTTAAAGATTAAAAACCTGACGAACATATTGGTATGTCTGTTTTCGAAACAGAAGGCTACAAAAGCGGAACTAGTACAGTGGACGGGGCTTAGCAACTCTACCGTATCATCCACCGTGAACAGCCTGCTGAAGCTGAACCTGTTGGTATGCGCGGGGATGGAGGATTCCATAGGCGGAAGACGCTCTACGATTTACCGTCTGAATAAGGATTACGGGGAATTCATCGGTGTGGATATCAAAGAGGGAGAACTGACCCTGGTGGTAACGGACTGCGAGAATAATATCCTGCAGCGGTACAGCTGGGAGATGGATGGGTCTCAGCCGGTGATTGATCTTCTGACCGGAGCACTGGAACAGACCATAGCCGGATGCACGCATGTATTGGGGATCGGTATCGGCCTGGACGCCCAGATCGACCACAAAGAGCAGGTGATACGCCATTGCGACGTATGTAACTGGCATTACGTCCATCTAAAAGAGATCATTGAACGACAGTTTCTGATTTTTACATATCTGGATCACCGGGTCAACGGCGCCGCTGTCCGGGAGGGAGTCATGGGCAGGGCCTGCGGGCTCAATAACTATCTGTGCTGCTATGAATCCGTGGCACAGAAGGTGGCACTTGTACTTGACGGGCAGATCTGCCGGGGGCACCGGAATTATACAGGCAGAATGAAGGAGCCGGAAAATTTGATACGGTCAGCGGAGACGCTGGTTCATTTTCTGGATTTGTCGAAGGTTTTTATTGGATACCGAACAGAGGAACGTAAAATAGAGCTGCTGAAACTGGCACAGGCCATACCCGAGAAAGTCGTCTGTTTTCCGGAGACAGAAGACACGATCCCGGTTGGAATGGCGGCAGTGGCACAGAAGGAATGGTTCCAGTCGATCTATTTTATGCTCTGATGTAATGTATAAATGCTAAAAACTGTATTCATCTAAAAGAGGAGGGTTTTTATGATTACTGCGTTGATTATTGTCATTTTTGTAGCTATGTGTGCGCTTATGTACACCAAAAAGCTGTCTGCCCTGTTTGCTTTGCCGCTGATGGCGTTCCTGATCGCCCTGGTCTCGGGCATCCCGTTTATGGATGTCAGTGCTGAAGAACCCGGGATCATTACACTGCTGTTTGTAAACGGCCCTGTTCGTCTGGGCTCTGCCATGATGATGCTGATATTCGGCGCGATCCTGGCACAGTATGTAAAAAATGTGGGGATTGCACAGGCATTGGTACGCAAGGTATCCGAACTGGCCGGTGACCGGCCCCTGGTACTGGGAATTTCCTTTTTCCTGGTGTTAAGCGTTCTGTTCACCACACTGGGCGGTTTGGGCTCCGTAATTATGATCGGAACCATCGTACTGCCGATTATGACATCCGTTGGAATCAGTTCCCTGGGTGCAGGATGCATCTTACTGCTGGCCCTTAGCACCGGCGGCATTTTCAATATGGCTAACTGGGGCCTGTATATCGACGCGTTCGGACTGAGCGCGGATGAGATCCGTAATTTTGCCTGGCCGCTGGGTGTGATCTTTGTCATCATGGGAATTCTGTTTGTGGTGATCCAGACCAAGTTTGACGGGAAACTGTTCGGGAAAAAGAAACTTGCGTGGGCAGCTCCCGCACAGCCGGAAGAAGCTCCCGCGCGTAAGGTTAACATTCTCGCTATGCTGACACCCCTTATACCGCTGGTTATGGTATTGGGATTCAAGATTGATATTATTGCCGGGTTTGTGACAGCGATTATTTACTGTATGATCACCACGATCAACAGGGATACCATGAAAGAACTGACCAAATCCGTTACCCAAGGTATCGCGGATTCCGCAGGAGCCATTTTCCTGATTATCGGGATCGGCATGCTGCTCATGGTGGTGATGGACGCCAGAGTGACTGCCCATATCGGGCCGGCACTGGCGGCGATACTGCCTTCGAACGCATTTGTGTATGTGATCTTCTTCGCCATTCTGGCGCCGTTAGCACTGTACCGCGGGCCTCTGAATGTGTGGGGACTTGGGCTTGGAATCGGTGCTGTGATGATGGCTACCGGAAAATTGTCCGGCATGGCTTTGATGGCTGCTCTGATGTCTACGGGACAGCTGCAGGGCATCTGCGATCCCACGAATACACACAATGTGTGGACCGCCGCGGCTACCGGAACGGATGTAAATGATATTCTGCGTAAGACGCTGCCGTATGTATGGGTGGCAGCCATAGTCGGATTGATTGTGGCCGGTGTTATGTATTTCTAAATGATGGGAGATGGAAGGGCAATCGGAACGCAGCATTGCTCTTCCATTTGAAAATGGAGGATTAGCAGCATGAGAAACTTAAGGATCGGGATCGATGTGGGGGGGACCTTTACCCACGCAGTGGCTGTAGAACTCCCGGGAAACCAGGTGATCGCCCATGCGGTCACGCCTACCACGCACACTGCAGAAAGTTCTGTGTCTGAGGGGATCATTAAGGTCTTTCGGGAAGTGATAGAGAAGTCCGGCGCGACACCCGAAGAAGTCTGTTTTGTGGCGCACAGTACCACCCAGGCCACCAACGCCCTGCTGGAAGGAGATGTCTCGAAGGTGGGAATCGTGGGCATGGGGAAGGGACTGGAGGCAGTAAAAGCAAAAACAGATACACAGATTAAGAGCCTGGAATTAAGCCCGGGCAAATTTCTTCAGACCAGCCATGTATACCTGAACTCGGACCCAAAAGTGTTTGCCAGGGAACAGGTGGAGACGGCGGTACAGAAGATGAAAGCGGAAGGCTGCCAGGTGATCGTGGCCAGCGAGGCTTTCAGCGTGGACAATGTGGAGAACGAACAGACGGTGACAGCGGTGGCGGCCGAAAACGGACTGCCTGCAACTGCCAGCCATGAGATTTCCCAGCTGTATGGGCTGAAGGTGCGCACGCGTACGGCGGTGGTGAATGCCAGTATTCTGCCGAAGATGACTGCCACGGCGGAACTGACAGATGAGAGTATTAAGAAGAGCGGGATCAAAGCGCCGCTGATGATCATGAGAAGTGACGGCGGTGTGATGGATCTGGTTCAGATGAAGCAGCGCCCGATCCTGACGATGCTCTCGGGACCGGCCGCAGGGATAGCGGCCGCGCTGATGTTTGCTAAGGTCTCCGATGGAATCTTCCTGGAAGTCGGCGGTACCAGCACGGATATTTCCGCCATCAAAAATGGTAAGGCCATGATCAAGAGCGCCAATGTGGGCGGCCATCTGACCTACCTGAAGACGCTGGATTCCCGTACTGTGGGAATAGGCGGCGGCTCCATGGTGCGCATGGACGGCCCGAAGGTGATCGATGTGGGCCCGCGAAGCGCCCATATCGCAGGACTGGGTTATCTGGCTTTCAGCGGGGAAGAAGAGATCGCGGACATCCGTCCTGAGCTGATCCAGCCCATGCCCATGGACCCCGGGGACTATCTGGTTGCGGTGAATGAAAAAGGAAAGCGGTTTGCCGTAACCCTGACCGATGCTTCCATCGTGGCGGGGATGACGAAGCCGGGAGATTATGCCTATTCCCATGAAGAAGCTGTGAGAAAAGCATTCGATCAGCTGGCCGGACAGTTTCAGACCAGCGCAGAAGTCCTGGCCCGGGATATCCTGGACAAAGCCATGTTGAAAGTGCGGCCGGTAGCCGAGGCGTTATTAGAAGAATATGAGCTGGACCGGGATCTGGTCTCCCTGGTGGGTGGCGGCGGAGGTTCTACCGCCGTGGTGCCGTGGCTCAGCAAAAAGATGGAGATGAAATATCTCATTGCCCGGAAGGCGGAAGTGATATCGGCCATAGGAGCGGCGCTGGCCATGTTAAGAGACAGTGTGGAGCGGACCGTCGTGGAGCCCACGGAAACAGATATCCTGTCGATACGCAAGGAGGCCATCGGCCGGCTGGAGAGCATGGGAGCTGATCCCGCTACGATCGAAGTCCAGACAGAGGTGGAACATTCGAAAAATATTCTGCGGGCCATCGTTACCGGAGCGTTTCAGATGGATAAAGATGCGGCGGATCTTAAGCAGGCATCAGAGGAAGAGCTGCTGAAAAAAGCGGCACAGGCCTTTAAATCACCGGAAGGGGAGATCCGCGCGGCCCAAAAGACCAATGGGCTGACCGTATTTGAACGGTGCCGGGAGAAGAAAAAGCTGTTCGGCCTGCTGTCGTCAAAAGAGCTGGATTACCGTATATTGGATGATTATGGTGTGGTGAAGCTGCAGGTAAATCATGGCTATGTGAAGCAGACCTGCGTGAAGAATGCGCAGGCGGGGATTGCAGAATTTATTGAAGATAAGGCCACTTACAATGATGTGGGCATGATATTGCCGGAAGTCTTTCTTCTATACAAAAGCCGTATCGCCGATTATTCCAGTATCTTGGATTTCGATCAGTTAAAAGGCCTGATCCGTATCGAATTGCAGGGACTGGATGAGGAGGAACCGGTTGTGTGCGTGGTCAGGACCCGAAAATGAGAAGGCATATGCCTTGGAAAGGAATCGCGAATAATATGAACACCCGTTATTTGGATATGTTACAAAAGAACAGCATGACTCTGATCATGAGCCTTCCCGCCAATGATCCGGAACTGGCCCGGGCCGCCTGGGAATATGGGGCGGATGTGGTGAAGGTACATATAAACGTGGATCATCATGCCAGCAAGACCCATTTTGGAAGCTTTGAAGAAGAAAAAGAGGCGCTGCTTCAGATCCTTCAGGAGGCCAAAGGCCCCTGCGGGCTGGTGGCGGGCGGAAATCTGGAAAAAGCCCGGCAGGATTACCGTGCTGCGGCGGAGGCGGGCTTCGAATTCGTATCCTTATACGCGAAGCACACGCCCCTTGAGATTCTGGAGAGCGGCCTTATGTTAAATATGATAGCCCTCGATTCCGAATATACAACGGACGAAGTGCGCGCGCTGGATAAAATCGGAGCGCATGTTCTGGAAGCATCTGTGATGCAGCCGGACACCTACGGGCAGCCACTCTCAGCGAAAGAGCTGATGGAATATTACACCATCTGTTCCAATACAGAACTCCCGGTAGTGATTCCCACGCAGCGGGCGGTCCTGCCGGAGGAAACAGCCGCACTGCAGCGCTGCGGGGCTAAGGCGGTGATGATCGGCGCGGTGGTAACCGGGAAGACGAAGGACAGTATCGCCCGCAGTGTGTCCGCGTTCCGGGAGGCGATCGATCAGCTGCAGGTGAGCCTATGAAAATCTGTTTCCTGCCGCTGGATTCCCGGCCCTGCACGAGCCTGTTTCCCAGGCAGCTGGCGGCGCTTAGGGGATGTACACTGACGGTACCTCCGGAAAACCGGATGGACTATTTCAAAACGCCTTCCCAGACAGAAGAAATATGGACCTGGTTAGAACGGGAGACAGCAGATGCCCATATCCTGGTATTATCCGTGGAGCAGCTGGTTTATGGGGGACTGATTGCCTCCAGAGGCGGCGGCTGTCCGGCGGATCAGGCAAAGCGATCCCTGATTCGGCTGGAACGGCTGAAAGAGAGAAGCCCCCGGCTTAAGATCTACGCTTCCAATGTCTTAATGCGCACAACGGTGAGTACGTTAAGCCGAAAGAGCCAGATATGGTGGGAACAGATCGCGCGCTATTCCGGCCTTAAGTATGCGGCCATAACGGAAAAAGGAGAGAAGCAAAAACAGGCGGAAAAGAACCTTGAGCTGCTGGAAGCAAAAATTCCTGCCTCTGTACTGGAGGAGTTCCTTCTGGCGCGTCAGAGAAACCATATGGTAAATATGGAATGTGTCCGACTGGCGAAGGCAGGGGTATTTGAGCGGCTGCTGATCCTGCAGGAGGATTGTTCCGCCCTGGGTCTGCAGGTGCTGGAACAAAATGAGATCCGTGAGGCTGTGAGAGAGTCCGGTTTGCAGGAGAAGGTGTTTCTGCACAATGGGACGGACGAAGCCGGCATGGAGCTGGTTCTCTATGCGCTTAGCGCAGGGACCGGGACGGATAGCGGCGTAGGGATGGATATACGCATAGAGTGGCTGTGGGAAAACCGCGGTTTTACAGCAAAGTATGAGGACCGTCCGTTCACAGAGAATCTCAAAAGCCACATGCAGGCAGCGGGAATACGCGAAACAAAAGAAGCGGATCAATGCCTCCTGATTCTACCGCCCAGGTCGGTACAGGGCGATTACTGCCCGAAATGGGAGAACCCGGATAGTTATACACAAGAAGAATACGAGGCTATGGCCCAAAGCGCCGCCTCTTTGATCAATCAGGGAAATCCCTGTTATCTGCTGGATGTAAGCTATGCCAACGGAGGGGACCTCCGGTTCATGAAGCAGCTGGCCCGGATGACGGAGCCGGACAGATTGTGCGGGTACGCGGCCTGGAATACGGCAGGGAACTCCCTCGGTACGATCCTGGCACAGATTCTGGCCTGCCGGGGCCATAATACGCAGGACAACCAGCGTTTTACGGCAGAGCGCCTTTTGGATGATCTGCTCTACCAGGCGGCCGTCCGGCAGACATTTTCAGAACGGCTGGCTGGGTCCGGGGAAGATGTATGGTGTCTGAAAGATTTAAAAGGGGCAGAGAAGCTGTTGGAACAGGCGGTGCAGATGCACCGGGCTGACTTTGAGGCGGTATTTGCAGGTAAGCTGCCGGAGTTTTCGATTCGTCTTCCCTGGCCGCGGGTCTTTGAGGCAGAAGTAATAGCAGACAAGTGATCGTTCCTCCCGGTTGAGCTGCTTTATCGTTAGAAGCGAAATAAGAAAGGATAAAGGGGTTGTTGTTGTGAAGAGAATCTATGATGTGATTGTCGCAGGAGCCGGACCCGGAGGGATGACCGCAGCCCTTAGCGCTGCGCGGAACGGCATGAAGGTACTATTGATCGATCGTAATGGCTGTCCGGGCGGTATGAATACCAGCGGTATGGTATGCCCTCTTATGACCTTCCATGCGGGGGAGAAGCAGGTAGTAAAAGGGCTGGCGCAGGAGATCGTAGACCGGCTGGCCAAAAGGGGGGCTACCCTGGGACATATCCCGGACCCGATCGGCATGGTCTCGACCATTACGCCTATTGACCCGGAGATGTTAAAATTGGTCTATTTCGAGATGCTTGCGGAAGAACCGAACATTAAAACCCTGCTGTATACGGTGCTGGAATCTGCGCAGTGCGAAGACGGTGTGGTGAAAAGTGTCACAGTATTGAATAAAAGCGGTAAGACGGTGTATCAGGCCAAGACCTTTATCGATGCCACAGGCGACGGGGATCTGGCAGTGGCATGCGGGGCGGACTGTGTGCTGGGGCGAAGCCGTGACGGAATGACGCAGCCCATGACACTGATGTTCACGGTGGGGGGAGTGAATCTGCCGGAGACGGTGGATTATGTCGAGAAGAATCCGGAGCAGTTTATTCTGAATAAAAAATGTGATCTCAGGAAGTATCTCGCGGTATCCGGGTTCTTCAACCTGGTGACCGAGGCGCAGGAAAAAGGGGAACTGACCCTGCCAAGGGACCGGGTCCTGTTCTTCCAGGGGGTCCATGAGGGGGAGGTCCTGGTGAATATGACGAGGGTTACCAAGCTGTCCGGCGTTAACGCGAAGGATCTGACGGCAGCTGAGTTCGAAGCCCATAAGCAGGTGGATGAGATCCTGCGCTTCTTCCAGAAATATATTCCCGGGTTCCAGAACTGCTATCTCAGGGTGGTGGCGTCCGTTACCGGAGTCAGGGAAAGCCGGCGTATCGTGGGAATCGAGACGCTGGAGCTGGATGATGTGCTGAACAATGCCGTCAGTGAACGGAGTGTGGCGGTCTGCGCATGGCCTGTGGATATTCACGATCCTGTGGGAAATGAACTGAACTGGATGAGGAAAGCAAAGGCCTGCTGCTATGATATCCCCTATGGGGTTATGGTTCCGAAAAAGCTGAAAAACCTGCTGGCTACAGGACGCTGCATTTCCGCCACTCACGAAGCGCTGGCATCGGCACGGATCTCGGCCACGGCTATGGCTCTGGGCGAAGCAGCCGGGGCTGCTGCTGCGATCGGGGTTAAGAACGGACTGTCCTTTGCCCAGGTGGATGTGGGCGAACTGCAGAAGAAACTGCTGGCCCAGGGGGCTGTGCCGGGAAAGAGCTGGCTGTGATATGAAAACGCCGGAAGTATGCCGGGAAAGTAAGGCTTGTGATAGGAAGGCCCCTGATATATACCAGGAAGCCAGGAAACTGGATTTTTCTCTTTGGCTTTCTTCGCCTGTATTTGCCCGTATACCCGCAGAGGTGATGGAAGCCTTCTACAGCGGAGCGGTGGAATACGGGCGGAGCCTGGCTGTCAGGTATCCTGTGGGTCAGGAGGATATTGCAGCGGCGATTCTGGAGCTGGGGGTGGCGCGCATCGTGCCGTATACGGAAGCGGACCGGAAGGGGAACGCGCCCAAGGCTTATTATGAACCGGAAAGCAGAGAAATACATTGGGATGACCATTTCGCGCAGCGGCTGCTGGCCCTTCCGAACGCATATGAATGGGTCGGGGACAAAAGGCAGATCGATACCGCCATACTTCTGCACGAGACCTTTCACCATCTGGAAGAAACGAGAGAACGGCCGGCAGATGCATGGCTCCGGGAGAGATACGGCCGCAGGTGTATGCCTGTTTTCCGGGAAATCGGGGCATTTGCGTTTGTGAATGAACAGATGCCAGGATATTGCTGCCAGATGATGGATTATCTATGGGTACGGCGGGACAGATAATACCGGGGTGATTCGGTTTTACAAATAGGAGATAGATAGTTAAATAATGAATGGTTGATTGGAGGGGTTCTAAATGATAAAAGCAATAAAATCTGCGTTAAAATCTGCAGTGCTGGCTTTCATGCTGACAATAAGCATGGCGATGCCGGTAATGGCGGAATCCAATAATTACACAAATGCGGCGATTCCGCCTGAAGCGGCAGCGGAGAACGAGGCGTCTTTTACATTGAAGCATAAGATCTATATCGAAAATTACGCCAACGGGTCTGTAAGTTATGTGGATCTGGAAGGCAAGCACACCGTGATCGGAAAAGTATACCGTCCGGCCCTTACCGCGAAAGATTCCAGCGATGGTTTTTGGGCCGCCCACTATGATAAAGCAATAGACGGAACGTTTTCCTGCGTCACTGCTGCCGGGGCCAATGCCATGCATCTGAAAATGGGGCCGGAGGCCAGTTATGATCCGCTTAACGCCGGAGCATGGAAACCCAAGCAGATCAGTGTCGGTATCAAAGAGGATTACGATCATGCCAATGGAAGCTACAGCGACGCGATGATCTATACTTCGGTCCCCGGCGGGACAAACATTTTCGGCGGTTCCTGCGCGCCCTATGTCGGGAACCCGGTGAAATATCTGAATGCGGGCGGGACCTGGGAGACGCTGGACAACTATTTCCAGGGAGACTATACAAAGCAGATTCCCAAGCGGCTGCTGATCGAAGTGTATCAGGCTTCCACGGCAAACGGGTCCCCGGATTACATAGAGTTCGAGAACTGGGCGGCCGGCGATACGGTGGGTGGTATTACGAAGATCGGCAACGGGCATGTGACGGTTCATTATCCTGATGATACGGCTAAATATATCGCGGATGTGATTCAGCGTGTACAGGGAACCGGAAGGTTCACAGGCAGCGAATACGCGGATGTGGGACGTCTGCGCGCGGCACATCCGGGGGTCATCTGCTTTTCCACTTCCCCGAAGGTGGGATTTACCCATGATTCGGGCCTGCGGGGCGGTTTTCAGTTCGTGCCCGCGAACCATGCGAAGTATTTAAGTTATGACCTGGGACAGGATTCCTTTATCGGGAGAGATCAATGGGGAATCATAGCCCACGTGGGGGCTGACGCAAATGATCTGTACAATCCGGATTATATCATCGACGGCCATGTCAGCTACGATCCGGTATGGGAGGGTGTTGCGCCGCTGTTCGCGGAATATATTACGCCGCGCAATATTCCCGGTAATCAGGACGCGTCCACTTACTTTGTCGTCTCAGATGATTTTGGGCAAACCTGGCAGGAATGTCCAACCATACAGGGCGTCACGGATAAAACAGTGTCGCCGGTAGCGGACTGGACCAATATTCGGCTTTACCTTCGCTATCCAAACTAAAGACTGCAGGGGCTGCTGCAATAAGCGCATATACAGGAGCGCGTATTTTGCAGCGGCCCCTGTTTTTTCTTTGTCTTTAGCGGTGGCGGGTGATAGAATGATAGTGATTATTATGTATGAATCCTGCGACGCTTTCTTTCTAAAATCCTACCTATCAAGTGAAAGGAGAGAAACCTGTATGGAAGATAATAAAATAATAGATTTATTTTGGAACAGGTCGGAGAGGGCGATCACAGAAACCAGAGAAAAGTACGAACGGCTGTGTATGAGAATTTCCATGAACATCCTCCACAATATGCAGGACGCGGAGGAATGTACCAATGATACTTATCTCAGGCTTTGGAATGTAATTCCCCAGGAGCGGCCGGTCTACTTCAGCGCGTTCCTGTGCAAAATCACCAGAAACCTGTCGCTTGGCAGACTGAAATATTATATGGCTAAAAAAAGAAATATGGATGTGCTGCCGGTCTATGAGGAGCTGGAAGAAGTTCTGGGAGACTGCTGCGATCTGTCGGAGCGGATCTCACAGCAGGAGCTTGTGGAGACGATCAATGTTTTTCTGGGAGGTTTATCACTGGAAAAAAGAAATATATTTATCAGAAGATATTTTTTCTTCGATACGGTTTCGGATATCGCATCCAGGTATAAGCTGACGCAGAGCAAAGTGAAATCAATTCTCTCAAGAGATGGAAAAAAACTGCGCCAGTACCTGCGGGAAAGGGGATACGGTGATGAGAGCAGATAAAATAATAGAAGCGATGGGCCAGATTGATGATTCGTATCTATCAGCTGCCATCAACTCTGGAACACAGGACGGACGTAAAGCCCGCGAACGGACAAAAAGGTATGCGTATTTAAAATGGGCGGCCATGATAGCGGTGGTAATTGGGATTTCCTTCGTGGCTGCGTTCACTGCGAATGCCCAGTTCAGGGAATGGATCATTTCACTGTTTCAGTTTCAGGAAACAGAGGAGGTGCCTGCGCAGACGGTTCCGGCCCAGGAAAAAAGTGACGGGATGAATGACGGGGACGGCCATATCGATCTGTATGCCGCCGATACACTGGAAGAGGTTTTCGACGTACAGTATCTTCAGTCTGATTCCTATCTGGATATGACAGATCAACTGTTTTATTATGTAGACGGGGAGGGGAACACCCTATTCTATGCCGCTGTGCAGAATGAATTCGTGCCGGTACCTTCTGCGAGAATCGAAGCGGAAGTATCTATGCTGGGAGTGAGCGGACAGATAGATTACGATTACTGCCGGTATCAGGGGAAACCTGTTATCAGGGAACGGGAGCGGGACCGCTTTGAGACGGATGAAAAGAGTGATGCCCAGTTCCTGCTGTCGGTATCCAATGATAACCAGCTGATTTTGACACTGTATAAAAACCCCCAGAGGGATGAGTATTCTTATTCCACAGTTTATGATATGGATACCGGTAAAATAAGGGATCTGTTTTCCGGGATTTTTGTGGATGGAAGGGAAATTAAGGATTATGCTGTGCTGAGGAGCTGGGAGGATGCGGGAAACGGACTTTACACGGCTGCCCTGGGAAATGAGATGGAGAGTACCCAAATATATCTGATCGATACATCGCAGAAACAGGCGGTTTCCATGCGGGATCTGACGGGGATTACCGATATTTCTTCCGTCAAAGCGGTGGACGGGAAGCTTCTGATTGGGGAAGACTGCCCGGATGGTACATTTAATTATTACTGTTATGATTATTCGGAAAATACATGTCTGACTCTGTATGACCATGCGCAATATTGGCAGTCAGAGGCTCAGGAGCAGGATGGCTTGAAAGTGAAGTTCTCCGGAGGGCGGTATGATTGTGTCATGGAGGCGGGCCGGATCTATTTAGTAGATGAAGTAACGGGTAAAAGGATGAGTGTGGAGGGGTTAACAGAGGAACTGGCGGAAAGCATCATTGTCAATGAGGCGGATGATAAAGTCCTGGTTTCCGCATTTTCTGAGGAAGGGATCTCCCGGATGGGTGTCATCGACGTGAAAAAAGAAGTGTTTTACCTGCTGGAGCGGAAGAACAGGACCGGCGCCCATGAATACTCGATCGGTTGGAATGGGGACAGTATTATGATAAACGCGGCGGATGAAGAGGGAACGAAAAGCTATGTATATTTGTATACGTTGAGATAATGATTCATTGCGATAAATGGACTCGTTGATCTGAATGGATTCTTTGAGATAAATAGATTCTTTGAGATAATTAGATTCGTTTGGAAGAGTGGGGCTGTCGGGAAATGAATAAGTCTTACCAGATATGGAATATGATTGCAGGTTTTACATCAATATCTGGTATGCAGATTTTATTTCCCGACAGCCCCATTTGATTTTTGACGGACGTGACACAAAATATGGATACAGGGCTATCCTTTTTCCTGTGTTTTCAGTTATACATAGTATAGAAGCGCTTTTAAATGAAATGGAAAGGAGGGGAACCATGGATAAGGATTTTCTTCTGGTCAGGAAAATGAAAAACGGGGATGAGGCAGCTATGGAGATATTTGTCCGCAGGTATTATCCGGTCATTTTGCGGTATTGCCGGTATCATATAGCGGGAAGCAGCGGCAGCATGAACGCGGAAGATGTGGCGCAGGAGACATTCGAGCGGTTTTTCAGATCTCTTACGGATTATCAGCATCAGGGAAAGGCGGTTCATTATCTCTATGTCATCGCGGGCAACCTGTGTAAGGATTTTTATAAAAAGCAGGCCGGATCTCTGATAACGCAGTATCAGATACCGGAAGAAAATCCTATTGGCAGCGTTGACGTAAAGGTGGACATGGAACGGGCGTTGGAAAGGCTGCCCCACGAGTTGAAACAGGTTATTATATTACATTATTTTCAGGGGCTTAAGCTAAAGGAGATAGCCGGTATACTGAATATCGGCCTCCCTCTGGTAAAATACCGCATAAAAAAGGCAAAAGAGCTGTTAGCCAAAATATTAGCAGGAGAGGAGGAGAAGTTATGAAGAAGAAAGACCGGAAAATCGAGAAAGAGAATTTTAAAGACCGATTGGTAGAAGCGAAATTGCGGGAATACAAAAACAATCAGCCGGATCTGCCGATCAGGGAACATGAAATCCAGCGGACCTTACTGATTGCGGAAAAAGCATTTTTTCAATCCATACAGGAGCGCACAAACTCATACTTTGATTTTTTGTTCCAGCAGGCTGCTTATCTGCGGAAACGCTGGTGGGTATTACAATTTATCATACTGGTGGTTTTGTGGCGGATTCTGTATTCGGCCGGCAGCAATTATTATGTCCAGAGGAGTATGGGGGTACTGGCTTCCGTCTTTGTTATTCTGGTAATCCCCGAATTGTGGAAAAACCGGAGCAGCAGTTCAGCGGAAATCGAAGGTACGGCATTTTTTTCGCTGCGTCAGATTTATTCGGCCAGAATGCTGCTGTTCGGTATGGTGGACGCTGTGCTTTTGAGTGCTTTCTTTGGAACGGTATATCTGACGGTACCTATCACAATAGAAGAGATCCTGTTTCAATTTTTCCTTCCTTTTAATGTGACGTGCTGCATCTGCTTTCGGACACTGTGCTGCAAAAGGATCGCTTCGGAGTATTTTGCTGTGGGGCTGTCCCTTCTGTGGATCGCGGTCTGGATTCTGATAATTTTAAAAGAACCGGTGTATGCGGCGCTGTCCGGGCCGGTCTGGGCCGGACTCACCGGCGGCTCTTTCCTGTATCTGATCTATGCGGTTTTGAGGGTGCTGGGCCGGTGCAGAAATGATTGGGAGGTTCATACTATATGGAATTAAAAATAGAAAATCTGACAAAAAACTATCAGGATATAACGGCGGTTAAGAATGTGACGTATTCCATGCATCATGGGGTATATGGCTTGCTGGGAGCCAACGGCGCCGGTAAAACAACATTTATGCGGATGCTGTGCACGCTGCTGAAACCATCAAACGGCGCGATTACCTGGGACGGAAAAGATATCTTTGCCATGGATGCGGAATATCGGAAATTACTGGGTTATCTGCCCCAGGACTTTGGATTTTATCCCGACTTCACGGTACAGGATTATCTGATGTATATCGGATCGATCAAGGGGATTCCGACTGCTGTTGTGAAAAAAAGAATCGGTGAATTACTGCAGCGGGTAGGGCTTACCCAGATGCGGACGAAAAAGATGAAAAAACTGTCCGGGGGAATGAAACGAAGAGTTGGCATCGCGCAGGCGGTGCTGAATAATCCGAAAATATTAGTGCTGGATGAGCCCACATCAGGGCTGGACCCCAACGAGCGGATTCGTTTTCGAAACCTGATCAGTGAGCTGTCCCAGGACAGGCTGGTTTTGTTATCCACCCATATTGTGTCGGACGTGGAATACATCGCAAATGAGATCCTTCTGATGAAAAACGGAGAGATCGCCCATTCCGGCACACCCGCAGGCATCATGCATACGTTACCGGTAAGGGTATGGAGCTGTCTGGCCGGGAGGGAGGAATTAGAAGCCTACGCAAGACAGTATCAGATCGCGAATATGAAAACGGTCACTGAGGGGGCCGAACTCCGAATCCTGTCGGCTGACCGGCCATGTCCGGGAGCAAAGGAGGAAGATATGACGCTGGAAGATGTTTTCCTATATTACTTTGGAGAGAGGGCAGGTGAGGAAGATGCTGCGCTATGAACTGAAAAAGATCTATATGAGAACGGGAAACCGGATTGCGGCCCTTCTGCTGATCTTTCTTTTGGGGATCGTATGCTGGCTGGGGATTACCGGCGTTGAGTATATAGATGAAAATGGGAATAACCATACCGGTTATGCCGCGGCTCAGAAACTGCGGGCGGTGAGGCAGGAATGGGCAGGGCCGCTTACGGAAGAAAAAATAAGTAAAGTGATCGGGGAAAATAACAGAATCAATGCGACGCCGGAAGCCCAGTCTGAGGATGTACAGGAGAATAACAGGGCGTTTGGCTGGAAGCAGGGGATATATGACATACGGAAGCTGCTGGTCAATGCGTACGGAGAATTCCGGGAGTATGATTATTATATTCCGGACTTTTTATCGCCAAAAGATGCTGGGGATTTCTATCCCAACCGGGTCAGGCAGTTGAAGAAATGGCTGTATACGGAGGCGAAGGATCAATTCACGGAAAAAGAGAAAGTATTTTTAATCCGGAGATATGAGGAATTAGAAATCCCTCTGCAATATGACTATGCGGAAGGATGGAAACAATTGTTGGAATGCGCGCCGATGCTGCTTATGGTGATGGTGCTGATACTCAGCTTTCCGCTGGCTAATATTTTTCCGGGCGAGTTTCAATGGAAGGCGGACGCGGTTTTTTATACGTCCTATCATGGGCGCGGCAAGGCGGTTTCAGCGAAGATAAAGGCGGGGCTTTGTGTAATTACGGGAGTTTATTGGATGGCCGTACTGCTGGTTACGGGAATCATACTCGGTGTTCTGGGGGCTGACGGCGCCGGATGCCCGATACAGACAGGGAGCGCCGGATGGAAGAGTTTTTATTCCCTAACTTATTGGCAGGAGTACTTGCTGATTATGATCGGAGGGTATCTGGGCAGTGTATTTATTTTACTGTTTACCATGCTCCTGTCAGCCAAGACCAAATCGTCGGTGGTGGGGGTCATCATTCCCTTTGTGCTGATCTTTCTTCCGACCTTTCTGTCCGGAATCGGCGGCGCGGGAGTACGCAAGCTGCTGGGGCTGTTACCGGATCAGCTGCTGCAGATGAACCGGGTAGTTTCCTATTTTAATCTATATGATATCGGCGGAATGATATGCGGCGCGGTTGGAATTCTGCTGGTCATCTATGCCGTCTTGTCTGTGCTGTTATGTCCGTTCATATATCGGGTGTACAGGAAGGCGGAAGTAAATTAAAAAAATTTTATAGAAAGGGATCTTAACCGGATAGAATGTTAATATCATCTAGGTCTTATAGAAATTTTATCCATTTGCTTTCAGGAAAAATAAATCTATAATATTACTAACCTCATCGGGGTTGGTAATTGCAATTGCCCATGTATAATGAACTATCTGATATCCCGGGATCTCTGTATGGAGAGACCGCCAGAGATTTTGGTCGCTTGAATTCCGGGACCATAACTTTTATGCAAGGAGGAAAGGTATGAGGAAACTATGGAGTATCTTGTTGGTTGGAGCGATGATGTGTTCACTGACCGCCTGCGGTTCGGACAAAAGTGCGGGACAGGAGGCACAGCCTGAAAATACCAGCGGACAGGAGGAGGCGAAAAAACAGGAGGAATCGAAAAAACAGGAGGGAGATTCGGCCCCGGAAGATTCTAAAAAAGCCGCTACCCTTACCATTATGGGATCGGAGGATTGTTTTTCAGAGGTGGAACTGGAACTCTATCAGCAATTTGAGGATGAAACCGGTATTGCGATCGAGCTGATTACAAACCCGAACGACATGAATAATAGTATTCTGGGTGCGAAGATTGCCACCAAGGAACTGCCGGATGTGGTAGCCTATTTCAACGGGGAGGGCGGACGTAGTATCCTGATGCCGGAAGATAATTTTCTCCCGATCACGGATGATCCCTGCCTGGAAAATGTAAACAAAGAACTTCTGGACACCTATTTGAATTGGGGCGGTGAAGTATATGGTTTTCCGAATGCAGGTGTGCAGAACTGGGGGATTCTGTATAACAAACAAGTATTTGAGGACCTGGGGCTGGAACAGCCCAACTCGTTCGAGGAGCTGGAAGCGGTCTGCCAGAAAATAAAAGATGCAGGCGTGATACCGATCTATCTGTCCGGCGGGGACGCCTGGCCGACGGAAACGTGGCTGGACACTTATTGGGGAGCCTATATTGCGGCGCAAGTACCTGATTTTTGGGAGCAGTATGCGCAGAATAAAGTAAAACTTGCAGACCTTCCGGAAGCGGTAGAGTGTCTGCAGCGCCAGCTCGACTTCTTTGAAAAAGGATATTACGGAGAGACGCCATTATCCGATATGCATGATGGAATGTATGGCGCGCTGTATGAAGGCAGAGCTGCGATGTTTATCTTTGGGGATCACGTTTTCGCTTATGGCGCCCAGAAATATCCGGATTTTACGGAGAAGATCGGCCTTATGCCGTTCCCGGTGGATGGAAGCGGCGCTTACGCGGTACCCTGTTCCGAAGCCCTTTATATTAACAAGGACAGTGGGCATATCGAGGAAGCCCTTCAGTTGTTCAATTTCCTGGCAAGGCCCGAAAACGTCGAGAAGCAGTACAATGCCGAACAGCAGGCGTGCTATTTCGAGGGAGTCACTCTGGATCTGATCCCGCAGATTCAGGAGGCGCAGAAAGCAGTCCAGAGCGGCAAGATAGGCAGCGTCTGGTTTGATTATGTGCCCGCCAGCTATTCCCATATTACATATGAAGTGATTCCGGAGATGCTGTTAGGAAATATGACGCCAAAAGAAGTATTGAAGGCGATTGATGATGAGATCGCGAAAAATGCGGAAGCGCAGGGGCTTCCCGGATGGTAATCATTCGTCCTTCAGAGCGTTTCGGCGGTACTCAGAGGGAGACATTCCGGTTTCTTTTTTAAACAGCCTGCTGAAATAAAACGGATCGGGAAAGCCGACCAGTGTAGAGACATCCTTTAAAAGGGTGTCTCTCTTTTGATCAGATAAAAGATATTTGGCGTTGGCAATGCGGATCTGGTTTAAGTAACGCAGAGGAGCTACCTGATAGGCGGCGCGGAACACATTGCAGAGATAGCCGATGGAGTAATGAAACTGCTCAGACAGATCATTCAGGGAAATAGGGCGGTTATAATTGCTCACCAGATATTCTTTCATCTGTTCAGCAAGATTTTTAGCTTCGTACTCATAATAGGAGGTATGAGAGAGACCGGAAGTAATATGCTGCTTTAAGAAAGTCCTGAGGTTCATGATTTCTTCCGGTATATAACTGCAGCCGTCCGAAGGACGACCGACAACCATAGTGGTATTCGGTATAAGAAGAAAGATCTTCTCCCACAGTTGGGAAAGGGTTTTTTCGGAAGCATCGGATAAAGGATAGGAGAATCCCAGAATGATAATATACTCATTTGCATATTTCCCGGGAACGATAAAGCATTGGGCGTCCGGGAACAGGTCGTGGGCGACAGCCGCTGCCCGGGCTGAAAAATGAGGGATCTCGTCCAGAATACACAAATATTCTTCGGATAGGATAGGGCCGATGCAGGTATAGGCCATCCGGAAACAGTTTATATTTTCCAGCCCGGCAGGTATACTGCATGCCTTCTTGGAATCGGGAAAAACATGTCGGAAGTATTCCTCAATTTTCTGTTTTTTTCGGCTTTCTATCTCTGCCGCCCCATTGGCAATCGTCCGTTTCACCTCATCCGGTATCAGAGGTTTTAACAGGTAATCATACACATTTAACCGCAGGGAGGTTCTGGCGTACTCAAAATCCGCATATCCGCTGATGATGACCGGAAGGACGTCTGGATAAGCTCCGGTAACCAACTCGATTAATTCAAGGCCTGTCATACCCGGCATACGGATATCCGTGATCAGCATGTCGGGAGGGCTTTTGGGGATTTTCTCCCAGGCTTCTTGCCCGTCATAGGCATAGCCTGAGATTTCCAACTCGGTATCGAGAGAATGCAATAACGCAGTGAGCCCATTTAACAAGAGCTGTTCATCTTCCACCAGAAACACTTTAATCATAAATGAGTCCTCCTATTGTCACCGTAGCGCCGGATTGAGACGAATGGATTTCAAAAACAGTATTCTGTTTTTGACGGATATAGAGCCTTGAAAAGGTATTCAATACTCCCAGTTCATCTGAGCGGATATAAGATGCCTGACCGCTGTCCAGCAGGCGTTTGATCCGCTCCTGCCCATGACGGATGGCTGCTTTCGATTCTTCGGAAAACCCGCAGCCGTTATCGGTTATATAAATCTTCCAGGCATTTCCGTCTGTTTCTCCTGAAATATCGATTTTTTTCAGTGCTCTGTCACTGTTGAAGCCGTGATAGATGCAGTTTTCTACCAGGGGCTGCAGAATTAACCTGGGCACAGGTACCTCTTCCAGTGCACTGTCGAGCTTAAGGGTGTATTCCAGGCGGTCTCCATAGCGGTATTTCATGAGAGCCAGATAATGTTCCGTATACTCGAATTCCATCTTCAAAGTCGTTGCTGTGTCTACCTCCTGCGTATAGATCAGGATACGGGAAAGGTGGGAACACATGTGCACGATATTTAAGTCTCCGCTTGATAACGCGGAGGAACTGATGGCCGCCAGCGTATTATTGATAAAATGCGGGTTGAGCTGGGACTGGAGGGCCACGATGGTGGCCTGCAGCTCCCGCATCTGAGATTCCGAGGACAGCGTAGCGTACTGCTGCAGTTTTTGCAGCATCTGGCCGGTGGCCTGCGCGAGCTGTTTCGTCTCGTGAGTGTTGCAGTCATCCGGATCGAGCGGAAGGACATAATCGTGGAAATCGATCTTCTTTACCGCTGCGGTCAGTTTTTCCACAGACTGGGAGGTGTATCTGCTGATATAGTAGACAATCAATATACTGAACAAAGACACCAGGAACGCGAAGAAGAAGGTGGTATTGCGTATATGATACAGATATTCAAATAGATCCATACGGTTCTCCACTGCCAGAAGAGTGAAGTTATTATCAAGCTTTACGGAGCTTATTATTTCCCCTTCATATTCAAACTGGCTGGAGGCACTGGAATCCAAATGACCGCAGGCTTCCCTGTACCGGGAACGTAAAACCTCATCGGAAACGGTCACATAGGACGGCGCCGGATACAGCAGGTTACCGCTGCCGTCAAAGATAAAAATATCAACCGTGGGGGCGGGCTTGCAGATCTTCTCCAGGTTTTCGTAGGACTGCAGCACTTCCGTATATCCGTAAGAAACATAACCCCGTTTGCTTAACCTGGATGCACTGTAATACAATTTATCGCTGGACGAGGAAAGCGGATCAGACGAAGGTCCCTGGATGCACAGCGAGCCGTTTAAAAGCTCCGCATTTTTTACAGCGTCTAATTCTAAGATATCAGAGGTATTCAGGTTCCGCCTGGGGGAGCCGATGGAGCAGTAGTCTCCCCGCCTCCCAAAGATGCTGGCCCTGGAGATCTGATTGGTGATCGAGATATATGCGGACATATCCTGTGTACAGTTTTTCTTAGCCTGCAGATTAATATCAAAATAATTGGAAGGACTCATGTCCTGATTGGCGGCGGTGAGTGATTCATAGATCGCATCACTGTAAATAATCTGAAGCAGTATGTTGTCCATTAGCGAAAAATAGTTGTCCGCCTGGCTGGCAACCTGAAGTACAAGCTGGGCACGGTCGTTTAAGTACCGCTCCTTGGAATTCTGATAATCCCGTCCAAATATCAGCAGCAGATAGGCGCAGGTGAAGGCTATGATAACTACTGTAAAGGATAAGAATAATTTTTTTCGCTGAGACCTGTTTTTCATGTGGATTTCACCCTGTTCTATAGGATAGATACGTACATTGTCTTAAGATCAGCCGTGACTGTTCCTTGCTAACAAAAATTATATCAGAGTTAAAAAAAGAATGACAGGGGGTTACCGCTTTAGATTAAGAATGTCCATGGCAGATCTTAAGAATGTTCATTTTACTGGCCGGATCACTCCGGTATAATGATGGAAATAACCGCAAAGAAAGGAGTGAGAAACCATGAAGAAGAGTAAATTCTATCCACTTTATTTTGTTCTGCCGGTTCTGCTGGTGTACGGCATTTTTTATCTGATTCCCATAACATTCGGAGAAGTGTATGCCTTTACCAACTGGAATATCTATGTATCCGATATCAAATTCAACGGACTGGATAATTTCAGGCAGATGTTTACCGACTCGGCCACAGCAAGGGTATTCTGGCGGGCAGTGTCAAATACCCTCTATTATGCGTTTATGACATTAATACTGGGTAATATTATATCTCTTTTGCTGGCACTGGCACTGAACAAAAACTTAAAGACAAAAAGCATCCTGAGGACCATCTACTTTATACCTACTATGCTATGCGCGCTGGCAGTCGGGCTGATTTTTACCGCTGTCTATAATCCCCAGTACGGTATTATCAACACGGTGCTTAGGGGGATAGGACTTGAGAACCTTACACAGGAGTGGATCGCGGACCCGTCCATCGCCATGAACAGCGTTATCACAGCCGGAATATGGAAGGGAGTGGGTATGACATCGCTGATTTATCTGGCGGGCCTTCAGGGAATTCCGGGTGAATATTATGAAGCCGCGAAGATTGACGGAGCGGGAAAAATCCAGACTTTTTTCCGCATTACCTTCCCGCTGTTAATCTCTTCGGTAACGATCAATCTGTTTCTGGGATTCGTAGGCGGGCTCAAAGTGTTTGATTTCGTCATTACGATCACGAAGGGGGGACCGGGATCGCAGACACAGGTATTGGCTACGATGGTGTACAAAGAGCTGTCCGCGGGCAGATATGGCATGGCTACGGCATATGAACTCGTTCTGAATATTATTATCGCAGTTCTTGCTTTCGCGGGTCTGGGCCTGTTAAAGAAAAAGGAGGTGGAGCTGTAATGGAATTGCGTACAAAACGTGGCACGATACTCGATATCTGTCTGGAGATCCTGCTGTGGCTCCTGTCCCTCACCATACTGTGTCCGATGGCAGTGGTGGTGGTAAATTCCCTGAAAACAGCGGCAGAGGCAGATTACCTGAGCCTGGAGCTTCCTGCGGTCTTTCAGTTCCAGAACTATGTGGAAGTGTTTCAGAAGGCGGATGTGGTCCGGTGCTTTGGAAACAGTGTGGTGATCACAGGAGTTACGGTGCTCTTATGCGTGGTCTTAAGCTCCATGGCCGCTTATGTACTCTCCAGAAACCGCACCAGGCTCAGCCGGTTTTTATTTTATCTGCTGCTGCTGGGACTGGTATTCAATATAGCCATGATTCCCACGATTAAGATTATGCAGACCTTCAAGCTGATGAATACACTGGTTGGTTTGATCCTGGTCTATACGGCCACATCGGTTTCGTTCTGCGTCTTTATTTATCATGGATTCGTACCGACGATCTCAACGACGATTGATGAAGCGGCGATTATTGACGGCTGCAGTCCGCTGCGGGTGTTTTTCCAGGTCATATTTCCGCTGCTGAAACCTGTGAATGCGACGATCGTCATAGCGGTATTTGTATCCATATGGAATGAATTCCGGATGCCGCTCTACCTGATGAACGATCCGAAGAGATGGCCGATTACCATGACAATTTATAATTTCTGCGGCCGGTACAGCTCGGAATGGAACATGGTGTTCGCGGATATCGTACTGGTGACCCTTCCGATCGTGATTGTATATTTCCTGTGTCAGAAATACATTATTGACGGGATGACGGCCGGTGCCGTGAAAGGGTAGACGCGCCCCGGATTTTTGAGGAGGTTATATGAAGAAGCCATTTTATGTATATTTTGTGCCTAAGACACATCATGATCTTGGATATACCCAGGCAATCGATGAACTTTTAGAGTCCTACTGCCGTTATTATGACGATGTGTTGGATTTTTGTGACCGTACGGCTGCTTATCCCCCGGAAGCGCAGTACCGCTATACCGTGGAATCCTTTTGGTCTTTGGATTATTATCTGAAACACACGTCCGGGAACAACTGCGAACGCATGAAGTTCTATGTAAAAAGCGGCAGGATTGAAATCCAGGCATTTTACGCAAATGTGATAGACGGCATCTGTTCGGAGGAAGAGATAGCCCGGCTGATGTATCCGTCAGCGGCTTATGCGAGAGAATGCGAAGGGAAGATTACTTCGGCTGCGCTTACGGATATCCCCGGAATGAGCGCGGGGGTAATCAAAGCTCTCTCTGATGCAGAAGTGCCCTATCTGTTTACGGGATTCCCGACTTATTTCGAATGGGAAGACTGCGAAGGCAGACATTTGGAAAAAGGAAACTCCTTTTGGGACGAGAAAAAGCTTTTTGACTGGGGATATCCGGCAGCATACCAGTGGAAAGCGCTTGACGGGGGGGAGGTTTTCGCCTGGTATCAATTCGGATATGGGCACATGAGCAAGGCGGTCCGTACCGTCTTTGAAGCCGAGGTCTATGAGGAGGTATGCAGGGAGCTGCCGGAATATGTGGCGGAATTAAAGACAAAAGGGGTACCGTATCAGGTCATGCGCTACGTGGATCACGGCATGGATAATGTACCTCCGTCCATGGCTGTCTGTGATGTGGTGAGACGGTGGAATGAGGAACACGAGGACATCAAATGTATCGTCGCCACGGAGAGCATGTTTTTTGAAGCATTAAAGAGGGACTGCCAGGGCAAAACAGTCAGGACAATCACGGGGGAACTGCCGCATACGGATTATACCACCTGTTCTTTATCGGAGGCTTCGGTCTCGGCGTTAAATGCCCGGACAAAAGCAAGGCTTCCGGTACTGGAGAAGCTGAATGCAATGACACTTCTGTCAGGAGACGGACCTGATATCAGAGAGCGTATGAGGTCCGCATATTCCGATGTGATCCTGTACGACGAGCATTGTTTCGGCATGGATACCTTTGGATATCCATATGAGTATAACCGGTCCCTGAAAATGAATTATGCGTTTCGGGCCGCGATAAAAGCGGAAGAACTGTGGGATTCCGTAAAAATTACAGACGCTGCAAAAACCGATGGTACCTATACGCTATTCTGTCCCGCAGGGCTGAAAGGGAATTCAGCAGCCACATTTCTGCAGCGCGAAAAACTTGGAAATGGTTCGGATCATCATACATATATGCTGGTCGATTCCGATGCCATAGAACCTACCGATGCCATAGAACCTACCGATGCCATAGAACCTACCGATGCTATAGAACCTGAAAAAACAGAACCTGGCAGTATCTATTCCGTTAAAACAGATGGCAGGAATCCTGCGGTGCTCGTGCAGTGTGACCGGATAGAAGATGTCCGGCTGCCGGTCTGCGGCCTTGCGGATTTGTATGCTATGAAACTGCCGGATGAAGTGATCAATCAGTATACCTTTGCAGTACCCGAAAAAGGGAACCTCTCGCTGTGTAAACTGCGGTTTTTGGGGAACCTTCCGGTCACCGATGAGGTGAAATGCGAGGATCATATTTTTGAAAACGGCTTTTACCGGCTGGAGTTTGATCCTGTAAACGGTACACTGGCCAGGGTGTATGACAAAGAAATCGGCAGGTACGTTACGCAGGCAAACCAGCCGGTGGGGCAGATCCTTGTCAGGGATATAGAGACCAACCGGATCTTCCGAACGAAGACAGAACGCATGTATCACCGCATGGAGGGGGCGGTGGCAGACAGTATGGTCCTGTACTCAACGGTATATTCTATCCCTTTGGCAGTGACGGAGATAATTCTGTATCATACCATGAAGCGTATCGATTTTTCGTACAGGCTGGTTCTGGACAGGACGCCGCTGCGGGAGGCATTTGTGGTATTTCCGTTCGAAATGGAGAATCCAATCCTTACTTACCAGGGAATCGGAACGCCGGTCAGGGCCTTTGAGGATATCATAGAAGGCGCAAATACCAATCAGTTTGCCTGTCAGCACTGGTGCAAGGCTGAGGGAAAAGAATATTCCTGTGTCTTGGCTATGAACGAAGCGCGCATCATGGAATTCGGAGGAATCCATCCCACGGCCGTATCCCAGGCGCACCGGCATTTAAACCCGGCAGGATATCAGGAACCGTATGTCAGCGGGAGAGATATGAAAAATGCCCATATGGTTTCCATGATTTTATATAATAACTGCCAGACGAACTTTCCTCCGCTGCAGCAGGGGGAGGTGATCTACCGCTACTCGGTAACCACCGGCAGCAGGGTGAATGCGGAAGCTTTTGCAGAAAATGCTGTATATCCGCCAGAGCTTCTGCAGGGTAATATACCCTGCCGGGAGATCCGCCTGGATCAGGAAAATCTGTGTATCACGTGTTTTAAGATGGCGGAAAACAAGGACGGATTCATTGTAAGAATCAGGGAGACCGAAGGCCGGGAAGCGGAAGCGGGGCTTGATTTTGGGGATAGGAAAGCATCCTCAGCCATAAAATGCACCATTTTAGAAGAAGATATCTGCGAAATTACTCCGGATCAGATACCGATCGGTGCTTATGAAACGGTTACGGTGAGAGTGAGATTCTGATTCCCTGCGGTTTTAATTTTGCGGGTATCAGATCTGTTTTTTGTGCCGCCTGCGTTTGGCGGCGGAAGGGAGAGATTATGAGCCATATCAATACAGTGCTGGGGCCTATTGCACCAGAGCAGCTGGGGATCACCATGATGCACGAGCACCTTTTGTGGAACCAGGAAGTTTATCAGAAGAAGATCGATCCGGATAAGCCGGGAGAAGCAATTCTGACCAGGAAGATTTGTTTGGAGGACCTCTGTAAGATCCGCTTATGGCATATGCATAATCACAGGGACAATGCGAAACAGCTGGATCCGGAGGAGGCGATACAGGAGGTGGCGCGGCTTAAGAAGGCCGGAGGGGCTGCTCTGGTAGACTGTTCCTGTCTGGGAATCGGGCGGTATCCGAAAGCGCAGCAAATGATCTCGCAAAAAACCGGTATTCATGTGATCGCGGCAACCGGTGTATATGTGCAGGGCTCCTGCAGCGAAACAAAGACCCTGACTTGTGATGAAAAAACAAAGCTGTTCGTCAGGGAACTGACGGTGGGCGTGGATGACACAGACATCAAAGCGGGTGTGATCGGGGAGATCGGCGTTACTGAGGAGTTCCCCGAATGCGAGCAGCAGTCCCTGGCAGCCGCCGCAAAAGCCCAGGCTGAGACTGGGGCCGCTGTCCTGATTCACCAGCCCGGACTAAAAAAGCTCGGCCACGACATCCTGGATGTCTTTGAAGAAAACGGCGGAAACCTTAAGAAAACGGTGCTGTGTCACTGCGATCCGTTCAGCGATGATTCCGTCTATCTGGAGCGGCTGCTGCAGCGCGGTGTCAATATTTCTTTTGACCAGTTCGGACTGGAGTTTCTTATTCAAGTGGAAGGCACAAAGGGGCTGTGGCTGCCGCGGGATATAGACAGAATCCGGACGATTGCCCGGCTCTGTGAGCTGGGGTACAGCAGGCAGCTGGTACTGTCCCAGGATTTGTGCTTCAAGGTTTGCTATGTCAAAAACGGCGGGGGCGGATATGCGCATATACTGGAAAATATTCTTCCTCTTATGCGCCTGGAAGGTATGCAGGATACGGCCATCCGACGTATGCTGGTATCGAATCCGGCCAGGATTTTGGCGCTGCCCTGATAGGCCGATGAATCAGTCGGAAACTAAGCCCGGTAATTAGAAATTAAGTTATGTAATTAGGAAGATTAAGGAAAACAGGAGGTAAGAAAAATGCCATTATATGAAGACAAGCATAACGCGGAAAATGTGATCAGAATAAGTGAGGAATCTAAAGAGTCTGCAGTATTCGGTACGGATAAGGTAGTTGCTTACATCGCGGATGAACTGCAGGCCAAAGGGACAGCAGCGCTGGATGGCTGGTATGGAGTGGATTACCAGGCTATTACGGAAAAGGTTCGTTTGGAAATGGAGCGGCGCGGGACAGAATGTGAGTTTATCGATGCGAGTACTCTGTACATAACGCAGGAGGAGCTTGCGAAATATAAGCAGCCTTATGTGACCGACGATCCGGGGTTCGGGTATGTCAATGACAGCGGTGTGATCTCGGATATTATGGATGCAGATAAGCTGAAAGCACTTTGTGACAAGCTGGAGCAGGCGCAAAAACCGGTAATGGTGTACGGATTTGGGGCGGCAGTGCCGGAACTTTCCGGTAAGTACCAGAGGATATTTTACCTGGACATTACCATGCAGCGTCTGGAACTGAAGATGTGGGAAGGGGAACTGATCCCGTTTGGTTGTACCGAGCCTCCCCAAAACTATAACTGGAAAGAATATCATTACAATGATTTTTATCTGTTATACCGTCACAAGAAATATCTGTTTGCACGGATGGACTTCTATGTGGAGGCTTTTGATGCAAAGGATCTGAAACTGGTTCCCCGATCTGCCTATGACGAAATAGTAAAGACGGCTGTGAGATATCCGATCAAGCAGGTACAGATCTTCCAGCCCGGCCCGTGGGGGGCATACCGGCACAAAGACCTCTGGGAGATCGAGGGTCTGGAGATATCCGCATGGAATAAGATGTCCGGACCGGAAATGTCCGTGGTAATTGATTTTGGCGCGGAACGCACGCTTAATTTCCCATTGATCAATCTGCTTCAATATAACAGGGAAGTTACGGGTGATTATATGGCTGAAAACTATCCTGACTTGTGGCCGCTTGATATCTGGCTGGACGATGGATATTTTCCGGATCAGCAGCCTGCGGAGCGTATTTCCATGCCTATCCATAATCATCCCGGCAGCCGCTATGTGAAGCAGCATTTTAATGAGCCGCTGGGGAGATATGAAACCTATTATATCGCAGAAGCATATGAGGGCGCGAATACGTGGATGGGATTCAAGGATCACTGCGATCTGGAAGAGTTTGAAAATAAGTGCTTTGAATCCAATAACCGGAAGTCCATCGAAAACTGGAAAGATTACATCGCGAACTGGAAGTCAAATGTGGGAGATTTGTATCTGATCCCGCCGGGAACAGCCCACGGACATGGCGGCAACCAGATGGTACTGGAAATGGATACCAGCCCGTCTATAGCCGGAACGGAGTATTCGTTCTTCCAGTACGATTTCGCACGTCAATCCTGGGATGATGATAAGAAGACCATGACCGGCAAGCCGCTGAATATGCATCTGGAACATGCATTTGACAACGAACACTGGCGGCGTGCCGGGTATGTGCAGGAGAACCTGCGCGCCCGGGCGGAGGTAACTCTCTGGACAAAAGATTATTGGATGGATAAGTTCTCAAGTTTGCCGGAAATGCCGTTTGATATTGAACGGATCTATTTCGATAAGCGTGGTGAATATACTACATCAGGCAGGCATCTGCAGATGATTACGCTGACGGTTGGACATCATGTGACAATACGCAGTAAGACCAACCCGGAAATATGCACAAGTATAGAAAGGCTGCAGTGCGCGGCGGTACCCGCTTATTTTGGAGACTATGAAATCATATCAGAAGATGGCTGCTTTTGTACCTGCGTGATTTTCTATATGAAAAAGTAACATTGGAAATGTAAGGTCTATCGCGATTCGCTTTCAATAGGTTATCGCGATAGACCATTTTTGCAATCAGCTGGATTCCTTTATTAACACATCCCCGGAGGGGGCGGCCAACCGGCAGCACAGAAGGTGGTAAATTTACGCATCTATCTTTACTAGATCGGACTATTTGGTGGCCGAAATCCGGAGATAAAAAATATAGATGAGATTAATTGCCAAGATATAAAAATTTGCGTATAGAAGCAAAAGTTTTATCATATGCACCAGGTTAATTAAACTTAAATTAACAGAGTATCTAACTGTGATTCCTCTAACAGTTTATCATATAAATTTTCTTTTGATTCATATACTTGATCTGGAGTAATAATATATTCAGGAGTAATAATAAATTTATTTTCTTTAGTTTCATTTAGAAAATTTAGAATCAAAGCCCCCTGCAAAGAAACACTCTCTTTATCTATATCGACAGGATAATCAAACCATTGAGTACTTGCATAACACCATTTAAGAATTGCTTCTGTGTCTAGGCCTTGTTCCCATGTTTTTATATTATATGGATCATCTATGGAATTCAATTCCACTTTTTCTATACTACGGGCCTGAAAACATGCCGATATAAAAGATTTCAGCTTAGGATCAGCTTCATAGTATTCTTTCCCATCAAACATAAATTTGTCAGACAATTTGTAATATAAAGTTTGTTTGTCATCATTATAACCGCGAACCTCATATAGCCAAGAATTAATTGCAGGGGTACAAATTACATCTCCTTTCCTCTGAAGAAGGTCTAATTCTTGTTGATAACCTGGTAATAAAATTGACGTTTGTAAAATAATAGCGCCTGAGTCATCATATAGGTTATCCGAATATAGAGATATTCTAAATTCGTTTGGGATGGAAGACGAATCAGGTAAGTTATGAAGATATTCAGTTTTTTTATCAACAATACTATCATTTTCAACAATCGACTTATTACATCCTGCTAAAGCGAGTACTAAGAGACATAATATTATCAAAATATTTACCTTCATACTTTCATCTCCTTTAAAAATATTATATATATTGTATAGTAATTAGAGGTACATGTAAAGTTGCGTGCTGAACGGCACAGATGAATCGGACAGAAGCACGGATATCACAAATCCTCTTGACACTATATGTGATAAAAATAATCACAAATCGTGTCTTTTTAATGGATATACGATATTTGGGGCTTGAATTATAGAACATATGTTCTATAATTAAGATGTAACAGATATTAAAGACTTAGGCCGAGTCTAAATTCCATAATTATGAACCTATTTTCGCAGCTGTAATATTGATCATGTAATAGTATTCATAATATTATACGAGGAGTGATATTTATGTATTTAAAACGAGGAGATTCCAGTATACAAGTTAAATGGTTACAGCAGGGTTTACGAATCACGTTGTATTATCAGATGAGTATTGATTCCACCTTTGGAGCCGGTAATGAAACTGCGGTCAAGAAACTGCAGAGTGATTTGGGACTGGATCAGACTGGTATCGTTGATGACGCTACCTGGGCGGGACTTTGTTCCGAGATCTTACCGATTCAGCAAGCATTAAAAAATAAAGGATTTTATAGCGGCAGTTTAGACGGGGTAGCCGGTGACGGCACTTACAATGCAGTCCTAAGTTTTCAAACTGCTAACGGCCTTTCCGCTGATGGTATGGTTGGACCAGCCACACGAAATAAGCTGTATTCTACGTCCGGAAGTACATCATCAACAATCACCGCTGCGGATTTACCTTTCCAGCGTGGGGATAAAGGCTCTAAGATTATGCTGCTTCAGTATTCACTTATGATCCTTGCATGTAACCCGAATGGGACAGACGGTGTATTCGGTCCCGGTTGTGAAACAGCGGTAAAAAGATTACAAACCCGGTATGGATTATCCTCTACCGGTATCGTAGATACTACCACCTGGGCCAAGATGTCCAGCTTAATCCTGGAAATACAGCAGGCACTGGAAGCTCATGGCTATGATGTTGGCGGAGCTGATGGTGTGGGCGGACCCACTACATATAATCAGCTGAGATATTTCCAGGCGGATAATGGCCTGACGGTTGATGGTATGTGCGGCCCCGCTACACAGCAGGCATTATTAGGCACAGTATCCGGCGGCAATGACGATCTGCCCTTATCCAGAGGTGACAGAGGCCCACGGGTTACTAATTTGCAGTGGGGCTTACTAATCCAGGGAATCAGCCCTAATGGTACTGATGGAGTATTTGGGCCAGGATGCGAATCAGCGGTGAAACGATTCCAGGTAAAATATAACCTCAGCCAGACGGGTATTGTAGATGTGGCTACCTGGGACAAGCTGGTCGCTGTTGTAAAAAATATGCAGTCATTACTTGCAAACAAAGGTTATACTGTTGGACCGATCGATGGCCTGGGCACTGAAACCATTTTCAATGCTATTAAAGCCTTCCAGGCAGACAATGGTCTGACCGTAGATGGGATGTGCGGCGCTGGAACCATGGCAGTTTTAAATGGCGGTTCTTCCGGTACGGGAACAGTATCTGCCGTACAGAAAAGAGGTTCTAATGGATCATTAACCAAATACCTGCAGCACATCTTGAAGCAGTTGGGATACAACATCACGATTGACGGAATCTTTGGCGCAGATATGGAGAACATTGTAAAATCTTTCCAAACTGCATATGGCCTGGAGGTAGACGGAATGTGCGGACCGGGGACATGGAGCAAATTATTCGAATTATATCATGTGCCGGTTACTGCACCAGCAGGTACTTTGGAAAAATTTGTGGCTGTGGCCAGATATGAACTTAACTTAGGCTTTGCAGAGGACAATGCCAATAATATCAATCCTTATGGCCAGTGGTATGGTATGAACGCCCAGAGCTGGTGCGCTATATTTGTTTCCTGGTGCGCTTATCAGGCTGGGATACCCACTACGTTTATTCCTAAGTATGCCTATTGTCCGACCGGAGCAAACTGGTATAAGCAGAAAGGCAGATACCATAATCGCGCCGATGGAGATTATACGCCGAAGGTCGGTGATATTGTCTTTTTCTATCGTGCAGAGGTTGGGCGGATCGGCCACACCGGTATCGTTGTGGAATCCAGCAATGGTGAAATTGTCACTATCGAAGGAAATACTGGTGATAAAGTAGATACACATCGTTATAATTTGACAGATCTTTATATTGAGGGCTATGGCGATAACTCTCCCAGTAGTGAATCCGAATCGGAGGCGGAGAGTAAAGCACTCATAATTCGATATGCTAATTCAGTTTTCAGCAAATTAGGATTAGGAAAATACTTGTCCATATTTGAGTTTGATTTTGACAAAACATTTACTCTTATTGATGAACCTAATGTGAAAGTTGAAGCTGTAGTACATCACCAGTTAACAACGGGGACAGATTTGCCTGGTAATATATCAATAAGTGTAAGTGATGGACATTTATCAGAGGCGGGTATTGAAGCACAGTTATCTGATATTGTGGTATTTGCAACAACGGAATTCCCAAGCTTCCCGGAGATTTCTCTAGAAGGTGTAGGACATGTACTGGCTGATGGTGATATTATAATACGCTACGGTGTCATTGGCGATTCAATACAACTTTCAATAGAAACAGTGATCGATGATCCCAGTATATATGATCTGAATGGTACGCTTTCATTGGAAGTTATTTATACAATACACTTGACGAACCTGCCACCTGCATTTTCTCCAGAACTTATAGCTGATTTAAAGGCATTAGCAAATTGGAGAGATAATTTTGACGAAGAAGCATTGGCTTATGTTACAGCAGCCCTTTTGGTGGTAATCGCAGCATTACTGTTTTATTTCTTCGGCGTAGCAGCCATTGAAACTATAATTTCTATTCTTGGCTATACTTTGCAATTAAAGCCAGCTTAATTTATTTTGGGGTGCTTCTTAGTAAGCACCCCTTAAATTCGTAAGATTCATATGTCTCTGACATTGGGGATATAGTAATTTAAAATTTACTGTGTTATAATTTTTAAAAATAATAAGTTTAAGAGGAGTGTTGCTATGACTGGAATAGATTTTATATATGACGTAAATAAATATTTTGAGATTCCCAAAAAACATGCTATCAAGCTTATGACCAGGAAATTGAGGTACCAGTTTATTAGCGTTAGTATCCTTCTGGTTGTATTATCAATATTCCTGTGTTTTAAGTGGTATTTAGCCAAAGGGATAATCGCTGCAATTTATTTTTACCTTATTATATTTCTAATAGCATATGCAATCGATGTTTTTTCATTTGTAACAACTAATCTCAAACTATGGTCTGAGACATTATCACGCATGGGTTTTTTGCAAGGAGAAAAAGTTTCCGTTATAGTATATTCTGACAAACTATGTTTGCAATCAGAACATGCAACATTTCTGATGTCTAATTCCTCTTGTTATGCCTTTATATCCTCAAATAGTTTATATATAAACTGGGGTAGGGTTCGTCAAAATTTACTGATTATCCCAATAAATGCTTCAGATAGTAAGACAGAGACACTTAAAGATATTGAACAGATTTTCGAAGAAAATAATCATTTAACTCATTTAAGGAGGGGATAAGGCATTGAAACAAACAATCAAGATTGATGTAGAAAAAGATTATTTTAATAATTTGTGGAAGCTTATTGAGCGTCACCCGGCTAAATGGTATATGAGGTTAGGATATCGATCGCTCTTTATTGGAATTATATGCTTTTCATTATCTTTTATATTGCCTAATCCCTGGATGCTGCTGGTATTGTCAGGATTAATATTTGTGTATTTTCTTTTTTTACGTAAGCGGTTATTTTTTATACGAAATAATATCTATCAGAGTGAATGGTTTGGAGGAAGTCTGGGAGATGGCAGAGTCCTGCTCGATAACGATAGTTGGTCTGTGGTGTTTAAAAGATGGGAAATGACGGGAGATCATACCGAAGCAATTTATGTATATTATACGTCTGAAGATTGCATATTAATGCGTGTTAGGAACAAGCATTTTATTTTGTCGCCTGATAATATAATAACCGGCTCATGGGATGAAACTATCAAATTGTTGCAAAAACATAAGTTGCATACTGATTCACCTATTCTACTGTATTGGGGATCTCTCCGTAAAGGTAAAATTTTAATACAGGGGTCAAATGAATGATCCTAATAGACATATAAATGCCTATTAGGATCATTATAAAATTTTATATCTCTGTACTGAGTTGCGAGGTCAAATGTTGTTCAATCCCAAATTCTCACATACTATTCAAATTTTTTTATTCCAATCACAAATTTTGAAGAATAGAGAATCAACCAGGAATGGATTAATATTATCAATACTGAAATAACAAATGATACATTTTGTATTATCTCGACTGCTATTGGCTGAGGGAGCACATCTTTTATTATGTATAAACTCAAAAATCTGTTTTCTACTATACCAATAATATAAGCTAAATAGACAAATCCCAAATATAATATTGGCTAAAAAATACTACTATATGGCTGGAAAATGGATATCCCTATTTTAGCACGAAAAAAAAGATAAAAATGGACTGACTTCGAAATGGCTCAGTGATTAGCATATTAAAATCTACTGTGTTATAATTTTACATATTAGTGCAAGCAGGGGGGTTGTTATGTCTGGTATAGAATTTATATACGATGTAAATCAATATTTTAAAATTCCCAAAAAACATGTTCCTAAGCTTATGACTCGGAAACTGAGGAACCTGTATATCCGTTGTGGTATTCTTCTCATTACATTATCAATTTTCTTGTGTTTTAAATGGTATTCAGCTAAAGGAGTTCTCGCTGCGATTTATTTTTATCTTATAGTATTTTTAATAATTTTTGCAATCAGAACTTTTCCCATTAAAGCTTGGGAATGCAAGCGATGGTCGAACACATTATATCTTCTGGGGTTTTTAAAAGGAGAAAAACACAGGGGTCAAATTAAGAGATCCTAATAGACCAATAGATGCCTATTAGGATCATTATAAACCTTCTTATCTCGGTACTGTGCCGAGAGGCTCATTTAAGTAGTTGTTGAAAGAGCCAAAACATGATAAATTATACATAGCGGTTTTACGTAGATGCTGAAAGGTTGTGTTAGGGTTAATACAACCTTTCAACATATTCAAAAAAATCGCTACCTTTGTGGATGAAAAAATGCAGTATTTGACAAAAAAGTAGTGAGAACATTGTAACTGGGACTAGCCGCTGCGCTGGCGGCTTGTTATAATAGTGCTAAAGCAGAACAGTGAACACGAGCATAAGTTCCGGAGTCTCAAAAAGGGAGGAGTATCCTATGAAAAAGTTAGTAGTCGTTATGGTACTGTGTGCAGTCTTGGGTATGGCTGGGATAAGCGGATGTGCTTCCGGGGGTGAGGCTGATCCTTCCGCGGATGCAGTTACCCCGGCTCCGGTGGTAAATGGAGCGGAAAAGGAAGGCGGAACTATTCAGGGAGAAGGAGTCGATCCGGATAGCGGAGCCAATCCGGAGGACGAATCCAACAAGGTAACTGGAAGCGGACAGAAGGACGGAACAGATCAGGGAAGCAGTTCTTCAGCAAAAGAAGGAGCAGCCTCAGATACTACAGCCGTTGGGTTACAGTTGACCGAAACGGGCAAAGAGTTTTTGAGGAAAATGTGTTATTGTTTACCCGAATTTTCCGATCCGGCAAATTTGGATGAAGAATTCTGGCATGATTTTATCTTTTATTCTTATACTGCCGCCTGGGGGGATGTGGAGATCGAGGAGGTTCCCCGGGAAGACCTGGAAATGCAGGAAAAGGTGGTGAAGGTTAGCCTTGAGGATGTGGAGGCTTATGTAAAGCTTGCCTTAGGTGTGGAACTGCCCGATTATAAGCCCGCGTTTGAGGATATGAATAAGGGACAGACTTCTTGCTTTTATCGGGATGGTTATTATTATATCGGTCTTTCAGATTTCCCGGATTTCACATTTACGTACCAGGACTGTACCCCAGCTCAGGATGGGACCTATACAGTGAACTATAAGACATCGTTTGAAGGGGATGAGAATGCGGGTTCTGTAGTTTTTCAGCTTCGTTCTGCGGATAACGCCAATGGGTTTATTATCGTGGGGAAGACTGTGAACCAGTGACTGGCTCCACGGCGGAAAGTGCAAGAGAGTTCCATATCGATGGTTCTGGGTGAAACGCAAGAGCCGAAAGGAATGAAGGAGGTGCTCCTATGAGAGCAATGAATGAAGTAAAAATATATTCTGCTGAGGATCGGGTACAGGCGGATATGATTCTGGAAGTACTGGAGAAAAATAATATCCCCGCTTTCCGGCAGGGCCTGGGCAGCGGCGGAATGATGGACATATACGGAGGGAACTCCATATATGGAGAAGACATTATTGTGGACAGAGATGATGTGGGGAGAGCGTTAGAGGCGCTTCGGTCGATCGGTATTTGTGAACCGGAATAAGACCCGGGTAATAGAAACTCCTATTTTTGAGCCGGAAGGACAGCAAAAGCGGTCCTCCGGCTCCCTGTTTTTTTTGCACCTGATTACCGGATTCTTCCGCTACAGAAACGAAAAGGGCTGACCGTCTTTCCTGCGGTACTGCAAAGGGGTCATCTGGCATACTTTGCGGAAGGTATTACAAAAATGTTCAGAAGTGGCGTAGCCTACCTCTTCCGCGATTTTTCCCACGGACAGATCGGTGGATTCCAGCAAAAGCCTGGCCTTTGCCATCCTGGCCTGTACGCGTTTCTGGTTAAAATCCATACCGTAATAGGTCTGCAGCAGCCGCTGCGTCTGCCTCGTGCTCAGGCCGATCCGGGAGGACAAGGACGACAGGGTTATGGTCCGGAATTCTGACAAAAAAGCGCATTCGATCAGATAAAAGCGTTTGCTGTTCAGGTCTATTTCACCGGCGGCGGTAGTATTTCCGTTTCCATGGATCTGCTGGTTGTCCCTCATATTGCGCACCAGAAGCAGTACCAGCTGCTTCAGATAACAGCTGATCATAATGTCCGCGTCCGGATGATTCTGCTCCATCTCTGTGAAGATATTTTCCAGCAGGGGACGGATATTTTGATTATCCCGGCCGATCCAGAACGGATGGTCCAATAGAATGCGGACAGCCGCCTCTTCCTTTTTTGCCGTCGGCACAGCAGATGACTTTCCGGTAAGCGGAGCTACTTTGTAGTAGATACAGGCCTCGGCCATAGGATTTTGCTCCGGCAGCAGCTGGCTGTGCGGTATGTGCGGGCCGGTGACATAGAGAATCCCCGGATACAGGTCAAAGCGCCGGCCGGACGCGATCAGTGTTCCATACCCGGATGTGATATAATGAACTTCATAAATACCGGTACTGTGCACATGCTCGGGTACCGGTGTTTGCATTAGGGAAGAAGATAGCTGGGGAGTAAGGAACAGACAGGAACCCAGCTGAAACGGATAATCGGACATAGGAATCCTCCGTCAGTATGTTTATATTTATACTCTAATAACTGCCCGGCGTTTTGTCAATGTCCCTTCATATTTTAGCAGCCTTAAATATAGACTGCCTTACCACACAGGCCCATGTAGAAATAATCGAACCAAAAAATATGCGTATACGACATCCGACCCAAAAGAATGTCCTGTACCTGTCTGGATTATCCCCCCAGCCCGGCGTTAGAATAAAAGAAAAATGATAAAGAGGTATAAACAATGAAAAAAAGATATGCCAGCACATGGGAATCGCTGAAAGAACACCAGGTCCCCCAGTGGTACGAGGATGGAAAATTTGGTATATTCATCCACTGGGGCCTGTATTCCGTACCGGCTTTTGCGCCGCAGACCTGGGAGCTGGGCGAAGTTCCCCCGGATGAAACCTGGTTTTCCAACAATCCGTACGCCGAGTGGTATTATAATTCCATCCATGTCGGTTATGGACCGTCGTACGATTACCACGTACAAAAATATGGAAAAGATTTCAAATACGAGCAGTTTGCGGATATGTGGAAAGCGGAGAAATGGAACCCGGCTGAATGGGCCAGCCTGTTCAAAAAAGCGGGGGCGGAATATGTGGTGCTGACCACGAAGCATCATGATGGTTTTTGTCTGTTTCCGAGTAAATATACCGATTATAATGCATGGAAAAGAGGACCGCAGCGGGATATTGTCGGGGAGCTGACGGACGCGGTGCGGGAGGAAAATCTTCGGATGGGCCTCTATTATTCAGGAATCGTGGACTGGACTTTTGCGGATGATCCGATCCTGAATAATGACGATCTGTTCCACACGGCCAGCCCGACATTTGCGTATGCGGATTACGCGTATAACCAGTCTCTGGAACTGATCGACCGCTATGCTCCGTCCGTATTCTGGAACGACATCGGGTGGCCCCGGCAGGGGGAGCAGAATCTGCCTTATCTGCTGTCCCATTACTATAATACTGTGGAGGATGGTGTGGTAAATGACCGGTTCAATGACCTGTTTCATGACTTTACCACGAAAGAATACCAGTCAGGAAGCGCCAACCGCCGGGAAAAATGGGAGATGTGCCGCGGAATGGGCCTATCCTTCGGCTATAATGCCATGGAGAGCGAGGACAAAATCATCAGCATCGAGGATGCCATCAGCCTCCTGGTTTCCACAGTGGCCAACAACGGAAATCTGCTGCTGAATATCGGGCCCAGAGCGGACGGAACGATTCCAAAGGAGCAGGAAAAACGTCTGCTGGCCATCGGAGAATGGCTTCATGTGAACGGGGAAGCGATCTACGGCAGCCGCTGCAGCAGCAGGGAATCCATAAAATATGCGGATCAGATCCAGGTGCATTTTACCGAACGGGATGGTGCGCTCTATGTCCTGATTGACGCCAAAGGCAGAAACCAGGTCGCGGTTACGGTCCCTGGCCTGCGCGGGAGGGCGGTACCGTTGGATTCTGAAGTTGACGCGGAGATTACAGCAGTTGACGGGGGACTGTGCTTTGCGGTTAAGAATTTTGGCAGCTCACGGAATATTGTGGTTTTCCGTCTGAATGAAAAGATATAAATGAATAGACCGCCGCTCTGAGCACCTAGCGCTGCTATTTTTGTTTTGTTTCCTGAATTTTTATGATATAATGTCGGCAGACATTATATCTGCGCCGGAGCGCTTTCCCTGGCGCGGAGTGTGCATCCCCCCGGAGGGGTCATGATTGCCTGCAATCATGATATAATGTCGGCAGACATTATATCTGCGCCGGAGCGCTTTCCCTGGCGCGGAGTGTGCAACGCCCCGGAGGGGTCATGATTGCCTGCAATCATGATATAATGTCGGCAGAATAGCACCGCCGGGCTTTTGGCCCAGCGTATACGTACGTAAACGAAACATGCATAACCCGTTCAGGATAGAAAGAAAGGAATTTACAAAATTATGTGGATAGCAGACGGCTGGAAAGATTACGAGGTGCTGGACACCTCGAATGGTGAAAAACTGGAGCGCTGGGGCAAGTACCTGCTGATCCGTCCCGATCCCCAGGTCATCTGGGATACCCCACGCATCCAGAAAGGCTGGAAAGCCCCCAACGGACATTATCACCGCAGCAGCAAAGGCGGCGGGGAATGGGAATTTTTCCAGCTTCCCGAGCAATGGACCATCTCATACCAGTCCCTGACCTTTAACCTAAAACCATTCAGCTTCAAGCACACCGGGCTGTTTCCCGAACAGGCAGCCAATTGGGACTGGTTTGGCAGGAAGATTCAGGAGGCCGGACGTCCCGTAAAGGTGCTGAATCTGTTCGCCTACACCGGCGGCGCCACTTTGGCAGCGGCAGCGGCAGGCGCTTCGGTGACCCACGTGGACGCTTCCAAAGGAATGGTCGCCTGGGCCAAAGAAAACGCCCGTTCCTCAGGGCTTCAGGATGCCCCGATCCGCTGGCTGGTGGATGACTGCGTCAAATTCGTGGAGCGGGAGATCCGCCGCGGTAATCAGTATGACGCCATAATCATGGACCCCCCTTCATACGGCCGCGGACCAAAAGGGGAGATCTGGAAGATCGAAGATTCCATCTATCCGTTTATCAGGCTCTGCGCGAACCTTTTGTCGGAACAGCCTTTATTTTTCCTGGTCAATTCTTACACCACCGGCCTGGCCCCCTCCGTACTGACTTATATGCTCTCCACAGTATTAAAAACGCAGAACGGACATGTCGTCTCAGACGAACTGGGTCTGCCCGTTACTTCCAATCAGCTGTATCTCCCCTGCGGAGCCTCTGGACGCTGGGAGTCCGATTAAGCTTCAGACCGTTCATAATTGTACAGGCACAAACGCAAAGGGGCTGCCGGAAAATAAAATTTGCATACCAGATATTGATGTGAAACCTGCAATCATGTTTCATATCTGGCATGACTTATTTATTTTCCGGCAGCCCCTTTTTCGCCGCTGCCGGCGTCAACGCGCCGACACTAGTTACAGCTCAATTTCAATATGATCTTCTTCCGGATAATCCACCACATAGCAGTCGTTATAATATACTCTCTCCGGCAGAACAATCAGTACGTGGCTCTTATCATTATGTAACGCCATGGGAGCCAGATGCCATACGGCCGCGTTCAATTTTACTACCGTACCCTTAGGTACCAGGAAAGCTTCCGTCAGTTCCGGAACCGGTTCTTTCGACGGAGTCGCCACATGGATCACAACATCATCGTCCAGAGGAAGCAGTACCTCTCCGGTATAGTTGTGATATTCTGCGGAATCAACGATATATTTCTCCGGTTTGTCCACCACCAGAGAAGAAAACGCTACCGGCATTCTTCCTGAAGTATGGTAGAGAACATGATCATGGTAGAAGCTGCCCAGATTTTTGCCGGTGGGTTCAACCAGATTATAAAACTCACCGTAAGGAGCAAATCCTTCCACTGTCAATTCCTTTGCCTTAATTTTTCTCATTAGAAATAACCTCCTTCATTATTTAGTATAGGCTGTACACCCATGGCCATTATAGCATAAATTTTTACGGATGTATCCAGTATTATCCAGATTCCTGATTCTTTTCTGCATTGTATCCATTCTGCATTGGGGAGACTGTCCGAAAACCAGGGCACTATTCCCCCTTTCCGTCAGAACCGGCCTTGGCGTCTGTAGATCTCCCCGTTCTCAATGCGGCCGCAAAGGTACAAGACACATCCTGCCCCGGCTCCTGCAGCAGATTCAATACAGCCCCGGCCGCCCTCCTGCCCAGCTCCTCCTGGGGATGAACGATGGTGGTCAGGGTGATATCCATCGATGCATATTCTGAATTGTCAAATCCCGTGACCGCCATATCTTCCGGGACCCGGATTCCCTTATCCTTCAGAAGCTGAATCAGACGGAACGCAATCCTGTCATCGTGGCACATCACCGCGGTACAGCCGCTTATTCTCTCCAGAATCCATTCCGCTTTATGACCGGCAAACATCGTTTCTATATCTTCCGAGGAATACCAGAAAATCCAGTCATTTTTGATTTCTAACTGATGCTCCAGCATGAACTTCATGTAGCCTTCATATCGGGCCACTCCGGTACTTTCATCCAGCTTGCAGACCGCTGCGATTTTCCGGTGCCCTTTCTCATATAAATGCTCCGCCAGTTTCCAGAATCCACCCGCGTCATCCAGCATAATACTGCCAGCCCGAAAACCTGCTGCTTCCGGAATCCCATCCACCCTGCGGTGCAGAAATACCAGCGGGTGTTCCCTGGCAAATTCACAGTACAGCTCCTGGTTGATCAGCGGCAGCCCTGATTTTACCGGCTCCGCAATGAGACCGCTGACCCGGTCCCCGATCATCCTCCTGATGGCTTCCCGTTCCAGATCATATTGCTGGGAAAGGATGCACAGCCTCATGGCATATCCGTTTTCGTACAGGCAGTCGTTGATCCCTTTCAGGACCTGCGGGAAAATATAATCATTGACGCTGTTCATCAGAACTCCGATGCTCTTCCTGCTGCTTTTTTCTTCTTTTCGCCGTGCGCCATTTCTCGGACTTACATAGGTTCCACTGCCTTGTATTTTATACACAAGGCCTTCCTCCTCCAATATCTTCATCGCCTGTCTGACCGTCTGCCGGCTTACATCAAATCTGCCGCATAATTCTTCTTCCCCCGGAATCCTTTTTTCTTCTTCGAAAAATCCGCTCTCCACCTGAGCACGAATCCAGTCGGCAACCCTCTGATATTTAAACTCTGGCATTTTAACCTCCCTGGGCGCGTCACCCCGTATATCCAGGGTGAACATCTTTTTGTTCAGTCTTTACCTCTCTCATAATCGTACTACTTCGAACATTTATATTAAATTTATCATCTATCTGAAAATTATTATACAATAATACATACAACTTTACAATAAAAAAACAATACAATTTGATATATTATTTGATATCTGTACATTTTAAATACAATTTAATGGTAATTCTGTTGACAATTGTACTGTTATATGTTATATTATAGTTGAAAATCAATTTAATTTAAATACATTTTAAGTACCTTTTATAGAGATCCATTTCCTGACGGGGTGAGGCAATTGAACACTAGCACCTGGTTTCAAATGATTCAATACATATATATCAATGATCGTACCACAGAAATAAGCCATATGACGGAATCTGAGATAAAAGAATTATATTATAAATTAAAGAAAAGCCAGGAAGAACCTGAGTGTGAAAAACCGGGCAAACCGGGCAAACCGGGCAAACCGGAAAAACCGGGCAAACCGGAAAAACCGGGCAAACCGGAAAAACCGGGAGTGCCGTAACAGCGTACAATGCAGTTACGGTACTCCCGGTTTTATTTGGTTTTCAAATTTTACTTTTCACTGACATGGCTTTTGTATATTTCGCCATCAAATATACCACCACGGCTGCAATCAGCAGTTCCGTAACAGGCATGGCAATCCACAGGGCATCGGCCCCCAGGAACAGGGGCAGAAACCAGATCAGCAGCCCGCTGATCAGCACTCCCCGGAAAACCGACACGAAGAACGAGGCCCGTGGTCTCATCAGAGATTGAAAATAGTAGGTGGAGAATATATTAAACGGCAGCAGCAAAAATGAGATACCATAAGTCCGGAGAATCGCCGGTCCCACCGCCAGCACTTCATCCGTGGGCGTCATGAAGATCCGGATAAATCCGGCCGGGAAAATAAGGATCAGTGCAGTCCAGGCCAGGCCGAAAAAGGCAGTAGTCAGCAGCGCATATCGAAGGGTCAGCCGGATCCGGTCCCACTGCCGGGCTCCGTAATTGATGGAGAATATCGGCTGGGAAGCCTGGCCCACACTGTACGCGCAGCACTGTACGATCGTACTGATGTTGACAATGACGCCATAGACCGCCAGGGCATTGGTTCCCGAATATTTCATAATCTGCCTGTTAAACAGCATAGTCAGGACGCCCATGGCGATGTCTATAAAAAAGGTAGCGAACCCTGTGACCCCGATATTTTTCAGCTTTACCGCAACCCTCTTTGGCCTGACCAGCCTCAGCGTATTCTTGCTGGTCAAAAAATGGGTTAGCATGATTAGAAAAGTAATGAGCGCCCCTATGGCCGTAGCCAGGCCCGCTCCCCTGATACCCATATCCATTCGGAATACACAGATATAATCTCCGGCAACGTTAAAGATCCCGCCTGCCAGGACAGCGGCAGTCGCAAGACCCGGATTACCGTCATTCCTGAGAAATGCCGCCAGCATCTGGTTAAACAAAAAGAGCGGTACCGCAAATTTCACCGGTCCCAGGTATTCCCTGGCGAGCGGCAGCAGTGTCTCTTCGGCCCCGAAAAGTTTCAGCATCGGTTGGTCGAAGAACGCTATGGCAAACCAGCTTAACAGCGCCAGCGCAATGGTACCGATCAGCGCGGCGGTAAAGTATTCATTTTCCGTGCCGTCCTGCCTTTTTCCCCTGGCCGTACTGAATAAAACAGACCCGCCGATCCCCGTCAGAAGCCCAAGACTGTATATAATATTCCAGACCGGAGCGACCACGGCCAGCGCGGCGGTTCCGGCAGGCCCCTGATACTGCCCCACCATTGCCATATCCACCAGTCCATAGATGGAAGAGATTAACGCGCTTCCAAAAGCCGCTGTCAGATATTTAAAATAAATCTTCCTCACTTTTCCATGTAAAAGATCCATGATGTCCTCCTATAATTCATAATAGTTTGGTATTTGTTCGTTTCGCCCCTTCTGACGGACATTTTCCATGTATAGGTCTCCAATAGGAAAGTATACCTAATATGAGAACAAAAAAAGCCGGATAAAGAACAGGCATTTCAACCTGTCACCTTATCCGGCCTCACATTTCTCTTGAATGATCCGCCCTCCGAGTGAGCGTAGCCATTATAGCATATCTATTTCAAACAATCAAGAAGAAAAAAACTATTATTTTTTTCCCTGTATCTTCCTAATTTTTCTTATTTTTACCTTACAAGAAAAACTATTTTTCTTTCCCTCAACTATGCATGTAAAGATAATAACGTTTGCCAGCCTCAGTATAAAAAGCAATTCTGTTGCTGCTTAAAATATGCATATTTACGGAGGTGCCCGTTTCATCCAGCAGTCTGGCATTTTGAATACCGGTATAGTGAACCGTCACAGTCCCTCCATTGGCAGAATACACACAAGCGCGCAGCAGGCGGCATCTTCTCCATTCCGCGCTCCAGATATCATTCCCCCGGGCCGCCAGTCCCTCAAAGCTTCCGTCCGGCCACTCCTGCGGCAGCGCAGGCAGCAGCCGCGTTACGCCCGTCTTACTCTGTATCAGCATCTCACAGATTCCGGCCGTCAGCCCAAAGTTCCCATCGATCTGGAAGGGCGGATGGGCATCAAAAAGATTCGGGTAAATGCCAGTCCGGATCAGCATCTGGATCAGCTGATATGCCTTTTCCCCATCTCCGGTCCTGGCCCGGGAGTTGATTCTTTGCCCCATTCCCCAGCCGGTACTGACATCCGTGCGCTGATCCAGCGCTGTAATGGCAGCCTGAAGAAGCTCCGTATTTTCCGTAGAAATCAGGCTTCCCGGATACAGCCCCAGCATATGGGACAGATGGCGGTGCGCATAACCTTCCGACTCTTTTACACTGCCCGCCCGGCTCTCCTCGTACCATTCTTTCAGCTGTCCGTCATCGCCGATTTCGGCGGGGCCTTTTAACCGCTTCTGGTTTTCTTTCCAGACTTCTGCCTGTCTCCGGTCCAGGCCCAGTTGAGTGGCCGCCCGGATGGTATCCTCATAGAGCTGCCAGATCAGCGTGTGCTCGTAGGTGTTCCCCTCGGTCCGGGGACCGTGCTCGGGGGAATAAGCCGGGGACGATACCAAAGTCCCGTCCGGTTTACGGACCAGCAGCTGGTCATAGAGCTTTGCCTCCTCGCGCATCATAGGATATATCATATTTTCCAGAATTTCTTTGTTCCCGGTAAATTCGTAGTATTCCCAGCAGTTCTGAAGAATCCAGGGCACAGCCGCCGGGGACCAGCCCCAGTCAAAGGACCAGCCCGGACACGTCCAGCCAAACGGGGTGTTCTGGGTATGGGCCATGAATCCATTTTCCGGCTCCGCAGGCGTACTATCGATACCGGCATAGATCTTCGCCGTGATCCGGCCCGGCACTCTCAGGGAATCCACATAGCGGATCAGCGGCAGGATGCATTCGGCCATATTTGCCGGACCTGCAGGCCAGTAATTCATCTGAAGGTTGACATTCAGGTGATAATCACAGCTCCATATGGGATCGTTGGAGATGTTCCATACCCCTTGGAGGTTGGCCGGAAGCTGCGAATCCTCGCGTGAGGAACTGATCAGCAGATACCGTCCGTACTGGAACAGCAGCACTTCCAGCCAACGGCTCTCCGCCCGGGATGCCAGTCCGTTTTTATATCTTTCCAGCAGCCGGTCTGTCGTATCCGGGGATCCCTCCTGACAATTTTTAGTATCGGCATTCTCTGTATTGGCAGCCTCCGTATGGATATTTTCTGTATGAACACGCTCCCGCATATTCTTTTGTCCAAGGTCGAGGCTGACCCTGGAAAATATCTTTCGGTAATCGCGGATGTGTTCTTCCTTTAACATTTCGTATCCACGGGCCGCCGCACGTTCCAACACCTGAGCGACCCTGTCTTTTAGTGCGGCCGCAGTTTCTCCGGTGCGATAGGCGGGCCATCGGTTTTCATAATCTGTAGCAGCCGCCAGGTATATTACGACGGATTCAGCCTCGCTGATAAGCAGACGATCTCTCGAAGCTTTTATGTTCCCCCGGTCAGTCTCTGCCTTTATCAAAGAACAATATTTTAGCCCGTTATCTATCACTTCTCCCTCAAGCCTCAGACTATCCTGTTCCGCTATAGTGATCCCCTGCTGTGCGGAGTCAAAAGAAATCACCAGGTTCAGTTTGTCTTTTCCCCGGGCCGTCAGCTTTGCGGCCAATATCTTAGCGGGGTGGCTCATAAAATATTCCCGTTCGTAGTGAGTCGCTGCAGGGTTATCCTGTGTTCCGAAAGCCTGGGTTCCGCCGTGAGTACCGCAGCTTCTATCACAGTCAAAGGCAACATCAGCCACTGCATTTTCCAGATCCAGTCTGCGCAGGTAATTACCGGCACTCGCCTCTTCCAGGCCTTCGTATCGAACTCTTAGGTTTCCCCAGCATTGATAAGCGCCGTATCCATCCGTTCCCCCGATAAGTTCCTCGCAGGCTTCGGATGCCTCTGTATTTCTTCCTTCCCGAAATAACTTCTGTATCTTTCTGAGGGTCTTGCCGTTAAGTCCCCGCTCTTTCAGATTACCCCCCATATAATCCGGCCGGTCAGGGCCAGGGCCTCCGGTCCAGAGCGTCTTTTCATTAAAGGTCAGGCGTTCTTCGCTGATTCCGCCATATATATTCGCGCCCATATCGCCATTGCCGATGGGCAGGGTATACTGCTGCCATATATTTTCTTCTGTGGTCCTGCCGGCTCCGGGACTTAGAATAAGGGTGCCTTTATCGGCCGGCGCATGATATTGTAAAATGAGCTTCGCTTCATTCTGGCTCAGATTCTTCTGCAATAGTTCCATAAGTTGTCTCCTGTACGTTAATTTCCAACGAATTCTGTATCGCCATTAGACACAGACAAAAGGTGCCTGTCCCGGATGTTGTCCTTCACCAGACCAGTTATCCCTGACCCGGAAGCTCATACTCTCTTAGAATGCAAACCTTCGTGGAGTACAGCCTCGACATCAGGGATGCCGGACTGTCCGACAGCAGAATCGGTTCCTTCCCCTCCTCTATAATCGTGATTCCTTCCTGAAGCCGGCGTATTCTCATGATGTCCGCCTGCCGCGCGTTTATCTTTCCCTCATCCAGAAGCTTTTCCAGCTTCTGTTCATACACCGCCTCAGGCAGTTGATGGGTAAAGCTTTCTATATTCAGAATCGGAATCGCTTCCACATCTTCCCTGTATACATTCCGGCAGATCGGATTATCCCCGAGATGCTCCCGCAGCTCTGCCGCGTCTGAAAAAGTCACGGAAATCTGCTTATTCTCCGTCAGATCCAGCTCCTGGTATTTCAAAAGAAGTTCCTGGAATACATCCGCATAAGGGGAATATCCCATGGATACATGATGCACGCTGTCCCAGAATGCCCGGTCTGTAAAATACAGAAACTCCGTTTTGCCGTTATGCTTTTTGATATACTGAAGCAGTACCTCCGGCGACGGATACTCACTGGTATTCTTGCTGATGAAGATCTCCGTCAGTGTGCGGGCCATGAATTCCAGTATGGAAACATGCCGGTTGAAGAAGACCTGGGTATAGGAATAATAGCGGTTCATCAGGAACTGATCGGCGATGGAGATCCCTTTTGGATGAACCCCGATAATCTCCCCGCCGTGATAATCCGTCCTGGCCAGATTCCGCAAAAACAAGCCCAGCTCAAATCCGCCGTAGCTGGTCCCTGAAAATGTAGCGTCACGCATGATATAATCGATCCGGTCGGCGTCCAGTTCGGAATGGACCAGCTGCACCAGGCCGGAGATCTGGGGATTACGCTCCACATTTCCAACTATGATATCGCAGATATTTTCAATGGTTATCAGCGGACAGCCGCCGCAGTGTTTTTCAATAATACCGCGGATGTCTTCGTCACTTTTGATTACCTGCTCCGTGATATGCTCATGATGATAGGGATTCGAGGGCTCCTGCATATAATACAAACGGGTTTCTGCCACGGAATGAAGCCCATCGACTACCCTCTGCTTCTGGTTTTTCACTACGTCTTCCGGATTCGCAGGCAGGCTCTTATATGCCCGTTCTCCCACATGGGACAACGGATAATGTCCGATGTCATGAAGCAGTCCGGCCAGCCGTACCAGCTGCCGCTCTTCACCGGAATACTGCAGCTGGATCGCCATCTGATCCGCCAGATGCATCACTCCCAGCGAATGGATAAAACGGGTATGCTCCGCTCCCGGGAATATCCAGTTCGTCAGCCCCAGCTGCTTGATGCTCTGCAGACGCTTAAACACCGGCAGCTCAATAATTTCCTTTTCCACGGCAGTGAATTCAATAAAGCCATGCACATTGTCCAATATTTTGTCTATAAATCTGACCTGATATCCGTCCATAATTTCCTCCAGCAACTCATTTAGCGCTCCACACATTCTGTTTTCGTGAACATCTTTTCTATTAAATGAATAATACCCGCTGATATTATTGAAAAGCAGATATCAGGCTTTTCCCGCTGTCCAGCCATTCACGATATCCCGCATAGCTTATTCCATCTATAATTGCCACACCAAGAAGCATATCATCACGATCAGTCATGTCATAAGCGCTATATATAATAGCAGCCAGTTGATCATCATCAAAATCTCTGGAAAAATCTTTTATGAGTACATCTATTTCTTCTTTTACCAGATATGAAGACGATAAAATATTGACTGCACAAGTAGCCGCCAGATATCGGGAATCCTTATATCTTATTATATTCACGAATTCCTTGTATGCAGTCTGCATATTTCTGTGTTTCATATTATACTGCGCTATCTGATATCTGCATTCATTATACGTATCCTGGTAGTCGTCCAGCAAATCAACCTGTTTGATTTCTTTCAATATGGAATAAGCCTCTTTTAACTCTCCTTGTTCCATATAAAATTGAGCTAATTTGAAATTAGCTTTCTCTGTCTTAAAGGAACTGTCTTTATATTCACCCAATTCCGTATATAATTTAACAGCATCTGCATATTTTTTATTTTCCAGCAGTTCATCTGCTTTTTGATAAATACATTCCAATTTCTTTGTTTGTGAATCCTTATAATTATTTAATTCTTCATATATCTTTTCCGCTTCATCATATCTTCTTAACTCTAAAGTCTTTTCCGCTTCGAGATATCTTGCTTCTACTTGTTTATTCCCGGAATCTTTATAATCCCCTAATTCTATATAAATATTTCGGGCATCCACATAATTCCCATTTTCCAGATCTATATTTGCCTGTTGGTAAAGATTATTCGGACGTATGATTTCTATGTATAAAAATATACCCGCACACAAGACTGCCGTTGCGCTGACACAAGATAGCAACGCAATTCTTCTTTTTCTCCTCACTCTTTTTTTCTTTTGAACAGTTAGAGCCTCCTGTTCCTCTCGTTCTTTTTTTTGCTCTAAAAGGAACCCGAAATTCAACAGGGAAAACAGCTTGTTTTTCGATATATCACACGCAATACATTCTGTTTGGGATTTTAAGTTAACAGCGCCACAGGTACAGTACCAAAAATCTTCCAGATCTTCGGGGTATATATTTCCCTCTGTTTTACTCCAAACCTTCTTAAGTTCTAATAAAAATTGCTGCTTTAGTTCTCCAAATTCTTCTAAATCCTTTTGCGGCGATAGCGGTCTGAGCAACGCGTCCCCTTCCCAATAGGAATCATCCTCAAAATAGACCTTCTTAACATAAATGTTGAATTTTCTGGCACCGTTTTGCGATAAATATACAGGGGTCTGTTCACCGAACGATTCGTTCTTCCCCACATTCAAATCCATGTATTGGAAAAGCACATGACCACCCAACGGATTTTGATCGAGGTCAAAGCATTGAATCTTTAGTTTTAATGCCTCGATATTTTTGGGCTGAAGATTGATAAATTTGAACTGCAGTAAGTTCAGGGATTTTACCGAATCAAAAAACAGCCCGCTTTTTTGAAGAATAACCGGACAGTTCCTGCATCCTTGTTCCTCGCAATAAATCTTAATGCACCGATAGCGTTCAGACATATGTTTTCCTCCCCAGATACTATATATCTTTATCCATAATTATATTATTAATAAAAGGACCTACAACATTGCTATCACTTAACTTTGAGGCTCCCAATGATCCAGCTTAGCCAACAGTTCCACATTTTCCTGCTCAACCTCATTAAACACTGAGGCATCAAACTCATCCGCCGCCGTCTCGGGATTATACCATTCCTGTCCCCGGAAATACGCATCCAGATCCGGATCACTGAACATGTAACCATGTCTGGCATAGATTTCATTTTTTGCCAGATGGATTATGAGATTCGGGCAATCCTGAAAATCTTCCTCTTTATATTTTCTTTTGTCTGTTTCAAACATCGGCTCCATGACAATGTCCATACCGGTACGTTCGTGCTGTTCATGCCACCGCACTACCTCAGGCCAGAAAGAACATTGTACCCTGTATGCTGCCAGGTCATTTTCATCTGACGAGCCGCCGTCCGGTAATATTTCCGGGTCCGAAACGCTTCCCTGGCGCCGCACTGTGGAACTGGTGACCGACATCCCGATCGGATTGCTGTCACTTAACTTTAAGTCTTCCACCGTTATGGCGATCTCATCCCCGTTGAATACAAACCGCAGCACACCGCTGCTGCCCCAGCCATCGTCATCAAAGGCATACTCTGCCTGTCCGTCCCTGATTTCACAGGAAATCTCATCTACCCCTGCCTCCCTGTTATAAGAGCTGGTATTATAATAATAGCTTCCTGACATCCTGTTCTGTTCGATTTCCAGCGACAAGCTGGCACCGCCCTGTGCCGCAGTGTATTCCTGCGAATAACCTCCTGTGGTCCATAAACCGCTGTACGAAGAATAATCTTTCTGTTCCGGAGCCGTACCGCATCCGAGGGCCTGAAAGATCAATAGAATTACGCTTAATACTGTAAGTTTTCTGAGCATCCGGGTTCAACCTCCTGTTTCTGTATACTGCTGCTGTCATTAACGTCTCTTTTATGCTAAGCCCTTCCGGGCGGATATTTCATAACTTAATGCATGCTGATTAATAACGTATTGCACCATACTTTACCGCATTATATTATCGTATCGATCAGAATCCTATAGTAAAATATAGTATCTATTATATATTCCCCGGGCATAATTGACCATATTAAATTTTGGCCATTTTAATTTTTACGAATCAGGATAGCAGAGCCGGTATTCAGGAATAATAAATCCAATACCCTCCACTATAACACCAGACTTCGGATTTATGTTATGATCTACTTACTTAAGGGAGGTCAACCCATGAACACATACAGAACAGCCCAGGTCGCGGCAATCGTAGGGGTACATCCAAATACAGTAAGGCTATATGAGGAACTGGCTCTCATACCGAAGCCGGAACGCAGACCGAACGGATACCGTATATACACTGATTTTCATATCCAGCAATTCAAGCTTGCGCGTCTTGCTTTTCAGGTTGAGGTGCTGCAAAATGGCCTTCGAAAGAAGATTGCCCGCATGGTAAAAGTGTCGGCATCAGGTGACTTTGACACCGCACTGGCACTCACACAGGAATACCTGATCCAGCTTAGACAAGAACGCAGAAATGCAGAGGAAGCGATCGAAATCGTAAAGCGGATTCTATCCGGTCAAACCCAGGAAAACGCGCACTTCCTGAAACGCAGTGAAGTATCCGACTATCTGGATATTTCTATGGACACGCTGCGGAATTGGGAGATGAATGGTCTGCTTACGGTCAGGCGCAGACAAAATGGATACCGGGTTTACACAGACCAGGACATCAAGCGTTTGAAGATTATCCGTTCCCTGCGCTGCGCGAATTATTCACTGGAAGCGATTTTGCGGATGCTGCAGCAATTATCAGAAAATCCGGAGGTGGATATCAAAAAGGTACTGGATACGCCGAAGGACGATACGGACATTATCGCGGTGTGTGATAAACTGATCACCTCGCTGTCCGCCGCCGAGCGCAATGCCCGGCTTTTAATTGAAAAACTGCAGGCAATGAAAATCAGTTTTTCCTGAACCCTCCACTTTACCACCAATGTTTGTATTGGTGGTATTCTTTTTACACAAACAAGGAGGTAATCATATGCAGGAAGTAATCAAAGTAGAGCATCTCACAAAATCTTATGGCAAGCGGATCGCGGCGGACAACATAGACCTGTCTGTGCCCCGGGGAACCGTATTCGGGCTGCTGGGCGCTAATGGGGCCGGTAAAAGCACCACCATGGAATGCATCTTGGGCACCAAAAAGGCAGACAGCGGGAAAGTATCCGTTCTGGGCATGAATCCGCTGACCAGCCGAAGGAAGCTGTTCGAGCGGGTTGGCGTACAATTTCAGGAAGCCAGCTATCCGGACAAAATCACCGTAGCCGAGCTGTGCGAAGTGACAGCATCCCTGTACCGGCATGCAGCCAGCCCGTCTGAACTTCTGGACAGATTCGGTATCGGTGACAGTAAAAAAAGCCTGGTCAAAGATTTATCCGGCGGACAGCGTCAGCGTCTGTTTATCGTTCTGGCACTCATTCCGGAGCCGGAAGTCGTCTTTCTGGATGAGCTGACTACAGGACTGGACGCAAAGGCGCGCCGGGAAGTCTGGAAAATACTGTCGGCTCTCAAAGAAAAAGGGGTGACAATTCTTCTGACCTCCCATTTTATGGATGAGGTTGAAGTTCTGTGTGACCGGATCTGTATTTTGAAAAAGGGGAAAATCGTGTTTTCCGGCACGGTTTCGGAGGCGGTAAAAAGCAGTTCCTGCTATACATTCGAGGACGCCTATCTTTGGTACGCAGACAGGGAGGAGAAAACAGATGAAATCTTTTAAGACAATGCTGAAAACAGAACTTAAATTATCCCTGCGGGGAATGGATATGTTTATATTTGCGATTTGTATGCCCCTGGTTGTACTCCTCATTCTTGGCGTTATATACGCAGACCAGCCGGCCTTTGACGGCGCGGGGTATACTTTTTTGGAGCAGTCCTTCGGAGCACTGGCTGCTATATCCATCTGCGCCGGCGGCGTGATGGGATTGCCGCTGGTCGTTTCAGATTACAGGAGCCGGGGGGTCTTAAAACATTATAAAGTAACTCCGGTAAGCCCCTCCCTGCTCCTGGTTGTCCAGGTAACTATTTATACGATCTATGCGGTAGTTTCCCTTATTCTGCTGTATCTTACGGCCGCCTTATTCTTTGGGTACCGCTTTGCCGGATCATTTCCGCACTTTTTAGGAGGCTATCTGCTGGTGATTATTTCTATGTTCAGCATCGGCATGATGGTGGGCGGTATTGCCCCAAATACTAAAATCGCCGGCGTGATTGCCAGTTTGCTGTATTTCCCGATGCTGATTTTCTCGGGAGCGACACTGCCCTATGAGGTGATGCCCGCAGCGCTTCAGAAGGCAGCGGATGTATTGCCGCTGACACAGGGGATCAAGCTGCTGAAGGCGGCCACCCTGGGGCTTAAGGCTGAGCAGGCTGTATTGCCGGTCTTTATAATGGCTGTGACCGCTGCTGCCTGTATTCTCATTTCTGTTAAATGTTTTAAATGGGAATGAACCGTCTGCGGTTCAGGCTTCCAACAGCCTCATGAACTCTTTCATGGGAACCGTCAGGAATTTATTCTTATGCCAGAATACCTGGCGGTAAATAAGCACCTCATATTCCGGAATCCGGATCGGCACGATCGTTTTATCCGCCAGCTCTTTTTCTACTATGTATAAGGGCAGATAGGAGATCCCCTGGTTCTTCTCCAGCAGCCTGCGGATCACCTCCGTATTCCCGGTTTCCAGATAGGGGCTTAGCGTCATGCCATTCAGGGATAACAGCTGGCTCAATGCATAGCTGTATCCCACATGGCATTCTGTCAGAATCAATTCTTCGTTTAATATCTCTTCCACACCGATCCTCCCGCCGCGCTTTGACCGGACCGCCAGCGGATGGCTGGGAGATGCCAGGAAATAGACGGTTTCTTCCTTGATCACACGGCCCACCCACTCGGAACCGATGATATTCTGGTCGATGATATATGCAAAATCCAGCTCATTATGCAGCAGCATATCATACATCATTTCTCTCGTTCCTACCTTGACGCAGACCTGGATCTTCGGATATTTCCGGTGATATTCCTCGATCATACCGGGAAATTCGGCAGCCAGAATCGACTCCGACATGCCCACATTGATCTTTCCCACATGACGTTTATCCGTGTGAAATAATTCTTTCAGGGAATCGCTGTCCGACAGCACTTTCCGGGCATGCGTAAGGAACAGATTCCCGTCCTGCGTCAGATAGATATTCCTCCCGATCCGGTCAAAAAGCAAGACCCCCAGTTCCGCTTCCAGGTTCTTAATCTGGTGGGTCACGTTGGCCTGTGTATAGCCAAGTTCCTCCGCCGTTCTGGAAAAATTCAGCTTTTCCGCTGCTTTTACAAATATCCTCAATTCCCTGAGATCCATTCCCATCACCTATAAATGAAATTTATAATTATTCTAAATTATATTAATTTTACTTATTCTTTCACTTATTTTATAGTATTATTAGTTATCCGTCAATAAAGCTTTATGGGAGCATCCAGGGCCAATCCCTTCCCATAAATATCAGGAAACCGCACACAGGGAGGAAAATATGATTGGGTTAGGGACATTGATCAACACAGCGGCCGTCCTCGGAGGAAGCGCGCTCGGTATGCTGTTCAAGAACGGTCTGAACGATAAGATACAGGATACCATGATGAAGGGGAGCGGAGTCGCCATCATTTTTATCGGCGTCACCGGTACGCTGCAGCATATGCTTGTAGTTACCGAAACCGGCATCGAGACGCAGGGGACGATGCTTCTCATATTTTCCCTGGTTCTGGGAAGCCTGCTGGGGCAGATCATAAACGTGGAAGCCAGAATGGAGCAGATGGGAGAAAAGCTGAAGGCCGCTGTCCATGCGAAAAACGACAATCATTTTGTGGAGGGCTTTGTAAATACCTCTTTGATTATCTGTGTGGGCGCCATGGCCATCGTGGGTTCCCTGCAGGATGGGCTGACCGGGGATTACTCCATGCTGGCGGTAAAGTCCGTGCTGGACTTTGTGATCGTTCTGGTCTGCGCTTCCACTTACGGGATCGGAGTGCTGTTCTCCGCTATCCCGATTTTCGTTTATCAGGGCCTGATTACCCTGCTGTGCTCACTGTTTGGCGTGTTTGTCAGTGACCCTCTGATTGCCAATCTTTCTTACATAGGTTCGGCGCTGATTTTCTGCGTGGGCATCAACGTATCCTTCGGCAAGAAATTCCCGGTTGGAAATATGCTGCCTGCCCTCATTATTCCTGTTCTATATGAGCTGCTGAAGATGTTTCACATTTTTTCACTATGAGTAGTCAGCTGAAAAAAGACAAGGAGAAAGCCGATGGATTTTTCCATCGGCTTTATATGAAAAAGGAGGTCATTTATGAAAAAGAAGTTGTTGTCTTGTTGACTATGATTAAAGTATAATAGGAAGATATGTATCTGATATTATGAAATTTTAAATGAATTGTGAAATAATTAAAGATAGATTGTGAAGTTTAGACTCTGCTTGGCTGTTTTTGCCTCAATTTTCCCCCTATTATCCCATTATCTTAGTCATGGATGCTTTCGACCTGTACGAGATACGTAAAAAATACTTTTGCAGTGCGTTTAACAGGACTGACTTGCCAAAGCCGTATAAAACGTGTATTACACATGTATAAATACTGGAAGGCTGAATGAACGAAGGGTTTAGCCGGGAACAGATTTTGCACCGTGGAGATTAGTTAACCTCTATGGTGTTTTTTGTGCGCATTTGATAACCAGCCGAAGCGCAGCCGCACAGCTGGCAGTATCGCAGGTGTGTCATCCCTGATACTGTCAGCTGTCCCCTTTTGTGCAGCGGTATTACTCGGGATAGATTACGCCGCAGGCAATCATTTGCCCGGAATCACCGGAAGGCTGGGAGGTGAAGTCGTCCCGGTTGGCATGGATGATGACGGAGCGGCCGATTATATCATTCACTTGAAACCGTTTGTCGTAAAATACGGACCAGGCGTATCCCTGGCTGCTGAGCAGCGGGGGCAGATCACCGGCATGCTGGGGGTGGGGAGTGTCTTGCGGGTTGTAGTGCCCGCCGGCATGGGCGAAGTGATCGGTGCAGTCACCATATTCATGGATGTGCATGGCGTAAAAATCAGAAGAGCCGGGGGCGGTGATATTTGGCAGCCCGAATACTTCCGCCTCCACTACAATCCCTGTGTAAGGGGTATCATAAAATTTGATAAGTCCGCTGATCCCCGGATATGCGCTGCCGCCACGAACCCAGGCGAGGGCCTGTGGGTGATTGCCGGCGATCTGACGGATAAAAGACTGACTTGGGGATGGTTGCTGCTGATAAGGTTGCATAAGGAATCCTTTTCATAAGGGTTTGATATAGGATATGCCGTTTTTGATGTTTTGGAATATTTTGGTTGACAATTTTTAAAAAAAGGAATAATCTAATAATAGTAATTAATATTATTATTATAAAGACGGAGAGGAGGAAACGGTAATAGGAAACGTGTATTTGGATTATTTGAGCGGTATTTGACGGGCTTTATCTGATTATTGCAATGTGCATCGGATGTGTGCTTCTTTTTTCCAGATACGCGGACCAGGCGGCGAGGTGAGCCTGTATCTGTGATTGCAGATACACCATACTAAGTGAGGCGGTGGATAGAGACTGATCGTGCCGGAAAGCAGCCGGTATGTTCCCGATGGTTTGCAACAACAAAAGAAAGGTAAACAATATGAGCGATTATACGAATCTAAAAAAGTTAACAAATGAAGTTGGCGCACCGGTGGCGGAGAATGAGAATGCCCTAACCGCGGGCCCGCGTGGACCGGTTATGATGCAGGACGTCTGGCTTATGGAAAAAATGGCGCACTTTAACCGGGAGGTCATACCGGAACGCCGTATGCACGCAAAAGGGTGGGGGGCCCACGGGGAGTTCAAGGTCACCCATGATATTTCCCGGTATACAAAGGCGAAAGTACTAAAGCCCGGCGCTGTGACGGAAGTGTTCGTCCGTTTCTCCACGGTTGCTGGGGAACGCGGCGCGGCCGACTGTGAACGCGACATCCGGGGCGTGGCTGTAAAATTTTATACCGAGGAAGGGAACTGGGATCTGGTTGGCAATAACACCCCGACTTTTTTCCTGCGCGATGTACATAATTTTTCTGATTTAAACCGTGCTGTAAAACGTGATCCCCGAACCGGGCGCCGTTCTGCCCAGAACAACTGGGATTTTTGGACACTGCTTCCGGAGTGTTTTCATCAGGTGACTGTGGTTATGAGTGACCGGGGCATTCCTGCCTCTTTTCGCAATATGCATTTCTTCGGTGAGCATACCTTCTCTTTCTATAATGAGAAGAATGAGAGGGTCTGGTGCAAATTCCACTTTAAGACACAGCAGGGGATCAAAAACCTGTCCAATGAAGAGGCCGCCAGGATTAACGCTGTTGACCGTGAGTATCATGGAGCGGACCTGTATGAAGCCATAGAACGGGGAGATTATCCCAAGTGGACGATGTATGTTCAGATCATGACAGAAGAACAGGCGAAAAACCATTATGAGAATCCATTTGACATCACGAAGATCTGGAGACACGCGGAATACCCGCTGATAGAGGTGGGCGAACTGGTTCTGAACCGCAATCCGGAGAATTATTTTGCTGAAGTGGAACAGGCGGCTTTCGCCCCTGCCCATGTGGTGCCGGGCATAGGCTTTTCTCCGGACCGTTTCCTGCAGGGCAGGCTGTTTGCATACGGAGACGCTCAGCGTTACCGGCTGGGGGTGAATCACAATCATATTCCGGTAAACCGCGCAAAAGTGGAAGTTCATGAGTACCACCGGGACGGCGCTATGCGCATGGACGGCAACTACGGCGGTGCCCCGGCATACTCGCCGAACAGCTATGGCGCATGGACGGCCCAACCGGAGGTCATGGAGCCGCCGCTTAATCTGGATGGAGCGATGTATACCTATGACCCGAAAGAAGATCCTACGGATGACTGCTTCCGCGCCGGAGGGGATTTGTGGCGTGTGCTGGCGGAAGATAAGAAGGAAATCCTGATTCAGAACACGGCTGCGGACATTGCTCCCGTTACAGAGAATATCAAATACCGCCATGCGGTTCACTGCTATCTGGCGGATACGGAATATGGCGAACGGTTTGCTGAAGCTGCCGGACTGTCCCTGGAAAAAGTGAAAGAACTTTCCAAGCTGGATAATGATGGTTTGATCCGGGCTACGCTGCCGGAGACTATGCAGTAATCTGATGCAAAAAAATGATTTGATCTGCGAAAACTGATTTAATTATAGCTTTATACAAAGCAGCGTACCAATGTGGTGTGCTGCTTTGTGTGCAGCAGAGAAGTGTTTCTATAATAAAAAATTGCAGCGCTCAAAAAACGCTGACTATGATTCGAGAATCGCATGTAAGGAACCAAAGTACGGGCGCTAAACGCTCATAGCTATAAAGAATTCTATCGGGAGACTCACCGAAAATCATGGCTGTCTGAGAAGCGGCATGCCCGGTGACATGGACTATCCGAAAACCGAAATACCCGAAAACCGAAATACCCGAAAACAGAGACTATCTGAAAACCAGGAAACGTTCAAAAACCAGGGTTCGGATAGTCACCCAAGGGATTACACAGTGCAGGAAAGAAAAATGCCGCTAATCTATCCTAAAATCCATGTTTGTGATATGATAGAGAACAGATAAAACAGGAGGTGGATAAGAAAATGATACACATAGATGCCAGAGGAGACAGGTGCCCGGTTCCTGTCATTAAGGCAAAAAAAGCGATTCAAGAGCTGAACGGGTCTGGTGTGGTTGAAATTCTGGTAGACAATGAAACGGCTGTGAAGAACGTGGAAAAAATGGCCGGTTATTCCGGAGCAGTCTGCGAAGCGGAGAAATTATCCGGGCAGGAATTCAAACTGACGATTACCCTGGAAAAGGAAGCCGCTGGGAACGCAGAAACCAATGTAAGTGATAGCACCGCTAACTGCCAGGCAGATAGGGATCAGGGCGGAACGGTCGTGGTGGTGGCGTCTGATCAGATGGGAGCCGGTGAGGGAGAACTGGGCAGACTTTTGATAAAAGGATTTCTGTTTGCGGTTTCACAGCTTGAGCCGCTGCCCGATGCGATCCTGTTTTATAACGGAGGAGCGAGGCTGACAACAGAAGACTCGGATTCTCTTGAGGATCTGAAATATATGGAAAGTCAGGGAGTAGAGATTTTGACCTGCGGAACATGCCTGAATTATTATGGCCTTACGGAAAAACTGGCCGTCGGAAGTGTTACGAATATGTATTCCATTGTAGAGAAAATGGCATGGGCGAAGAAGACCATCAGGCCGTAGACGGGGCAGAAAGGATGTTTGAAATTGATTTATCTGGATAATGCTGCAACCAGCCTGTGGAAGCCGGAAACGGTCATTCATGCGGTTGGTGAGGCGATGAGGCATTCGGGTAATGCCGGGCGGGGTACGCACGGGGCATCTCTGGATGCTTCCAGAATTATATATGAGACCAGAGAGAAGGCTGCGGACTTCTTTGGGCTGGGAAAGCCATCGCAGGTGGCGTTTACCAGCAATGCGACAGAAGCGTTAAATATAGCGGTCAAAGGGATTCTAAAACCAGGGGACAGGGTAGTAACGACGGTCCTTGAGCATAATTCCGTGCTTCGGCCGCTCTATGAAATGCAGGCAAAGGGAGTAGAACTTCTGATTGCGGGCGCAGATCAAAACGGGCAGCTTAATAAGGAGCAGCTAAAAGAGATGGCAGCAGGGAAAGCGCGTATGGTAATCTGCACCCATGCTTCCAATCTGACCGGGAATCTGGTGGACATCGCAGATATCGGTGCTTTTTGTAAAAGAGAAGGAATTCTGTTCGCAGTAGATGCCGCTCAGACGGCAGGAGTATTTCCAATTCATATGCAGCAAATGGGAATCGATATCCTGTGCTTTACCGGACATAAGAGCCTATTGGGCCCTCAGGGAACTGGAGGGATCTGTGTCCGCGAGAATATCGTCATAGAGCCGCTGAAGACAGGCGGCAGCGGTATTCAGACATATAAGAAGAGGCATCCGATAGACATGCCCACCGCGTTAGAGGCAGGAACGCTGAATTTCCACGGAATCGCCGGCCTGTTGGCGGCGTTTGATTATCTGAGTAAGACCGGTATTGATCGCATCCGGTCGGGAGAACACAGGCTGATGATGCGTTTTTATGAAGGGGTAATTAAGATTCCGGGCGTTAAGGTGTACGGGAACTTTGCATGTGGTGAACGGGCAGCGATCGTGGCGCTGAACGTCCGGGACTATGATTCCGCTGAAATAAGTGACGCATTATCGGAAGAATACGGGATCGCGACGCGGCCGGGCGCACACTGCGCTCCGCTGATGCATGAAGCGTTGGGAACAGTGGAACAAGGCGCTGTCCGGTTCAGCTTTTCAAACGCGAATACCGAAGAAGAGATTGATCAGGCCATCGCGGCGGTGCGTGAGCTGGCCGGATAATCCACAAAAGGGAACAGCAAAAGGGGACATGTCCATTTCGGTTTGGGACATGTCCATTTTAGATTGGACATGTCCCCTTTTGCTGCTTTTCAGTTATAGGTTAACGCTGTAGTAGCCCATCCTGCGGAATATTTCACTGGATTGGCTTTCCGGAACCTGACGGTCGGGCTTTCTCATTAAGCGGAGCGGTTCCGTTTCGAATTTTAACACAAATGATACGGCGGACTGAGGGGACGACAGGTGGAAAGCGGTGTCGGACCCCTGCTGCTCCCATTCTACGGGTACGTCTGAACCGAGAAGTCCCACGTTGGTACCGGTGGGCACATACAGGTTGCGGATGGTGAAGTCCGAAGCTTTCGTATCAAATACGATCGCATATACGGCGCTGCCTTTTTGCGTAAAACGGACGCGCCCGCTGGCTGCGGTCAGACCGGCGGCATCGATCCATGGTCTGGTCTCATAGATTGCTTCCCCATTGATTTGGAGCCAGGAGCCGATGGCTTCAAGCCTTTCCAGCTGAAGCGGATGAATCGTCCCATCCGCTCTGGGTCCTACATTAAGGAGAAAGTTCCCGTTTTTACTGACAATATCTGCAAGCATAAAGAGCAATTCTTCGGCGGAGGCATAATCCTCCTCGCCTTCTTCCTGGTTGTAACCAAAGGAGCGGCCGATTCCGCGGTTGGTTTCCCAGTAGAAATCCTGGATGCCGGGCAGAGCGGTGTATTCCGGAGTCGAGAAGTCCCCGATCTGCCGTCCGTCTGTCTCACAGCCCCATCGGTCATTGACCAGTACTTCCTCCGGATGTTCGGAATGATTATAAAAATAGCTAATCAGTTCTTTGCTGCCCCAGGTATCGCTGCAGCTCTTTTCCATGGGTTTCCAGTAATCATCTGACCAGAGAATGTCGGGGTGGTACTGATCAACCAGTTCTTTTATCTGCCCGTGGGTAAATTCCTTATAAATCACATGAGGAAAATTCCGGTAGTACCAGTCGAAGGTGGTTGAATAGTAGAGGCCGGCTTTTAACCCTTGTTTTCGCAGCTCGGCGGTCAGTTCGCCTGTGACGTCTCTCATAGGTCCGACTTTTGTACAGCATCTGTCGGTCAGCTTAGTATCAAACATACTGTAACAGTCGCTGTGTTTGGTTACCAGTACGACGTATTTTGCCCCTACTTTGCGGAAGGTCTCTGCCCACAGTCCGGGATCCCAGTTTTCTGCCCTGAACTGAGGGAAAAAATCATCGTATTGGAAACCGGCGCCGTAAGTGGCTTTATGATGCTTCCATACGGCGGAATCTTTGTACATCATTCCATAGCCGTATATTTCCGCATAGGGATGATTGCCAACCTGATCGTTGTAGTATTCTCCGGTAGTGGTCTTCTTGGGAGCCCAGGCAGGTACGGAATACGGACCCCAATGAATGAATATGCCGAATTTCGCATCCATGAACCATTTCGGCAGGGTGTGTTCGTTTAATGATTCCCAGGTCGGGAGATATTTCCCGTTGGGTTCATTTGTGGGTAAATATTTGTTTTGCAGCATAAAGATCTCCTTGGCAGGGATAAAATGGTTATTATCCCATTAGCATGTTGTGATTGAAACAATGATAAATAGTTCGGTTTGTAAGATACCATAATAAAAGTAAAATAGTAACGAATAACAGTAAATTTAGTAAAGTTTAGTAAAAAATAGAGTAAAATAGATAGGAAAATTCATGACACAAACATAGCATAATTAGTAAAATACGTCAATGATTTTCGTAAAATCAACGAAATGTCTCTGATTTATACAAAAAAAGACAGAGATATTTGTATAAATTATGAAAAAATCAAAAAATAGTTGACTGATAAAAAAATTAGAATTATAATTAATTTTAGTAAATTTAGTAAAAAACAGGTGAGGATGAGTAGACGATGAGGTTAAAAGATATTGCGGAAAAAACGGGATATTCTCTGACGACAGTATCCAGAGTGATTAATAAAGATGAAAATTTCTCCGTATCGAAGGAGACGGAAGAGATTATCTGGAACTGCGCCCGGGAACTGGGTTATGACAAAGCAAAAAAACGGGAAACATCATTAAAGAAAAAATCCACAATGAAGAAGATCGGATATATTCTGACCATTACGAAGGAAAAGTTCGAGGATTCCTGTTTTGCCACCATTATCCATGGAATTGAGAGGGAAGCCATTGACAATAAATGCTCCATCAATTTCGCCTACAGCGCTTCGGATCTGGAAAATTCATTGATCATGAAAACAGTCATGGAGTCTGAGGTAGACGGGCTGATCCTGATCGGTAATATGCCCAAAGATCTGCTAAGACAGCTGGTGGCACATTTTTCAAATATTATCTCCATCTTCGATGCTCCCCTTGAGGAAACACTGGACTGTGTAACTGTTGAATACGAGCAGCCCTTTTACGAACTGACCCGTAAACTAATCGGGATGGGCCGGACCAATATTGCCTATATAGGCGGGGAGACCTATAAAAAATCAATCGAAGAAGGCGGACCCATCTTTGATCATAAGGACGAGCGTTTCCAGGGATATCTGAAGGCCCTGATGGATTACCATGTCCCGATCAATCAGGAACTGGTACGCAATGGCCATTGGGATATCGAGACCGCTTATAATAAAATGAAGGAACTGCTGGACAGCGGTCAAACGATACAGGCAGTGGAAGCCGCAGGAGATAAGATGGCGCTGGGCGTCATGCGGGCGATCCAGGAGAGGGGACTCCGGATTCCCCAGGATATCTCTGTCATAGGATTTGATAATATAGAGACCACCAACTATGTAAATCCCAGACTGACAACCGTAAATTATCCGAAGGAAGAACTGGGCCGTATGGCGGTCCGGATGCTGGCGGAAAACATCATGGGTAAAAATCTGATGAAAGGCAAGAAAGTGATCTTTCCTTCGGAGATTATTGAGAGAGACTCGGTATGTCCGTTAGACGACGAGACATCAAACAGGTGATTGGAAGGAAAAGTGTGCTGGAAACGAAGCATCCTCCGGCTGCGCCTGTACGTCTCTTGTGAACGAAAGGAGAAGTTGTTGATGACTAGAAATTGGAGAAAATTATGTTCATTGCTGCTGGTTGTGGCGATGATGGGTACGATATTGTCCGGCTGCGGTTCTGAGAAAGAACAGGGGGCGGATACGGCAGAGCCTTCTGCCGCTGCGGAAACACAGCAAAAGCAAGAAGCCGGTGACGGGGAAAACAGTTCTTTGGCAGACGCTGCGTCCTTAAGCTTTTGGGGATGGATTCCTTACAATAATGTAATCGAACCGATGACCGCGGCGTTCCAGGAAGAGCATCCGGATATTGGCGTAGACGTTCAGATTATGGATTGGGCGGCCTACTGGGACAAGCTGACACTGGATCTGGCTAACGGGGAAGGTCCGGATGTATTTGCCATGAACCTGGATAATTATGAAAAATATAAAGACTATATGGAACCGCTGGATGAACTGGCTGCTCAGGTGAACGGGGATGACTGGAAAACGCTTTTCAACGGTAAAATGCTGGAAAGTACCTATGTGGAAGAGGATTTGAAGATATTCCCTGTTGATTTTGGCGGACAGTGGTATGTATTCTATAATAAAACCTTGCTGGAAGAGCTGGGTCAGAGCGTTCCTAACGGTTATCAGGCATTTGCGGACTACGCCAAGGCGGTGGAGAATGATACGATTCCCATGATCTTCGGAGGGAAAGAGGCGCTGAATGTAGCCTATCTCTATCTGTGGCTGGTAAACAACCAGAATCCCGGAATTGTTGCGAAAGCCGCAGCCGGGGAAGCCAGCTTTGAGGATGAGGCTTTCATCAAAGGATTCGAGGACCTTCGGAAAATGATCGACGATGGGGTTATCCCTGAGAATTCCTTTGGTATTGATCCCACTACAGACGCGGACAGTTTATTTAAAGAAAGAAAGTCCCCGATGATTCTGACAGGCGCCTGGCAGGCGGGAGCCTATCTGGCTGGTACACAGCTTACGGATTCCAAGATTGCTAACGACGAGATTGGTGTATTCGCAATGCCTGCTCCCATGAATGATAATCCTTATGTGGTAGGTTCCATCGATCACGGCTGGGCGATTAATAAAAATTCGAAAAACAAAGAAGCGGCGATGAAACTGATCACTGAATGGGCAGCCGGGGATGCGGCGCAGATATGGCTGGAGGAACTGTATGGAATCCCCTGCGCGGCTGGGATAACTCTGGATACCACGGATCTTCCTTCCCAGGAAGCAAAGGATACGATCGGCGTCATCAGTGCCACGCTATCCGATCAGCTGGCCGGACCCAGATCGACCGGTAATGCCGCGGTTGATAATAAGACAGGTGAAGTGGTTCAGGCTTTTGTACAGGGAATGCTGGATGCAAAAGACGCAGCAGCACAGATGCAACAGGCTTATGAAGCTTCGAAGTAGCAGCGCGCGCCTTTTTTGAAGCAGGAGGCAGATGATGAAAAAAGTCACACCCTATTTATATATACTGCCGTGTTTTTTGACCGTAACGGTATTTCTTCTGATCCCGGTCATTTATAATATCGCAGTCAGTTTTACGGATTTCAAAGGGATTGATTTATCAAATATGACCTGGAACGGGATTGAAAATTATAAAACCCTGTTTGCGGATCCGAACTTTCGTACAGCCATTAAGAATACAGTCATCTTTATGGTGCTGACGATCATCTTCCAGGTGGGAATCAGTCTGGTCATGACTATATTTCTGGAGAGAGGGCTGATAGGCAGCAGGCTTTTCGAAGTGATTTTCTTCGTGCCGTCAGTACTGTCTTCCGTAATTATTGCTTATACCTTTAACCAGATCTACGAGCCGAACTTCGGATTCCTGAACTCGTTTCTGGGAGCGGTCGGCTTACGATCCTTGCAGCATATCTGGCTCAGTGATATGCGGCTGGCGCTCTACTGTATCCTGGCGGCTAATGTCTACCAATGGACCGGCATGGGGATCATCTATTACCGTGCAGGCCTGGCAAATATATCCCATGATGTGTATGAAAGCGCCACCATAGACGGGGCTGGCTACTGGCAGAGATTCCGCTATATAACATTTCCCCTGCTGAAGCCGGCGCATCTGACCATGGTGCTGATGGGGACCATCGGAACACTGAAATTCTTCGACCTGGTTTATATCATGACGCAGGGAGGCCCGGCGGGAGCCACCGAATTCCCCATGACCTATCTGTACAAAAGGTTCAGCCTGGAGGCCAATAACGGGCTGGCCAGCGCGCTGGCGGTGGTGATTCTGGTGATCGCTTTCGTCATATCTGCGCTCCAGGTGAAGCTGTTCAACAGGGATAAATAGGGCGGAGGAGAACGAGAATGAAACTATTTCATAAAGTTAAGAAATATAAGGCGGGAGACTGGCTGATACTTTTGTGCCTGATCCTGCTGGCAGTGATCTGGATCGTTCCGCTGGTCAATTCCTTTTTCCTGTCGCTGAAAGGTAACGGGCTTGTGAATTATCAGACCGTATTTACTTTCAAGATTAAGGGACAGTATTTTCTGCCCCGGATGTTTTTGAACAGTGTCCTGGTAGTAGGCGGATCGCTGGTGATTATCCTGGCATTTTCTTCGCTGGCTGCCTACGCGTTTTCAAAATTAAAGTTCCGGGGGAGGAATTTCCTGTTTATACTGATCCTGTCCTTTTATTCTATACCGGTGATATCGATTCTGCTGCCGATATCTACGATCGAGCGGTTTCTGAACCTGAAGGATACTTATTTTGCCATGATTATTCCGATGGTGGCGATCAACCTGCCGCTGGCCCTGATGATTCTGAAGAATTTCTTCGACACCATTCCGGATTCTTTTATCGAGGCGGCGACCATTGACGGCAGCAATACGTTTACCACATTTTTCTATGTGTTACTGCCGATGGTGTCACCGGCGGTGGTCAATGTGTTGGTGGTAGTGTTTATGCTGACCTGGAATGACTATACCATACCGCTGATGTTCAACAGTGTGCAGTCCCACTACACGCTGACCATGGCGCCCGGGTTCTTTAATCTGGCGCTGAACAAGAGCGATATCGGGCCATTGTTCGCCTCGATTATCGTGATTGCGATACCGACTATTATTTTCTATATATTTATGCAGGATAAGCTGAAGAGCGGCCTGACGGCCGGCGGGATAAAAGAATAGAAAAGAAGAGGACATCATAACCCAAAAGTACCAAAAGGGGACATGTCCAAATCGATTTGGGACATGTCCATTTGGATTGGACATGTCCCTATTTTTTATAGCTACGAGCACTTAGCACCCGTATGCGCTACTATTTTTTATATTCACTGGCAAAGGCGGCACCGAGGACCAGGCAGGCCCCGATTAATTGAATTCCAGTCATGCGTTCTCCCAAAAAGATCCCTGCCATCAGAAGCGCGGATACCGGATCGATATAGCTCATGGCCGCAGCAGTCTGCCCTTTGAGCTGATGCAGCGATGAAAAATAGAGCAGATATCCGATCCCGGTATGGACGACCCCGATGAATAACAGCAAAAATAGGGGAAGCGGACGCAAGGCTCCAAGTCCAACACCGCCGGTAGCGAGAACATAGGGAAGCAGACACAGTGCCGCAACCGCCAGCTGTACAAAAGTACTCTCCGTTCCGGTCAAGTTGCGCTGGAATTTGTTCAACACGACAACAGAAGCGTAAAATAAGGCGGCCAGAAGACCGCAGACGATACCGACCGGTTCGGAAGGGCCTTTTCCGCCGGCGCCAGCCACCAGAAACATGCCGACAGCTGCAGCGGCGATGCAGAACACTTTCAGCGGCGTCAACCGTTCCTTTAACAGAAAGGGTGAAACCAGTGTTACGATTACCGGTGCAAAATAATAACAGACCGTCGCGGTCTGTACCGTTGTATAGTGATAAGACTGAAAGAGAAAAATCCAGTTCAGCGCGATCGCAGCTCCGGAAGCGAACAGCACCGGCAGGTTGGAACGGATACGGGACCAGTTCATCTTCTGTTTTCCCAGACACCCAAAGGCAAGCAGAATCAAACAGCCGATGAATCCTCTGGTAAATGCAATCTGCGCGGAAGACAGGGGGATTCCTTTTACAAATAATCCAATACTTCCGAACAGAAGCATGGCAGTGATCAGTGTTGCCTTGGCACGGGATTCTGATTTCATAGGTAATCACCTCGGGACGGTTAGTTTTGCTGGCGGGAATGGTATAGCTCTGAGCGCTTAACACCGCATATGGGGCGTTTGCGTGTGATGTGTGAATAATCAGAGAGGTTTTTCAAACGCGGCTATTTTACATAAACCCGGACAGAATCCGCTTTCTATGTTATAATGTCGGGAGGCATTATCCGCGCCGGAGTGCTTTGCCTGGCGTGGAGCGCGCATCCTCCCGAAAGGATCATGATAGCGTGCAATTATAATAGAATAAGATTGGTTTGACCTGGTTTGGAACATATGGGTGACAGGTGATGTTTACAGGGGCTGCTGAAGCCGCTTACAGGTAAGGAATGCCGGTGGGAGACTTAGCGATGCTGCCCATGGAATTCAGCAGCTGCAGTCCGGTTTCGCGGGCTGTTATTACAGCTTCTTTTACAGCAGAAGCGTCCCCGGTCACAGCGATGATAACCTCGTTGGAGTGGCTGGTCCCGATGTTGGGCGTCATGTATTTTACGATCTCGATAGGGGAGGCTTTCATAGCGGTGTCGGCGATCACCAGTCCGATGGCCGCAGGAGATCCGCAGATGAATCCAAAAGGCTGCCCGTAAGGGACATCAAAAGCCTGGTTCAATGCGGCGCCTGCCCTTGCGGAATAGGCAAATTCCAGATGACCGGCCTGGCTGATATATAGTTCACCGGCGTTAACGTTGGTTAGTTCCAGTCCGATCTCGATGGCCCGGCGTACGTCGGAGACACTTTCGGAACCCAGTACGATATAGTTTCCATGGCCGCCCCAGCCTTTGGTGTCACGGGGAAGTTCGATGGTCAGAATATCGCTGTTTGTGGCTTTTACCGCTTCATCGATGGCCATAATCTGGCCTGCGGCGCCGGTACGGGAGCTGAATACCCCCAGAGAACGGTAGCGGGGATTATAACCGGTATGGGCCTGAAGCGCGGGATCGATATTTGGAATGAGCAGACCGATGGTATCCAGTACGGCTGTTCCTATAAATTCAGTTGTATTGGAGGGCAGATTTGGCCGCTGGCTGTCCATATAGGTTCCTTTCAAATAGCCTTCTCTTATTCAATAGGAGAAGGTTCCTGTAAATTTCAATGGTTTTATTTTTTATCGCTATGAGCACTTAGTGCCTGTTTTATAGGCACTTACGTGCGATGCATGAAAAATAGTCAGCGAGGTTTTTTCGAGCGCTACTATTTTTTATCGCTATGAGCACTTAGCGGCTGATTTTTAGCCGCATACGTGGGATGCATGATAAATAGTCAGATTTATTGTGTGGTATTTCTTGCTTTATAGTTGAATTGTGTCAGATTCGATCTAATGATATCATGAGAAGAAAAAGGAGTCAATGAATAGAGCGGAAAGGTTTTAAATTAAACTATTCCGCAATGTATGGGAGAAAAGGTGTACAAGCCGTTTTCTATAAAATTTATGCCGCTGTAATTGCGGTACTGGAGGTAAATCATATGAATGTATTATTTATTGAGTATCCGAAATGTTCTACTTGCCAGAGGGCAAAAAAGTGGCTGCAGGCCCACGAAATTTCTTTCGATGACCGTCACATTAAGGACGAACGGCCTACAGCTTTGGAACTAAAGGAGTGGGTCGCAAGAAGCGGGCTGCCGGTCCGGAAGTTTTTCAATACCAGCGGCATGGTCTATAAAGAGCTGGGATTAAAGGATAAACTGCCTGATATGAGTGAGGATGAGATGATTGAGGTACTGGCGTCGGACGGGATGGTGGTGAAACGGCCGTTGATTGTGGGCCCCGACTTTGTGCTGGTCGGATTTAAAGAGGCAGAATGGGATGCGAAGTTAGGCTGAAGGCAGACGGAGGCCAGAGAGGAAAGAAAAAATATGGAGAAAGAAACATTCCGGCAGAACACAAAGGAAGAAGCAGACTTTTCACATGTCTATTACATGCATCTGCTGTTTCGTGAGGAAGGGGAACGCCCTTTGGCGGAAACGCTGAAAGAGGAGCTGGAGAAGAGATACGGAAGGACCGATCTGGTAACGGACGCGGATCATAAGCTGACTTCCTTCGCGTTGTTCCGGTATCTGGTGGAATATAAGGATGAGGCGAAGGTACCGGCACAGGTTATGATGATGGATTATCAGCCATTTGACCAGGGACGTATAGACGGGTTTCAGAGAAGCCAGTTCTGGGACTGCCCCCAGGCCGGACAGATTCTGGATGAATGCGGATATGAGCTGATCCTCGCTGACTTTCTGGCGGCGGGGCTGCCTTATATGGAGCGCTGTGATATGCTGGCGGGATGGCTGGACCTGGTGCTTAAGCTCCTGCCGGAGTGCGAGGCGGTATGGTTCCCGGCCAGCGGAAAACTGCTCACCAGAGAGCAGCTGCTTGAGAATCCCTATGACGATGGACTGCGGTTCATTTATTTCGGAGTGAATGCCAGATTCTTTACCATAGAAGGGTCTGAGGATTGCGTGGTGGATACACTGGGGCTGTATGCGATCGGACTACCGGATGTTCAATATCATTACCACGGTCTGGACCCGAACTGGTTGGTGAATCATGCATATAATACCGCGATCTACATCTTTGAGAACGATGCTCCGATTAAGAGCGGCGAGACGATTGATGGAATTTCGGAGAATGGAATTGACCGCAGCCAGCAGTGGAAATGCCAGTATGAGCGGGCGTTGATTCAGCCGGTCCGGGATGTGATGGATATATGTGCCGGAGAGTATGCCTCCGGCGGACGGAATTGAAATAGATAATTTGGGACATGTCCAGATTGACAGACCAAATGGACATGTCCCAAACTGAAATGGACATGTCCCAAACCGGAATGGACATGTCCCAAATCAATTTCAGGATTCCCGGTAACGGGCATAAGCTTCCATGCCGATGATAACAATCAGCATAAGTCCCCGAATCCCAGTCTGATAATAAGAGAACACGCCCATCAAATCCAGGGCATTGGTAATCACGGAGAAGATCAGTATCCCGACCATACTTTTCCCGATACTCCCGACTCCGCCGATCAGGCTGGTACCTCCGATCACCACACCGGTAATGACGGAGAGGGCGGCATTGTCGCCCTGCACAGCGGAGGCGGTATTTAACTTCGACGCGTTCAATATACCGGCGATCCCGGCTGTAAATGCGCTTAACACGAAGATCGAAGTCTTATAAAAGGCAGTGCGGATTCCGCTGTTGTGCGCGACCTCCATGTTGCCGCCGATGGTATAGATATTCCGGCCGAACCTGGTGGCCGTCAGCACATAGTGTGTAATCAGAACCAGAAGAACCATAATAATCACAAGATACGGAATCCCCAGGAGCTTATCATTCCCCAGCCGCCCAAACCAGGGATTCGAGCTGGCAATGGGATCTCCGCTTGATATCTTAAGTGCTATCCCTTTGAAAATATAGGAGGTCCCGATGGTGACAATAAAGGAGCTGATCCCGCATTTGGCGACCAGTAACCCGTTCACCAGTCCGACCGCCACGGCGGCAAGTAACGCCAGCAGCATAGCAGGTACCTGCCCCACATAAGGTTCACACAGGATGGCTGTCAGGCCGGACAGGGCCATGGTGGACCCCACCGATAAGTCGAAATCTCCGCCGATGATCGCAAAAGTCATACCGCAGGCCATGATCCCGTAGATGGAGGATTGTACCAGCACGTTTACGATGTTATCTCCAGTCAGGAAGAAAGGAGATATGATACCCATCAGAATGACTAACAGCAGTAAAAAGACCAGTGTTTTTTGCTCCGCAATTATTTTTTTTACTTTCGTCATAGTATCACCTTCCCTCTCTCAGACAGTTTGCTTGCGGTTCCATACGTCGAAAGCGATGGCCGCGATCAGGACACAGCCCTTGACGATGCTCTGGTCAAAGGACTGGAAGCCGAAGAGATTCATAGCGTTGCTCAGCACGCTCAGGGTGATGACGCCTACGAAAGCTTTCGCAATGCTCCCGAGGCCGCCGGAGAGGCTGATGCCGCCCAGAACGGCTGCCACGATGGCGTCCATCTCATAGCCGACCCCGGCCGTGGGTGTAGCCCCCAGAGTCCTGGAAGTCAGGATAATGGCTCCCGCCGCCGCGCAGAAGCCGGAGATGCAGTAGCAGACCATTTTCACCAGGCCGGTGCGCACACCGGATAGATGGCTGCACACGGGGTTAAACCCGATCATATGCATCTGCCGGCCGAAGGAAGTCTTGCTTTCCAGCACCCAGAGTAATACTGCGAAAACGATATAGATCAATACCGGTACCGGGAGCCATTTGCCGATGCTGCCGGTTCCAAGAGCGTTATAAAAATCTGATTCGCTCCCGGACAGGGAGAAACCGCCCGTGTAGAGAAGACTGACCGCTGAGAACAACAGCTGGGTACCAAAGGTAATCATCAGCGATTCGCCGGAATTGGCGTGCGTCAGAGTGATGATGAGTCCGTTCACGGCTCCGCATAAGATACCCACCAGCAGCGCGCACGCAATCGCAGCGCCGGCCGGCATCCGGGTCCCGAAGGAAATGGCGATCAGCCCGGTAAAAGTCATAATGCTGCCGATGGACAGATCCATATGCCCGCAGATCAGCACAAAGGACATACCTACGGTCAAAAGGCCCAGTACACAGCTCTGCCGCACTACATTTGTCAGGTTCCGGACCGTAAAAAAGTTTTCCGCGAAGATGGACGCGATCAGGATAAATAAAAACAGTAAGATCAGGCTGGAGTAACGGTATATTATTTTCTTCACATTCGCTTTCATCAGTCGCCCTCCTCCAGTATCGCGTATTTCATAATATTCTCACCGGTTTTCTGATCTCCGGTCAATTCCCCTTTGCATTTTCCGTCGTGGATGACCAGAAGCCGGTCGCTCATGCTGATGACCTCAGGCATTTCGGAAGAAATGATGATGATAGCCTTCCCGCTGTCCGCCAGCTGGTTGATGAGCTGATAGATTTCGTACTTGGCGCCCACGTCGATCCCGCGGGTGGGCTCATCCAGAATCAGAACTTCCGCGTCAGTATACAGCCACTTGGCCAGAACGACCTTCTGCTGGTTTCCGCCGCTTAAGTTCAGCACCAGCGCTTTGGTGCCGGGGGTTTTGGTTTTTAAGGTATCCACATACTGTGCGGCGACGGCGTTCTCTTCCCTGCGGTTGACATATCCGGCACGGCAGATTTTCTTCAGGGCGGCCAGCGTGGTATTTTCACTGATTGAGCTCTCCAGCACCAGGCCCTGGGTCTTGCGGTCCTCTGTGACCAGCGCGATCTTGTGGGCGATGGCTTCCTTTGGCGAGCGGATGGTAACCGGCTTCCCGTGCAGAAGGATCTCCCCGCCGGTTAGTTTGTCCGCTCCGAAGATGGCGCGGACGATCTCGGTACGTCCGGCGCCGACCAGGCCGGCGATTCCCAGCCGTTCCCCTTTATGCAGCGAAAAACTGATCTGTTCAAATACCCCTTTCCGGCATAGGTCCCGGACCTCCAGTATCACCTCATCCCCACAGGCGCCTGCCCGGACAGGGTATTCCTGATCCATACTCCGGCCCACCATTTTTGAGATGATCCGTTCTTTGGTCAGGGAGCCGGTGGGGTTCGTATCGATCACCTCCCCGTCACGGATAACGGTTACACTGTCGCACAGCCGGAAGATCTCATCCAGCCGGTGGGAGATGTAGATCACGGTGACACCCTGTTTTTTCAGATCATCAATGATGCCGAAGAGATGTTCCAGCTCTTTATCTGTCAGGGTGGCGGAGGGCTCGTCCATGATAATGATTTTAGAATTCTGGGACAGGGCTTTGGCGATCTCCACCATCTGCTTGCCGGCCACACTTAGAGAACCTACCCGGGCAGAGGGGTCCACGTCCAGGCCGACCCGCTTAAGAAGCGCTTTTGCGTCTTCATGGACTTTCTTCCACTGGATTCCCCGCAGCCCTTTCTTCGGCAGACGTCCCACATAGATATTCTCCGCGATGCTTAAGGAATTGACCAGATTGAATTCCTGGAAAATAATACTCAGTCCCAAAGACTGCGCGTGTAAGGGGGAAGTGATGGCAACCACCTGTCCATCTATCGTAATCTGTCCGGAATCCATAGGGATGATCCCGGTCAATACCTTCATCATCGTCGACTTCCCGGCGCCGTTTTCCCCTACAAGCCCGCGGACCTCGCCCCGCCTGACATGAAGGGTGATGTCCTTGAGTGCTTTCACACCGGGGAAGCTTTTCTCAATATGGTCTAATTTCAGAATGTAATCGTCTGTACTCATATGCATTCTCCGTTTCTACAATCTATCCGCACCGCAGCCGGCACGCTCTTTTTGATCGAATGAAAAGCTGAGGATGGGGCAAGCTTTAAGCCCCATCCTCAGCTGGCCTGCCATCCTACCAGAGCAAAGCAGGATCATAGCTGTCTACATTGCTCGCGTCCAGCATGTCAATCTTATCCTTGTACCAGGTTTCCACGGTTTCGCCGCCTATGGCTTTTACCAGAACTTCTATAGAGGTACGGCCTTCATCCACCAGGGGCTGTACGCTGGTTGCCACGATCTCGCCGCTTTTCACCATGTCTGCGCCGTTCTTGCTTCCATTGTAGCTGACAACCTTTAAGTCTTCTCCGGTGTATCCCATAGACTTCATGGCCTGTGCGACACCAACGCACATGGTATCGTCATGTACCCAGATTCCGGACAGATCCGGATATTTTGTTAAAATGTCTTCTGTAATGGACATTGCTTTTGCCTTATCAAAATCAGCGGATAATTTGGTAACCACTTCGATGCTGCTGTCCTTGACGGCTTCCTCAAATCCTTCGGTACGCAGGGTGGCGGCGGAGGTTCCGGCGGTGCCTTCCACGATGGCTACTTTACCGCCCTTGTCGCCCAGCGTTTCCAGCATCTTTTTGCCGGCCGCGGCGCCCACGTCTTTATCATCGGCTCCTACGAAGGAGACTACGTATTCTCTGCCGGATTCGTCGATATCCATAGCGCCCATGACGACCGGGATTCCGGCTTCCTTCGCAGCTTTTACCGCAGGGATAATGGAGGTTCCGTCAACAGGGTTTAAGACGATACCGTCAACCTTCTGAGATACCAGGGAGTTGATCTGGTCGGTCTGCTTGGATGCATCGAATCCGCCATCCAGTTCGATGAGCTCCACGCCCAGTTCTTTTGCCTTTTCCTGAATGCCCTGCGCGAATACTTTTACAGCAGGGGCGCTTAACATACAGTAGCATACACCGATTTTTAATCCGTCTGCGCTGCCGGTACCGGTCTGATCGGTGTTTGCTGCGGGGCTTTGCGCAGGAGCGGCATCCGGGGTGGCTTCCGGTGCGGCGGTTTCAGCAGGTGCGGCTGACGGTGCGGCTTCGGGTGCTTCTTCTTTGCTGCCGCAGCCGGTCATCATACCAGCAGCTAAGGTAACGGCTAATAAAATGGATAAAAGTTTTCTTTTCATTTTGCATTTCCTCCCTTGTTCCTAATACATTTTTGTTAAAGAGTTTCTGTAAACCATTGTTTAATATCTTCAAAGACGAGCATCCGGTTCGGGTCCATCGGCATGTTGTGCTCGACTCCAGGATATTCCTTGAATTTTTTCTTCCCGGAAGCCACGGCTTCGTACATGAGGCGGGACTGTTCGATCGGTACGACCAGATCCTCGCCTCCGTGGGCAAAGAAAATAGGGTTTCGGATATTTGCGCATTTTTCCAGCGGTCTGTAATACAGCATGTTGCGCAGGGAAGCCAGAGTCACATAGGTGTTGACATCGCTGTTCAGGAAACCTTCGATCAGCAGGTTCTGCTTCTCTTCCTCTGTTCCGTTGTACATGTCCAGGGAATGGATCACCTGGGAATGGCCGGTCACAGCGGTCAGCTCGCGGTCGCGGTCCAGACGGGCCAGAAAATCATCAAAACGGCCGCCCGATTTGTCCCATACGCCCCGCATCCAGGTCAGACAATCGCCGATACCGCCCATGGATACTGTGCTTTTCAGCCGGTCGTCCATACCGCTGACATATACGCTGGTAGCGGCACCCATGCTGATGCCTGCGGCTCCGATCCGGTTCTTATCGATAAATGGCAGCGTGCCGATATAAGATATCGCATTGATAAGATCCTCGGGCCAGTCGGTGGCGCAGTTCAATATGTACCTTTGGTCGTAACCGTCGCAGCAGCCTCTGAAGTCAAAGCGGGCAGTGACGAAACCGGCACCGGTCAGAACCTGGGATAATACGTCCAACCCGTCATTTTTATGACGGGAATGTCCGTGGCATAACAGTACCGCCGGATATCTTACCGTCAGATCATCGGAGGGAAGAGCGATCGTAATCGTTCGGGGGATTCCTCCGCTGAAAAAATGTTTTTGATATTCCATCTGCCGGTTCCTCCTTTCACTAAAATTATTTATGTCGTTTTGATGCCTTTATTCTAGCATACAAAAATCGGCCATTCAACGGAATTTTATTTCATTTTAGTAAAACGTTTAATGAAAAATAATTTTCTTGCAATCGTAAAGTATGTAAAATATAATAAACATATCCACAAAACAAGTATTCCAAAACAGATCACTCAAAGAAATTCTCTAAAACAGGAAACACTCTTCGGATATACCTATATGCCTTTCAATACAAGGCAATATTTAAGAAAGCCCCAAATTACCGAAGATTTACCAAATGATAAAAGAATAGGGGGAAGCAGCAATGATTACCATTAAAGATGTAGCGAAACAGGCAGGTGTTTCGATTGCTTCCGTATCAAATTATCTTAATAATAAGAAGAACATCAGCGCGAAGACCGCGCGGACGATCCAGCAGGCCATCGATGACCTGAACTATGTGGTTCAGAATTCGGGAAGAGAGTTGAAAATGAAGCGGAACCAGGATATCGGTATTGTGTTCCCAACCATTTCAGAGCCTTATCTGGAGCGGCTGCTCAGCAGTATCAAAGGATATCTGTCCCAGTATGACCAGACCTTTGTATTGGAACTTACGGACTCCGACCCAAGGATGGAGACCAAAGCGATCCTAAACCTGATCGGGCGCAACGTGGCGGGGATGATCCTGTATACCTGCCAGCCTCAGAACAGAGAGATATTCGAAAAACTGGAAAAGTCAGGAATCCCATATGTACTGATCGACCGAAGGCCGGAGAATTTTGACTGTAATTTTGTAACTGTAGATAATAAGGAACTATTCCGGCGAATCACAGGCGAGCTGCTGGCGAAGAATTATACCCGCATCGCTTTAGTCTGCGGCCCCGACAGCTACCGGGAAAATATTATGGCCCGTATCGGTTATGAGGCCGCATTCGAACAGGCGGGAAAGGAAGCGGAGGCTTGGAATATTATATTTACCACCGCGATCCGTGAATGCGGATTCCGGGCAGGGATACAGCTGCTGGAACGGGGGGAACGGATACCGCAGGTGATCCTGACCACCTCCTATAGGCTGGCGGAAGGCTTAAAGTATGCGCTGAAGATCTATCATCTGGATGAGGAAGAGCAGGTTCAGATCATATCCACCGGCGATTCCATGGACGATGTGTTCCATCATGACAATGCCATCGTAAAGACTTCCCGGGGCGCTTATCAGATCGGGGAGGAGGCCGGGAAGCTGCTGCTTTGCAATATCCGTTCCCCCATTGTTTTCGAAAAGCAGCAGGTGGTATTCCAGGATGATTACAACATCGCGCAGCTGGAACCATCATTGGAAATGAAAACCCAGAGGCCGACCCAGGCAGCAGAAGAAATCTGTGTACTGCTGCTGGATGATGAAACCTCAGTCAGCGGGCTGTCCCGTCTGCTGATTGATTTCTATGCGAAAGAAAATATAAAGGTAAAAATCAAGCGGGTGCTGCCGAAGGATTCCTTCGAATATATCTGCAACTACTGTGAAAGCGGCAGCTCTCAGATCGATGTCATCTTATTTGATGTTCCCTGGCTGGCCTACTATGCGGATAAAGGATATCTGCTGTGCCTGGACGAACTGATGGAAGCCTATCCGCTGAACACCAGCAATTATCTGCCCAACGCGGCCGGCCATTACAGTGTATACAATGGGAGACACTATGCGCTGCCCTATATGGCCTGTACCCAGCTGCTGTTTTACCGGAAGGACATCTTTTCCAATGAAGAGATCGCGGATGATCTGGAACGAAAATATATGATACCGCTGAAAGTGCCGAAGAACTGGTTCCAGTTCAATGCGCTGGCCAAATATTTTACCAGAAAATACAACCCGGATTCACCGGTGGAATTCGGCCACTCCATGGCGGTCTCGAACCCGGATCTGTTCCTGTGCGATCTGATGCCGCGGATCTGGGATTACGGCGGAAGCCTGTTCAACCGGCAGCAGGCTCTGCAGTTAAATACACTGCAGAACCGCAAAGCCGTCCGAAGCCTGCTGGAATCGATCCAGTATACCAGCGATGGGCTGCTGTCAAAAAAACCGGCAGATGCGGCAGTGGACTTTATAAATGGAAACACAGCCATGTTTTATACCTTTTATAACTATGCCACAGGGCTGGTGGACCGGCTGCAGTCTAAGGTGGTGGATAATTTCGGATACACCCGGATTCCGGGAAATTCGGTACTGTCCGGCTGGAGCCTTGGAATCTCTAAGAACAGCCGGAAAGCGGAGGCGGCGTTTAAGTTCATCCGGTGGGCCTCCGGCTCCGATATTGCGATTCCGCATACGATCCTGGGAGGGCAGTCTCCGAATATTTCCGTTTATCGGAATTATGATATGGTGTCCCTTTACCCCTGGCTTCCGAGAGCGATGACAGAATTTGAAAAATCACTGGAGCGGCTGCCGCAGACGACGGCGAAGGGGAAAGTGATTAATGAAGATGAATTTGTACATATCCTTTACCAGGGTATGATGCCGTTGGTTCAGGAGGCGATGGAAGGGCATACGGCAAATCTGGAACAGCTGGAGGACGTATTTGTCGTGCTGCAGGGGAAATTAAGGAAAATATTATAAGGAACAAGAAAAAGTAACGTCTCAATCAAAGATCGTTATACCAGATGAACCAATCAGAATAAGGGTTAAAATATGGATGGAAAAGGGGCCGAAGGTCCCTTTTAGCGTTAACATAGTCATATGGGGATACGGCTATCTGAATGTCATTCGCAGTATTTTCGTGTACCATTCCAGCGTCCATTTGAATGTACCGGCATACCGGATTAAGAACAGATGGAGCCAGCCGGAGAAAGAATCGGCAGAAATACTCTGTAATAGGGATACACTTGTATGTTGATTTATGCTATTATCATGGTAAAGTATGGGAATAAACAAGTGATGATATAGCGTAACACGAATGATGGAGGAATTTGGATGAAGAAAGGTGACAAAGACCAGGATAAGACATACCAGGAAATGCTGGACGCTACGAAAAAATTAAACAGAGAAGCCGAAAAACACGATCTTAAAAAAAACATGTCAATGGAAGAGAAAGTCTTTCTTCTGCACAGCGGCAGCGAAAATATCAAAGAATCGTTTCTGAAGATGATAGAATCTGAGGAGTGGACACCAGATGAGGGGGAGTATTCGGAAACGGAAATTATGGAACAGATGATGTCGGAACTGCCGGAGTTTTTTATGGTCAAAGGCCACACCACCAGAACATGGGAACAGGTTCTGACGGATTATAACAAAAACAGCATGATGAAGCTTTGCCGCCTGTTGGATGCGGAGACGAAATCCGGCTGGAACAAAACACGGATGGCGGCCAGTGTTATACAGAAGCTTACGCAGACACCTATGACATGGATTGGCCTGTACAATGAGGAGACCGTGCATTTGTTTGAAGAAATTATGGACCTTGAGACGGGTAATGGGATAGAGGCGTTCGGGAAGGAGCTGGAACTGGAAAGGCTGGTTTTAAGCGGTCTGATAGATCTTTCTTATGATGTGGCGACCCAAAGTATAAGTGTGATGGTACCGGTTCATGTCCGGGAGGCTTTCCATGAGACCTTCCACGCAGCTGCCAATCAGAAACTGATCGTAAAGTTAAATAACTGGGAAGAAATCATTTGGGGAGCCTGCGCTATGTACGGGATGGTGGAAATCGAGCATTTATTGGCCATATTCAGAGCTGCCAAAGAGACGATGCCGGTGGACCAATGGGCTAATTTCATCAAGGACCGTTTTATCCTGTGGGAAGAGCTGTATATGTTTGAAAAAAACGATCAGTTCTTTGTCTCGTTCATTCCGGAAGAGAAGTGCGGGGATATACTGGCGCAGAGGGCAAAATACCCGAATCTGGATTATCGGAATTTTACACTGGAGGATATCCAGAATATGTATTGGGATGAGTATTTACCGGAGCAGGATTACTATCAGGAGATGGAGGAGAGCTTTTATACAAATCTGGAAATGCCTGAGGAGCTGGCGGAGTCGCTTACCTATCATTGTGTGAATTTAGCAATGGCGGGAGGCAGTATTCATGAAATCATGGAAATGGTGGAAGTTATGGCCGGGATCGAGGAGGATGACGAACGGGAGATTATCAAAAGGCTTGTAACCGATTTGAGGAAAAAAGTCCCCCAATATGGGCTGAAAGGACATTCACTTGAAGAAGTCCGCGGAGGGTATACGGTCATTTAGCAATTATATTTACCGGAAAAAGCAGAATACACAGGGCTGATCCGGTGGATGGAGGTGTGAGATGTTCGACTTGTTGATTAAGAATGGGGTTATCGTCGATGGCAGCGGGCAGCGGGCCTTTCCGGGAAGCGTCGGGATTCTGAACGGAAAGATTACTGCCGTGATCCCGGGAAACGGGGATTCTTTAAAGGAGATCCGTGCAGAACGGGTTATCGATGTTAAGGGAAAATATGTGACGCCGGGGTTCATCGATATTCACAGACACGCGGATGCGGCTGTCTTCCGGGATGGGTTTGGTGAGCTGGAGCTTCGTCAGGGACTGACGACGATCGTGAACGGCAACTGCGGGCTGAGCGCGGTTCCCTGTCCGAAGGAGCGGCGCCAGGAGATCTTAGGCTTCCTGGCCCCGATCGTGGGAAATATGCCGTCGGGTGTTTCGCTTCACTCGTATCGGGCATACATAGACGCGGTGAAGGAACAGAAACTGCCGCTTAACGTGGGTATGCTGATCGGAAACGGGACGATCCGGGCGGCCAGCGCCGGTTACCGCTGCGGGAATCTGACGGCGGGAGAGCTCAGACAGGTGCACCGGTATCTGGAAGCGGCTCTGGCGGATGGAGCGCTGGGAGTATCGCTGGGAATCGTCTATGCGCCGGAATACAATTATACAGCGGAAGATTTTAAGAAGGTACTGGAGCCTATGAGGGGCAGCGGGGTTCAGCTGTTCACGCATATCCGCGGCGAGGGCGACAGTTTACATGCTTCCCTAAGGGAAGTGGCGGAGATCGCCCGGTTCCTGGAGGTTCCGCTTCATGTGAGTCATCTGAAATGTGTGGGCCAGCGCAACTGGGGACATGGAATCGCTAAGGCCATAGAAATCATGGATGAGGCCAGGGAGTCAGGACTTGCCGTCAGCTGTGATGTGTATCCCTATACGGCAGGTTCCACGCAGCTGATTCAGATTCTGCCCCCGGAATATCTGGAGGGCGGGGTACCGGGAATCATGAGGAGGCTGACCGATCCGAAGATGAGGAAAAAGCTCACGGATATATTGCAAAAGCCAGGCGTGGATTTTGAGAATCTGGTGAATCTGGTAGGGTGGGAGAATATCCGGATGACGACGCTAAACAGGGAGAACAACCGGGAATTTTCCGGGAAGTCAGTGGCTGAGATCGCTCGCCTGAAGGATATGGACCCTTATACATGCGCTTACGATATGCTGGTGGAAGAAAATTGTGCGATTTCAATGGTGGATTTTATCGCATCGGAGGATGATGTCAGGAAGGTGCTGCGGTATTCTTACAGCAATATTATATCCGACTCGGTGTATCCAACCGGCGGACTTGTGCATCCCCGGCTGTATGGTACCTTTCCGAGAGTGCTTGAGAAGTATGTGAAAGAGGAAAAAGTACTGGATCTGGAGACGGCAGTAAGGAAGATGACTTCTGTGCCGGCGGCGGTGTGCAATTTAAGTTCCAAAGGGCTGATCAGGGAGGGAATGGATGCGGATCTGGTGGTGTTCGATCTGGACCGGATTGATACGGATGCGGACTATGATCGGCCGGAGGTACTGGGGGAAGGATTTTCTTATGTGTTCGTGAATGGGGAGCCGGCCGTGGTCCGCGACCAGATTCAGAAGCAGTGGTCCGGTCGGGTGCTTCTGAACGGTGATGGTATGCGGTGAGCGCCGGGGACTGGGAGAGGTGTTCCGTCACAGCGATAAGAAATATGTGGGCAGCATGAACTGCAGCATAGATTGTACAGATTACAGTAGATTATAATGATTGACATTTATAAAATGAATCAATATAATATACTTAACAAGACAGCCGGAAGGTGAGTGCACCTCACCTGTCCCTGTAGGTTAAACGAAAAAAATAGTCGTCACCTTGCTAGGGTTAGGACGGCTATTTTTTATGCGTAAAATTCAGAATCGTCACGATCAACGAAACCACGGTCAATATGATCATGTATTCCTCATATGTACTCATAGGCACCACCCTCCTTCTGTAATCCGGAATAGGTGGGAGCACGTCCCCGGCTGCCTGGTTAAATATATTATTGCTTATATGGAATCTTTATTAGAATTGGTCGTTTACTGTGCGCGTTTCATGTATGGCAATTAAATGATTGACATTTATAAAATGAATCAATATAATATACTTAACAAGACAGCCGGAAGGTGAGTGCACCTCACCTGACCCGGTCAAAACTAAACGAAAAAATAGTCGTCAGCTTGCTAGGGCTAGGACGGCTATTTTTTATGCGTAAAATTAAGAATCGTCATGAACAGCGACACTGCGGTCAATATGATCATGAATTCTTCATAAGTACTCATAGTCACCACCCCCTTATGTAATCCGGAATAGGTGGAGAGCACGTCCCCGGCTGCCTGGTTAAATATATTATTGTCAATTTGGGATTAATTTAAGAAATATTTGGAATTATGGTATTCCTGTACAGAAAACAACAAGGGATATAATTTGAATAAGTATACTTGCTTTTTACAGGGGAATGGACAGAATATGCATCAAGACCTGCCAATGGGTTTCAATCAGAAATTTACTGAATTACAAAAAAACAGAAGAAAATGAATTAAAAAATTTGGGATAATAATTACGCTCTTGCGCAAATCCATTTCTTTTTGGGTCTGAATCGTAGTCTGAAAAGTCAGATTCCTTCAGACACGAATATATGATAACACATTATCTGGCAATTGAGAAGAGAAAATTTCGGATAATGAATGATCAAAATTCCCCTCTAAAAAACCGGCCGGTCAATCAGCCCCGGAATCTGTCAAAAAACAGCATGTACCTGCAATGTTAAGCGGAAAATAAGAATATCTTAATAAACTTATAAATCAAACTTAAAGGACTTTCCTCAAAACTCTGATACTATGAAAACATCTTAAAACGAGTCGCGTATCCACTGCTAAAAACGAAATGAAAAAATAGTAGCGCTCGAAAAAATCTCGCTGACTATTTTTCATGCATCGCACGTAAGTGCCTATAATACAGGCACTTACGTCTCATAGCAATAACAGACAGATTATTTGAAATAAAGTGGATCAGAAGACCAATCAGATCAGAGGAGGGTCTAAAAATGGAACTGAAAAGGATTGCGGTATTATTTGGAGGGAATTCAAACGAGTACGAGGTGTCCCTGGAATCCGCCCATGCGGTGATCACACATTTGAATCGTGAAAAATATGAGGTTATCCCGGCAATGTCATTTAGTTAAGGAAAAAGCAGAGAATGTATAAAAATATTCTCTGCTTTTTTGCAAAAACACTTGACATATATCCAAAAATGTGCGGCGAAGCCTCTTAGAAAAATATATTTTTAGGAGGCTATGCTTATGAATTATCCACTTCTTCTCAAAATCCGTCTT